>NZ_JBUZTQ010000048.1:0-33271 GCF_055408445.1 Pseudomonas sp. B414 | reverse complement strand
AAGTCATGGGAGAGGTGATGCAGGAAGCCTTGGCTATGCGGCATGATGCTCCGGCTTCAATTCAATAACCGTGTTGCACTCAGCTCCTGCAACCGCCGATATTTATAACGCTCAATGCCCTGATAATGACGGCTTCTTTTCGCGCAACCTGATGCTGGGCATGAAGTACCGCTTCTGACGACAGTTTCATGTCGTGCCTGCTCCGTGTCGGCTATGGTTAAAAACCACGAAAACGGAGGCAGGCAATGAGCGAATCAACCATCCATCACGCAGCAGCAGACGGTTACAAGCAGGGCGCCGACACCTATGTGCGCGGGCGTCCCGACTACCCAGCGGCTGTGGCGACCTGGCTGTCTGCAACCCTTGGCTTGCAACCCGGGCAGACCGTACTCGAAGTGGGCGCCGGCACCGGCAAGTTCACGGCACGGCTGTTGCAGACCGGCGCACGGGTAATTGTGCTCGAGCCGGTACCGGCCATGCTGGAAAAACTCTCCGCCAGCTATCCCGAAGTCGAAACCCATCAAGGCACGGCGCAAGCCATCCCTCTGGCCGATGCCAGTGTCGATGTGGTGGTGTGCGCCCAGGCTTTTCACTGGTTCGCCACCCATGAGGCCCTTGCCGAGATGCATCGCGTGCTCAAGCCCGGCGGCTGTCTGGGGCTGATCTGGAACCTGCGTGACGCCAGCGTGCCGTGGGTGGCGCAACTGGATGCGCTGGTCAATCAATGGCAAGGCGATGCGCCGCGCTTTTACACGGGGGCCTGGCGCCAGGCCTTTCCTTTTGCGGGGTTTGGCCCTCTGCAGGAGCAGCAATTCAGCCAGTCCCATGACGGCCCGGTCGAGGACGTGATTCTCAACCGTGTGCGTTCCACCAGTTTTATCTCGGCACTGGCCCTGGCTGATAGGGCACGGCTTGAGCAGCAACTGGCGGATTTTGTTGCTTCACAAGACGTGTTGAATCACGGCGCCAGCGTTAGCGTGCCGTATATTACCTCGGCATTTGTCACCCGCAAGGGCGCTTGATCTGCATCAAGGCTGTCGACCCGCACAGGCATAGTCTGGGCGCAATCCATGTTCCAGGAGGTTGCCAAAGATGAGCATCATCGTGACCGGAGCTGCAGGGTTTATCGGCAGCAATCTGGTGAAGGCCCTTAACCGGCGTGGCGAGCGTGACATTATCGCTGTCGACGACCTGACTGACGGCAACAAGTGCCGCAATCTGGCGGACTGCGATATCGCCGATTACTTTGACAAGCGTGAATTCGTGCAGCGCTTTGCCACCCATCAACTGGGCGAAGTGCGTGCGGTGCTGCACCAGGGTGCCTGTTCCAGCACCGTGGAAAGTGATGGCCGGTTGATGATGGACAACAACTACCGTTACAGCTGCGATCTGCTGCAAGCCTGTCAGGAACAGACGGTGCCGTTGTTGTATGCCTCTTCGGCGGCGGTCTACGGTGCCAACCGGGAGTTTCGCGAAGCCCGTGAGTACGAACAGCCACTGAATGTGTACGCCTATTCAAAATTCCTCTTCGATCAGCGCGTACGCCAGTTGCTGGCAAAGTCCCGTAGCCAGATCGTCGGCTTGCGCTATTTCAATGTGTACGGGCCCCGTGAACAGCACAAAGGGCGCATGGCCTCGATGGTCTGGCATTGTTTCAACCAGTATCGCGATCATGGCCATGTCGAGTTGTTTGGTGAGTACGGCGGCTACCCGGCGGGCGGGCATGAGCGTGATTTTGTCTCGGTGGAGGATGTGGTCAAGGTCAATCTGCATTGGCTGGACCATCCGCAAACCAGCGGCATTTTCAACCTGGGCACCGGGTGCGCCCGTTCATTCAATGATCTGGCACTGGCGACGATCAACAGTTTGCGTGCGGCCGAGGATCGTCCGCCGCTGACCTTGGAAACGGCCTTGCTGGATGGTGTGTTGCGCTACTGCGAGTTCCCCGAGGGGCTCAAGCACAAGTATCAGGTGTATACCTGCGCGGATCTGGGGCAATTGCGTGAAGCGGGTTATCGCGAGCCGATGCTGGGGCTGGAGGAGGGGGTAGGGCGGTATTGCAGGGAGTTACTGGCCCGCTGATGCCCTGTTGTAGGGGGGCCCACAATGGTCCTGTAATTCATCAGGCTTTATGTACGACGCAAATCCTGTGGGAGCTGGCTTGCCTGCGATGCGGGCGCCGCTGTCTGCCAGGCAAACCGCAGCGATCCGATCGCGAGCAAGCCCGCTCCCACATTGGGTTGCCGGGGTTATTTACCGGTCAACAACGCCTCAAGTTTTTCCTGGTCACGGGCAAACTGGCGAATGCCTTCGGCCAGTTTTTCGGTGGCCATGGCGTCTTCGTTGGAGGCCCAGCGGAATTGCGCCTCGGTCAGGTTCAGGCGTGGCTCGCCTTTGTTGCCCGGCGCCAGTTTGCGTTCTAGCTTGCCTTCGTCCAGAGCCAGTTTTTCCAGCAGGTCAGGGCTGATGGTCAGGCGGTCGCAGCCAGCCAGTTGCTCGATCTGGTTGAGGTTGCGGAAGCTGGCGCCCATCACCACGGTGTTGTAGCCATTGGCCTTGTAGTAGTTGTAGATGCGGGTTACGGACTGCACGCCCGGATCATCGGAGCCGGTGTAGTCAATGCCGGTGGATTTTTTGTACCAGTCGTAAATCCGGCCCACAAACGGCGAGATCAAAAACACCCCGGCATCGGCACAGGCAGCGGCCTGGGCGAATGAGAACAGCAGGGTCAGGTTAGTTTGAATGCCGTCCTTCTCCAGTTTCTCGGCAGCGCGGATGCCTTCCCAGGTCGAGGCCAGTTTGATCAGTACGCGGTCGCGGCCTACACCGGCCTTGTCGTACAGCTCGATCAACTGGTGGGCTTTTTTCAGCAGGGCCGGCTCGTCGAACGACAGGCGAGCGTCGACTTCAGTCGAAATACGCCCCGGAATCACGTTCAAGATACCGCTACCCACGGATACCGCGAAGTGGTCGCAGGCCTGGCCGACATCACCGTTGGCGTGGCTGATGGCGTTCTGCAGCAGCTCGGCATAACCGGGCATCGCGGCGGCCTTGAGCAGCAGTGACGGGTTGGTGGTTGCATCCACGGGTTTGAGACGGGTAATCGCGTCGAGGTCGCCGGTGTCTGCGACCACGGTGGTGAACTGCTTGAGTTGTTCCAGCTTGGAAGTCATGAGCGTCTCTGTCGGAAAGGTATTAATGGCAGTACAGATTGATTGCGTTGTCGATCAATAGTTCGCTGAACCAAGAATGCCGTTGAATACCCGCTCGATGCAACCAATGGTGCAGATTTAATCTGTCACCGTGCCAGTACCCGGATTTCACAATTCCAGCTTGCCCCAGTCCGGTTTGCGCGGCTCTGGTTCGCTGATCTGCACGGCATTTACGGTTTTGCCGGTGGCCCGTTCAACCCGGCGTGCCACTTGCGGGTCATCAGCAAAGGGCATCAGGCTGGCGTCGTCGATGTCTTTTGCGGTTTTGTGCTTCAGGCACCAGCTGACCGCACAGTAGAGGCTGATCACGGCGGCGCTGTTGAGGGCTATTTCGAGCATGGGAAGGGCTCCTTGCTGAGGGGCAGCGCAAGCCTTGCGGCCTGCGCGGCTAAGGGGGTCAGGCAATCCGGGCGGTCAGCTCGGCCTGCTGGAGATTGCCTACGCGTACCGTGCGCCAGACGTTGTAGGCCATCAGCAGCATGCCGCAGAGAAAGAACACCCCGCCCACCAGACGCACCACAAAGCCCGGGTGGCTGGCCTGCAAGGATTCGACAAATGAGTAGGTCAGGGTGCCGTCATCGTTGATTGCCCGCCACATCAGGCCCTGGGTGATGCCGTTGACCCACATCGAGGCGATATAAAGCACAGTGCCGATGGTGGCCAGCCAGAAGTGCAGGTTGATCAGCGGCGTACTGTACATCTGCTCGCGGCCGAAGATTTTCGGGATCATGTGGTACAGCGCGCCAAAGGTGATCATCGCCACCCAGCCCAGCGCCCCGGCGTGAACGTGGCCGATGGTCCAGTCGGTGTAGTGGGAGAGGGCGTTGACGGTCTTGATCGCCATCATCGGGCCTTCAAAGGTCGACATGCCATAGAACGCCAGCGACAGCACCAGAAAGCGCAGGATCGGGTCGGTGCGCAATTTATGCCAGGCCCCCGAGAGGGTCATCATGCCGTTGATCATGCCGCCCCAGCTGGGTGCCAGCAGGATAATCGACATGGCCATGCCCAACGATTGCGCCCAGTCCGGCAGCGCGGTGTAGTGCAAGTGATGGGGGCCGGCCCAGATATACAGGGTGATCAATGCCCAGAAATGCACGATGGACAGGCGATAGGAGTAAATCGGCTTGCCGACTTGCTTGGGTACGAAGTAGTACATCATCCCGAGAAACCCGGTAGTCAGGAAAAACCCTACGGCGTTATGCCCGTACCACCACTGCACCATGGCATCGGTGGCGCCGGCATACACCGGGTATGACTTGAACCAGTCCACCGGAATCGCCAGATGGTTGACCACATGGAGCATGGCGATCACCAGGATAAAGGCGCCGAAAAACCAGTTGCCGACATAAATATGCTTTGTCGTGCGCTGCACCACGGTGGTGAAAAACACGATGGCGTAGGCCACCCACACCACGGTCAGCCAGACCGCGCCGGTGAACTCGATTTCAGCGTATTCCTTGGTCGTGGTGTAGCCCAGGGGCAGGGTGACCAGCATGATCACGATCACCGACTGCCAGCCCCAAAAGGTAAAGGCCGCGAGTTTGTCCGAGTACAGCCGCACCCCGCAGGTACGCTGCACGGCGTAGTAGCTGGCGGCAAATTGCGCGCTGCCGGCAAAGCCGAAAATCACCAGGCTGGTGTGCAGTGGCCGCAGGCGGCCGAAGGTGGTCCAGGGCAGGTCGAAGTTCATTTGCGGCCAGGCCAGTTGCGAGGCGATCCATACGCCCATGGCCATGCCGACAACGCCCCACACCACGGTCATGATGGCGAATTGGCGGACGACCTTGTAGTTATAGGCCTGCCCGTTTAGTGCTGTGCTCATGCTCAAGTCTTCCACGGTTCAAAGTCCTGCCAGGCCTCGTGGTCTGGCGCAGGTTGAACTTTAGAAAGGTTGAAGAAAACAAAACAGATTCAGTAAATCAGAATTTATGCGGCGCAGATTTTATCTCTGTTTTAAGCATTTCTATTGAATCTGATCCTGTTTTATAAAGATATTTAATAAATAGCTATCAACTGATCTGTAGTGTTCAGATCTATGTGTATTGAGTGCTCTATCACATTCAACGTGGGATAAAACCTGCTGTTGCGGCGATTTTCCAAGGTTTGGCTATACCTATATGGGCGCGTTCCTACGGCTGCGCCCCTACAGGAGTTACAGCATGAAGCTTGGCTTAATGATTGGTACGTTGTGTGTTGCCTCAATCGCAATGGTCGGTTGTGCGAGCAAGGTCCAGCAACCGGATGAATACTCCGGATTTTTAAAGGATTACAGCCGCCTGAAAGAGGCCAAATCGCCCTCTGGCGCAGAGGTGATGCGCTGGGTTGATCCCAAGCTGAAGGTGAGCAAGTACACCAGCGTTTATGTTGAACCAACCCAGTTGTACCCGGCCCCCAAGCCGACAGAGAAAATCCCGCAAAGCACTCTCAATGGCATCACGCAATACTATGACCAGGCGCTAAAACGCGAAGTGAGCAAATCACTGCCACTGGCCAGTGGCCCCGGGCCGGGAGTGCTTGTGGTGCGGGCAGCCATCACTGCCGTCAGCAGCAAGACCGAGGGTCTGGCACCTTATGAGTACATCCCGGTAGCACTGGTGGCCGCGGCAGTGAGCACCGCGTCGGGGATACGTGACCAGGAAACCGAGCTGGCCACCGAGGCCGTGTTTATCGACGGGCAGAGCCAGGATGTGGTGGCCCAGGTGGTGCGCAAGGGCACCGGCAAACCCTTGGCCAACGACAGCCAGGTGATGAAGGCCGATGACGTGAAAAAGGTTATAGATGGCTGGGCAGCAGATATGCATCAGTCGTATCTGAAACTGAAAAAGTGAGCTGCCAGGCCACCTGTGGGAGTGTGGCTAACCTGCTCTCACAGGGCCTTTGATCACCACGCTTGGCTGAATGGATGTAGGAACCGTCTTTTTGTAATGGGAAGCATGAGATTTTATGTTCAGCCCATAGGTTAGCCCTGCTGATTCATGTTTAACTTCGGGCTCTTTTCCAACCTGTCAAAAAGGACATCGTTCATGGCTCAAGTGACGCTTAAAGGCAACCCGGTTCAAGTCAATGGCGAACTGCCTGCAGTAGGCTCCAAGGCTCCGGCGTTTTCGCTGGTTGCCGGTAATCTGTCCGATGTAACGCTGGCCAGCTTTGCCGGCAAGCGCAAAGTACTGAACATCTTCCCAAGCGTTGATACCCCGACTTGCGCGACTTCCGTGCGCACGTTCAACGCCCAGGCCAACGAACTGGCCAATACCGTGGTGCTGTGCATCTCGGCTGACCTGCCGTTCGCCCAGGCGCGTTTCTGCGGCGCCGAAGGTCTGGAAAACGTGCAAAATCTGTCGACCCTGCGCGGCCGTGAGTTTATCGAAAACTACGGCGTGGCAATCGCTGATGGTCCGTTGGCCGGCCTGACTGCCCGTGCAGTGGTGGTACTGGACGAAAACGACAACGTGCTGCACAGCGAGCTGGTTAAAGAAATCGCTGAAGAGCCAAACTACGAAGCAGCCCTGGCTGTTTTGAAGTAAGTCGTACTGCACTATCGAAACGGCCTGGCACCGAAAGGTGCCAGGCCGTTTTTTTTGCTCTTCTGTGGGGAGCTGCAGCGCACTTCAAACTTTGCAGGGATTATTGTGGGAGCGGGCTTGCTCGCGATGGTATCGCCTCGATTTGTCAGACACACCTTGTTGCCTGCATCGCGAGCAAGTCGAATCGTCGCACCGCCGCTCTCACATATTCGGTGTAAAGCCTGTCATCTTTCGCTCATCTCACCCCTATAACGTAAATAGCCGGTAAAGAACCTTTTCATAACGGTCTGCACTGCTTATCGTTCGACTTCCTGAAAATTATTGCTCGCGCTAATGGTTGATCACTCCATGCAATCCTCTGTTTCCCACAAATCCCGTTTCTGGCTGTTTGGCCTGCTGGTCTTGCTGATCGTCCTTGGCCTGTGCTGGTGGTTATGGCCGTCGACCTCGAAAAAGGCCGTGGCCGAGCAGCCTGCCGGGCACGCCGGTCGTTCCGGGATGATGCGCCCGGGCTTTGGCGGCTCGACCCAGCCAGTGCCGGTTCGGGTGTCGGAAGTGACCCAAGGTGATTTCCCGGTGTACTTCAAGGCGCTGGGCACTGTGACTGCGCTTAACACCATCAATGTGCGCAGCCGTGTGGCGGGGGAGTTGGTCAAGGTCTACTTCAAGGAAGGGCAGATGGTCAAAGCCGGCGAACTGCTGGCTGAAATCGACCCGCGCAGCTACCAGAATGCGTTGCTGCAAGCTGAAGGCACATTGCTGCAGAATCAGGCCCAACTGAAAAACGCCCAGGTCGATGTTCAGCGTTACCGCGGCCTGTACGCCGAAGACAGTATCGCCAAACAGACCCTCGACACTGCCGAAGCACTGGTCAGCCAATATCTGGGCACGGTCAAGACCAATCAGGCGGCGGTCAACGATGCCAAGCTGAACCTGGATTTCACCAAAATCCGCGCCCCGATCAGCGGCCGTGTGGGCTTGCGCCAACTGGACGTCGGTAACCTGGTGGCAGCCAACGACACCACCGCTCTGGTGGTGATCACCCAGACCGAGCCGATCGTGGTCAGCTTCACCTTGCCCGAGACCAACCTGGCCCTGGTGCTGGAGCGCTATCGCAGTGGCGCGAAAATGCCGGTGCAGGCCTGGAACCGTGGCGACACCAAAGAGCTGGCAGTCGGCGTGTTGAGCAGCATCGACAATCAGATCGATATCACCACCGGCACTCTGAAATTCAAGGCGCTGTTCGAGAACCGCGATCAGGCGCTGTTCCCCAACCAGTTCGTCAATGTACGCCTGTTGGCCGACACCCTGAAAAACGTGGTGCTGGCCCCGACTGCAGCGATCCAGTACGGCACCAATGGCTCGTTCGTGTATGCCATGGACGGTGACAACAAGGTCAAGATTCGCAGCATCAAAGTGGGCGCCACCGATGGCGACCTGACCGTGATTGAAGAAGGCCTGGTAGCGGGTGATCGTGTGGTGCTCGAAGGCACCGACCGTCTGCGTGACGGTGGTGCGGTGGAAGTGGTCAATGACAGTGCCCAGGTGCCGGAAACCGCTGCCGGGCAACTGCTCGATGGCGGCGCTGATGCCGATACTGCCCCAGCCGCTGACACCGCCAAGACCAAGGCCCGCGAATGAATCTGTCGCGGCTGTTTATCCTGCGCCCGGTCGCAACCACGCTGTGCATGCTGGCCATTGTGTTGTCCGGGATCATCGCCTATCGCTTGCTGCCGGTATCGGCCCTGCCCCAGGTTGACTACCCGACCATCCGTGTCATGACGCTGTACCCCGGAGCCAGCCCGGATGTCATGACCAGCGCCGTGACTGCGCCACTTGAGCGTCAGTTCGGGCAAATGCCGGGCCTGACGCAAATGGCCTCGACCAGTTCCGGTGGCGCCTCGGTGCTGACCCTGCGCTTTAACCTCGATATCAATATGGATGTCGCCGAGCAACAGGTGCAGGCTGCGATCAACGCTGCCAGCAACCTGCTGCCCAAGGATTTGCCGGCACCGCCGGTGTACAACAAGGTCAACCCGGCCGATACCCCGGTGCTGACCCTGGCCATCAGCTCGAAAACCATGCAGTTGCCCAAGCTCAATGATCTGGTCGATACGCGCATGGCGCAAAAGATCGCCCAGATCAGCGGCGTCGGCATGGTCAGCATTGCCGGCGGTCAACGCCAGGCAGTACGGATCAAGGTCAACCCTGAAGCCTTGGCCGCCAATGGTCTGAACCTGGCCGATGTGCGCACCCTGATCGGCGCGTCCAACGTCAACCAGCCCAAGGGCAACTTCGACGGCCCGACCCGGGTGTCGATGCTGGACGCCAACGACCAGCTGAAAACCCCCGAGGAATACGCCGAGCTGATCCTCGCCTACAACAACGGCGCGCCATTGCGACTCAAGGACGTGGCCGAGATTGTCGACGGTGCCGAGAACGAACGTCTCGCTGCCTGGGCCAACGAAAACCAGGCGGTGCTGCTCAATATCCAGCGCCAGCCCGGGGCCAATGTGATTGAGGTGGTAGACCGGATCAAGGCGCTGCTGCCGAGCATCACCGACAACCTGCCTGCGGGTATCGATGTCACGGTCCTGACTGATCGCACGCAAACCATCCGCGCCTCGGTGCGTGATGTGCAGCACGAATTGCTGATCGCCATTGCCCTGGTGGTGATGGTGACGTTCCTGTTTCTGCGCCGGGCCAGTGCCACCATCATTCCGTCGATTGCCGTGCCGCTGTCATTGGTGGGCACCTTTGGCGTGATGTACCTGGCGGGTTTCTCGATCAACAACCTGACCTTGATGGCCCTGACCATTGCCACCGGTTTTGTGGTGGATGACGCCATCGTCATGCTGGAGAACATCTCGCGCTATATCGAGGAAGGCGACAGCCCGATGCAGGCGGCGCTCAAGGGCGCGAAACAGATCGGCTTTACCCTGATCTCGCTGACCCTGTCGTTGATTGCGGTATTGATCCCGCTGCTGTTTATGGCCGATGTAGTGGGACGCCTGTTCCGTGAATTTGCCATCACCCTGGCAGTGGCGATCCTGATTTCCCTGGTGGTCTCGCTGACCCTCACGCCGATGATGTGCGCGCGCCTGCTCAAGGCCGAACCCAAGCCCGAAGAGCAGGGGCGTTTCTACCGCGCCAGTGGTGCGTTTATTGACTGGATGATCGCCGAGTACGGGCGCATGTTGCAGTGGGTGCTCAAGCATCAGCCGCTGACCCTGCTGGTGGCCATTGGCACGCTTGGGTTGACCGTGTTCCTGTATATGGTGGTGCCCAAGGGCTTCTTCCCGGTACAGGATACCGGGGTGATCCAGGGCATTTCCGAAGCGCCGCAGTCGATTTCCTTCAGCGCCATGAGCCTGCGTCAGCAGGAGCTGGGCAAGATCATCCTGCAAGACCCGGATGTTGAAAGCCTGTCCTCCTATATTGGTGTGGATGGCGACAACCCGACGCTTAACAGCGGGCGCATGCTGATCAACCTCAAGCCTCACAGTGAGCGCAGCGACAGTGCCACTGAGGTGATTGCACGGCTGCAACCGCAACTGGACAAACTGGCGGGCATTCGCCTGTTTATGCAGCCGGTGCAGGACCTGACCATCGAAGACCGTGTCAGCCGTACCCAGTACCAGTTCAGCCTGTCTTCACCGGATGCCGAAATGCTCAGCACCTGGAGCCAGAAACTGGTCACCGCGCTGTCCAATCAACCGGAACTGGCCGATGTTGCCAGCGACCTGCAAGACAAAGGCCTGCAGGTGTATCTGGTAATCGACCGTGATGCAGCCTCGCGCCTTGGCGTGTCGGTGGCCAATATCACCGATGCGTTGTACGACGCCTTTGGCCAGCGGCAGATCTCTACCATCTACACCCAGGCCAGCCAGTACCGCGTGGTCTTGCAGGCCAAGGACGGCGAAAAAATCGGCCCGCAGGCCCTCGACCAGATCCATGTAAAAACCACCGATGGCGGCCAGGTACGGCTGTCGAGTCTGGCGCGGATCGAAGAGCGTCAGGCACAACTGGCCATTTCCCATATCGGCCAGTTTCCTTCGGTAATGGTCTCGTTCAACCTGGCCCCCGGCGTTGCGCTGGGGCAAGCGGTGGAGCTGATCGATCAGGTGCAGAAAGACATCGGCATGCCGGTGGGGGTCAAGACCGAATTCCAGGGCGCCGCGCAGGCGTTCCAGGCGTCGCTGTCGAGCACCTTGCTGCTGATTCTGGCGGCAGTGGTGACCATGTATATCGTGCTCGGTGTGCTCTATGAGAGCTATATCCACCCGATCACCATCCTCTCGACCCTGCCGTCAGCGGCGGTCGGCGCCTTGCTGGCGCTGATCCTCAGCGGTAACGACCTGGGCATGATCGCGATTATCGGCATCATCCTGCTGATCGGTATCGTCAAAAAGAACGCCATCATGATGATCGACTTTGCCCTCGACGCCGAGCGCAATCAGGGCATGGCGCCCGAGCAGGCGATCTACCAGGCGGCGCTGTTACGTTTCCGGCCGATCCTGATGACCACCCTGGCGGCGCTGTTCGGTGCCGTGCCCTTGATGCTGGCCACCGGCTCCGGTGCCGAATTGCGTCAGCCACTGGGTCTGGTGATGGTCGGTGGCTTGCTGGTGAGCCAGGTATTGACCCTGTTTACCACACCGGTGATTTACCTGTACTTCGATCGTTTGGGTCGCCGCTGGCGCGGTGATCCTGCCCAGGCTGAGCAGGCGTCGGTATGAATCTGTCTGGCCCGTTTATCCGTCGCCCGGTAGCCACCATGCTGCTGAGCCTGGCCATCATGCTGCTGGGCGGAGTGAGCTTTGGTTTGCTGCCGGTGTCGCCGCTGCCGCAAATGGACTTTCCGGTGATTGTGGTGTCGGCCAACTTGCCCGGGGCCAGCCCCGAGGTGATGGCCTCCACCGTGGCCACGCCGCTGGAGCGGGCCTTCGGTGCGATTGCCGGGGTCAACACCATGAGCAGCAATTCCAGCCAGGGCTCGACCCGGGTGATCTTGCAGTTCGATCAGGACCGCGATATCAACGGTGCGGCGCGGGAAGTGCAGGCGGCGATCAATGCTTCGCGCAACCTGCTGCCCAGCGGCATGAAAAGCATGCCCACCTACAAAAAGATCAATCCCTCGCAAGCGCCGATCATGGTGCTGTCGCTGACCTCCGAGGTGTTGTCCAAGGGCCAGCTCTATGACCTGGCCTCGACCATCCTCTCGCAAAGCCTGTCCCAGGTGCCGGGAGTGGGTGAAGTACAGATTGGCGGTAGTTCGCTGCCCGCGGTACGTATCGAGCTGGAGCCGCAGCTGCTCAACCAGTACGGCGTATCGCTGGATGACGTGCGCAACACCATCGCCAATGCCAACGTACGTCGGCCCAAGGGCGCGGTGTCTGACGGTGAGCGCAATTGGCAGATCCAGGCCAACGACCAGTTGGAAAAGGCCAAGGACTACGAGCCGCTGATCATCCGTTACCAGGATGGTGCGGCCCTGCGCCTGAGTCATGTGGCCAAGGTCAAGGACAGCGTTGAGGACCGCTACAACAGTGGTTTTTTCAATAACGATGCGGCGGTGCTGCTGGTGGTCAACCGCCAGGCCGGGGCCAATATCATTGAAACCGTAAATGCCATCAAGGCCCAGTTGCCGGCCCTGCAAGCGGTGTTGCCAGCCAGTGTGCAATTGAACGTGGCGATGGACCGTTCGCCGGTGATCAAGGCCACCTTGCACGAAGCCGAAATGACCCTGCTGATTGCCGTGGCGTTGGTGATCCTGGTGGTGTTCCTGTTTCTTGGCAATTTTCGCGCTTCGCTGATCCCGACGCTGGCGGTACCGGTTTCATTGGTGGGTACCTTTGCGATCATGTACCTGTACGGATTTTCGCTGAACAACCTGTCGCTGATGGCGCTGATATTGGTCACCGGGCTGGTGGTCGACGATGCCATCGTGGTGCTGGAGAACATCTCGCGGCATATCGACGCCGGTATCGCACCGATCAAAGCCGCCTATCTGGGAGCCAAGGAAGTCGGTTTTACCCTGCTCTCGATGAACGTGTCGCTGGTGGCGGTGTTCCTCTCTATCCTGTTTATGGGCGGGATTGTCGAAAGCCTGTTCCGCGAGTTTTCCATCACCCTGGCGGCCTCGATCGTGGTGTCGCTGGTGGTGTCCCTGACCCTCACCCCGATGCTCTGCGCGCGCTGGCTCAAACCCCATGTGCCGGGCACGGAAAACGCCATGCAGCGC
This sequence comes from Pseudomonas sp. B414, assembly GCF_055408445.1. NCBI lineage: Bacteria > Pseudomonadati > Pseudomonadota > Gammaproteobacteria > Pseudomonadales > Pseudomonadaceae > Pseudomonas > Pseudomonas sp. B414. Next base: position 20,288 of record NZ_JBUZTQ010000048.1, on the reverse strand, counting down.
TGGAGCATCCGCCTTAACGAGCGCATGGTCAGGGGCTATGCCCGCAGCCTGGACTGGGTGCTGCGGCACAAGCGCCTGACTCTGTTCAGCCTGCTGCTGACCATTGGCGTCAACGTTGCGTTGTATGTGGTGGTGCCCAAGACCTTTATGCCGCAACAGGACACCGGGCAATTGATCGGTTTTGTCCGTGGTGACGATGGCCTGTCGTTCAGCGTGATGCAGCCGAAGATGGAAATCTTCCGCAAGGCAGTGCTGGCCGACCCGGCGGTCGAGAGCGTGGCCGGTTTTATCGGTGGTAACGGCGGCACCAACAACGCCTTTATGATTGTGCGCCTCAAGCCGATTTCCGAGCGCAATATTTCTGCGCAAAAGGTCATCGAACGCCTGCGCGAAAACATGCCCAAAGTGCCAGGTGGCCGTCTGATGCTGATGGCCGACCAGGATTTGCAGTTTGGTGGCGGGCGAGATCAGACCAGCTCGCAATACTCCTACATCCTGCAAAGTGGCGATCTCGGTGAACTGCGCACCTGGTATCCGAAAGTGGTGGCCGCGCTCAAGGCGTTGCCGGAACTGACGGCCATCGATGCCCGTGAAGGGCGTGGCGCGCAACAGGTGACGCTGGTGGTAGACCGCGACCAGGCGAAACGCCTGGGGGTGGATATGGACATGGTTACCGCCGTGCTCAACAACGCCTATAGCCAGCGGCAGATTTCCACCATTTACGACAGCCTGAACCAGTATCAGGTGGTGATGGAGGTCAACCCCAAATACGCCCAGGACCCCGAAACCCTGAATCAGGTGCAGGTCATTACTGCCGATGGCCAGCGCATTCCGTTGTCGGCCATTGCCCACTACGAAAACAGTCTGCAGAACGACCGTGTATCCCACGAGGGTCAGTTCGCCTCGGAGAGCATTGCCTTCGATATGGCCCCGGGTGTTTCGCTGGAGCAGGGCACGGCGGCCATTGAGCGGGCCATCGCCAAACTCGGTTTGCCCGAAGAAGTGATTGTGAAAATGGCCGGTACCGGTGATGCCTTTGCCGCCACGCAAAAAAGCCAGCCATTTATGATTCTGGGGGCGCTGGTGGCGGTGTATCTGGTATTGGGGATTCTCTATGAGAGCTACATCCACCCGCTGACCATTCTCTCGACCTTGCCATCGGCCGGGGTGGGTGCATTGCTGAGCATCTACCTGACGGGGGGCGAGTTCAGCCTGATCTCGCTGCTCGGGTTGTTCCTGCTGATTGGTGTAGTGAAGAAAAACGCCATTTTGATGATCGATCTGGCGCTGCAACTGGAACGTCATTCGGGCATGGACCCGCAAGAGTCGATCCGCAGCGCGTGCCTGCAGCGTTTAAGGCCGATCCTGATGACCACTCTGGCAGCCATCCTCGGCGCCTTGCCTCTGATGCTGAGCACGGCAGAGGGCGCGGAAATGCGCCAGCCGCTGGGCCTGACCATTATCGGCGGGCTGATCTTCAGCCAGATCCTGACCCTTTACACCACTCCGGTGGTTTACCTCTATCTCGACCGTTTGCGCCATCGCTTCAACAAGTGGCGCGGCGTGCGTACTGATGCTGCTCTGGAAACTCCGCTATGACCTCTCGTTTGCTTACCCTTGCACCGGCGTTGTCCTCCCGCCGCTGGCCCCTGGCTCGGTTGAGTCTGGTGCTGTCCGCTGTGTTGCTCAGTGCCTGTGCGATTGGCCCGGACTACCAGCGCCCGCAAACATCGGCGCCCCTTGAGTACAAAGAGGCGGCTGGCTGGACCCAGGCCAACCCGAGCGACTCCCTGGCTCGGGGTGCCTGGTGGGAGCTGTATGGTGACCAGCAGCTCAACGGGTTGGTGGAAAAGCTCAACAGCTCCAACCAGACCATTGCGCAGTCCGAAGCCCAGTTCCGTCAGGCCCAGGCGTTGGTGCGTAATGCGCGGGCGGCGTTTTTGCCCAGTGCTGACCTGAGCGTGGGCAAAACCCGCTCCAGCCAGGGCACCGGCAGCTCCAACTCAAGCTTGACCAGCTCCAGCAGCGGCATCCGTGACACCTTGAATGCCCAGGTGGGGGTGAGTTGGGAAGCCGATGTGTGGGGCAAGTTGCGTCGTGGCCTGGAAGCCAACGAGGCGAGCGCCGAAGCCAGCCTGGCCGACCTTGCCGCGATGCGTTTGAGCCAGCAGTCGGAACTGGTGCAGAACTACCTGCAACTGCGGGTTATCGATGAGCAGAAGCGCTTGCTCGAAGCCACGGTGGAGGCTTATCAGCGCTCGTTGAAAATGAGTGAAAACCAGTATCGCGCGGGGATCTCCGGCAAGGATGCGGTGGCCCAGGCGCAAACCCAGTTGCGCAATACCCAGGCCAGTCTGATCGATTTGATCTGGCAGCGGGCGCAGTTTGAAAACGCCATTGCGGTGCTGACCGGACAGGCTCCGTCGGGGTTCAATCTGGCTGAGATCAAGGATGTGCCGAAGTTGCCGCAAGTCCCGGTCAGCCTGCCGTCGCAACTGCTGGAGCGGCGCCCGGATATTGCCTCGGCGGAGCGTTCGGTGATTGCCGCCAACGCCAATATTGGCGTGGCCAAGGCGGCTTATTACCCGGATTTCAGTCTGAGCCTGTCGGGCGGATACAGCAGCAGCCAGTACCAGGACTGGATCAGCGTACCGAACCGTTTCTGGTCAGTGGGGCCGAAAATCTCCCTGCCGCTGTTCGATGGTGGTCAGCGCTCGGCCGAAGTCGACCGCAACGAAGCCCTGTATGACCAGACTGTGGCCAAGTATCGCCAGACCGTGCTCGACGGTTTGCGTGAAGTGGAAAACTACATGGTGCAGTTGAAGGTATTGGGTGATGAATCGGTGGTTCAGGAGCAGGCGCTGGAGTCGGCCCGCGAGTCATTGCGCCTGACGACCAACCAGTACAAGGCCGGGCTGATTGCCTATCTCGATGTGGTGTCGGTGCAAACCACTGCGCTGAGTACCGAGCGCAGTGTGCTCAACTTGCTGCAAAGCCGGTTGATTGCCAGCGTGCAATTGATTGCGGCGCTGGGTGGCGGGTGGGATGGCAAGACTGAGTTGAACGACTGACCAAGAGCCCCTCACCCCAACCCTCTCCCGGAGGGAGAGGGGGCCCGATCGGGGGATATTGCAGAATCTCTGCAGTCTGGCGGTATTGAGTTGAATCCTGCATCAACTCGGTCAGTTTCCTCTCCCTCCGGGAGAGGGCTAGGGTGAGGGGCTTTTGATCTAAACCATCCCTCGCGCCCTTTCACAAATAAAACGTAAACCTGTCCTTGCCCCCATGCTTGGACTCATACAGCGCCTTGTCGGCATGGGCCAGGGCCTGGTTCAGGGTGTCCTCATCGCCCACCCGGGCCAGGCCAATGCTCACGGTCACCGGATGCTCATCAGGGTCTTCACGCACCCGGCGGCACAGGCTGCCCATCAGCGCCTCGACGTCACTGCGCCGCACCCCGGCCAGGTACACGGCAAACTCCTCGCCACCCAAGCGCGCAAACTCATGCCCGGCCATTACCGCCTTGATGCTGGCGGCAGTGCGCTTAAGCACTTCATCACCAATATCATGGCCGTAGCGGTCGTTGACCTTCTTGAAGTTGTCGATGTCGATCATCGCCAGGTAGTGGTCACGCTCGCGCGGCCTGGCCGCCAATATCAGACCCGCATGGAGCATAAAGGAGCGCCGGTTGGGGATCTCGGTCAGGGCATCGACATACGCTTGAACCGCCAGCCGCTTGGACATGATGTAGTTGTGCAACTTGATCCGGCGCAACTTGAAAAAACTGTAGATCGTCAGGCTGCACAAAAAGGTGAAGTAGCACAGGATCAGCAGGCCGCGCAGGTCCATGATCGAGGCTTGAGTCATCAGAAAAGGATTAAGCAGCAGGCAGGTGATGGCAACAACACCCAGAAATGCCCAGCGACTCAGCGGCAAGACCGAGGCGCTGTAAAGGATGCTCGAACTGGCCAGTGCCAGCCAGATGGGCTGTGTTTCTGCGGGCAGGCCAAAGATCACCAGGCGCAGGCCCAGGGTTATGAATGCGACAAAAATCAGGTTAAGTACGTCGAAATGCCGGTAATTGCGCACAAAGCCCAGAACAATGGTGAGCACCGCCATCACGCTGATAAACAATAGCGACAGGGCGGTAAACCCCTGGTCGCCCTTGAAGCTGACAATCAGGTTGAACAGCAACCAGATGCCAATACTGGTGATGTAGGTCAGGCGGCAAAAATTACGCAGTTTCTCGAAATCATGTTGCGCGAATTCAGCTTGCAAGGCAGGTGGCGCTGCTTGTTTGGATATCTCTGATTCAATGGTTTTGAGCATTGCGCGCCTTGCAGACTGTCGGATGACGGACACTGGGCAAGCAAGTAGTTAAACATCTCCCGCCCGGGTTACACAGGTAACCCTAGCAGGAGTTGGGCGCTTATCGAAACGCCCCCGGCGTGCGGCTCAGCCAGTACGGGTGAACACTTCGCCGATGCTGCGACGGCGCGCATGTTGTTCACTGGCACGGATCAGTTCTTCCAGGTCTTCAGGAGTCACGTCGATAAATGCGTCCATTTGCTGCAATGCGTTGTGCAAGTCTTCGGCGGTGATGCCCGGATCGGCAGGGGCCTGCCCGGTGACCACGGTCGGGTTCGGCTCGGCGGCTTTTTTCGGATAACGCACCCGGGTCAGGTTGTTATAGGCCAGCGCCGCAAGCAGCATGCACACCGCGCTGAGCATTACCGGTGCGAGCATGCCCCAGCCCAGGCTGGCGCTGTCCGGGTCGGCCAGTACCACCAGCAGCGCCAGCGCACCGGCAGGCGGGTGCAGGCAGCGCAGCAGGCACATACACAGCAGGGCGACGCCCACGGCCAGGCAGGCGCTGTCCAGGCTGCGACCGAAGCAGTACACCACCCCCAGCGACACCACAGTGGCGCACAGGTAACCGCCGACAATCGACCAGGGCTGCGCCAGTGCTCCTGAGGACACGGCAAACAGCAAAATGGCCGAGGCCCCCAATGGGCCAATCAGGTGCATGGCCACCGGCAGGCCGAAAAACAGGCTGCAGATCCACACACTGAACAGCGTGCCAAATGATACGCCAATGGCGGCGCGGCTCCATTCGGTGGGACGGGTGTTCGTAGCCGCAGGCAAAAGGCGGCTGATCCAGCGGGTTTGCATGGTCAGGTATATCCGGTGTTGGGCAACGGGCAGGTAAAAAAAAGGCCTGGCGGGTTTACCGGCAAGCCCTTGAAAATGTCCCTTCATTTGGGGGAGGAACCTGCGCAGTCTGCACCTTGATGAAGCAATCAGCAAATGCATAATAATGCTGGTTAACTGCATTTTTAATGCAGTTTAAAGCTTGCAGTTGATGGTCTGTTCGTCAGCCAACTTACCCAATACCCGGTCATAGACCTCGTCGTTCAACAGCCGCCGCTGTATATAGCTGCGTGCTTCGGGGCTACTGGCCAGCGGGCCCTTCAATGCGATCAGTGCATCGCGCAGCTTCATCAGTTTGCCCAGCTGCAGTGCACAGGTAGCGCCTGGCGGCTGGATACAGGGCGTTGGCTGCGGGCTGGTGCCGGCATTGGCAATCAAGGTATTACTCATCACGTTGCGCTCCATATTTGAAGGGTATGGATGGATGCATAGGGGCGTGTTGCCAACGCCGGGTATGCCGATACAAGCGGTGACACATCGCTCATTTACTCGGCTCAGGATCCAGGATTTGCGGCAGTGATTGTAAAGTGCCAAAACAGCTAGGTACTGTCAGTTAATGCGCAGCGGCAGATAAGATTTACGGATAAAATCGTAGGACAGTTCAATATGGATAGTGAGTAATTTGAGTCAGTAAATTCACGCAAAAACTTGGATATAAGCGCGCTCTTTCTGTTGTAAATTCTGACTCAAACTATCTCGGCGTTTAAAAATTGCAATAGTTTAAACATCAACCGTCTACGCACACCTCAGGCTGCGTTCAGTCCGCGTCAACCTGCTGTCGGAGCGGGGCTGCGAGCCATTGTTCAAAGCTGACGTGAGCGGGGTCGTTCAGGCAGGGGGCGTAATACACCAGATGCAAGTGCCTGTCGGCATCAATCGTCAAGGTGGTGTGTTCAAACGAGATATTTCCAAACCCGGGAATATCCAGATGCCTGATGCCTTGGCAGGGGCCGTGAATATCTTGCCGGTTCCACCAGTGTTTGAACTCGGAACTGACTTTCTCAAGATCGCGCACCAGTTCGGCAACATCGCTTTGTGCTGAAACCTGGGCAAAGTCCCTGCGAAAACTGCTGAGCATTTGGATCGCTTGTTGCTCCCAGGTGCACAGCAGTGAACGCATTCTCTCATCAGTAAACAGCATCCACAGCAGGTTGCGCCGGGGGGCGGGGGTGTTTGCGAACGGGAAGATTTTGTCAGCGGCCGGGTTCCAGGCAAGGACATCCCAGCGCAGATTCAGCACATAGGCCGGGCGCAATGGCATGTCTGCCATCAAGCGATGGATGACCTTTGGTACCACGCACCATGTTTGTGCCTGTTCTGCCGGGGCACGCTGGTAGGTAAGCAGGTAAAGGTGCCGGCGCTCCATGGCGTCAAGTTTCAGCACGCGGCACAGGCTGTCGAGGAAGGCAGGGGAAACCCCGATATCGCGGCCTTGCTCAAGCCAGGTGTACCAGGTGAGGCCGACGCCCGCCAGGGCGGCTACCTCCTCGCGCCGCAGCCCTGGCGTTCGCCTGCGCCCGCCACTGGGTAAACCGGCCTGCTCGGGTGAAATGCGCTCACGACGGCTGCGCAAAAATGCAGCCAGCTCGTTTCGGCTGCGTTCGAGTGTCCTTGCCATTACCCGGTTGCTCTTTGTAATAGTATAAATGGAGATATTGTAACAATTACTGGCCTGCTAAAGAATCCGCCGCGCCAAGGGCAGTGCAATTGATGCACCGCCCTGATTTGGCTTAGGGAGATTTTGATGCAAAGGACAACACCCCTGGCGGTTTACTGGATTGCCCTTGGCGCTTTTGCATTGGGCATGGCGTCCTTTGTCACGGCCGGGCTGGTACCGATGATTGAGCAGGCCTTTAACGTGCCGGTGGCCGTGGCGGCGCAACTGGTTACGGTGTTTGCTTTGGCCTATGGCATCGGCTCGCCGGTATGCGTAGCGCTCCTGCCGGCGCAGCGCCAAAGGCTCGGGCTGTTGTCTGCCCTGGCGACCTTCGTGTTGGCCAATGTGGCCAGTGCTGTCGTTGACGATTTTACCGCCCTGCTGGTGTGTCGGGCATTGGCCGGGCTGGGGGCGGGGGTTTATCTGGCAACCGCAATCACGGCCTGTGCCGCGGTCTGCGCGCCTGACCGGCGTGGCCGGGGGATTGCCATGATCATGACTGCAATGGCCAGCGGCACCGTGCTGGGTGTGCCTTTGAGTTTGCTGCTTGCCGAGCAGTCAGGCTGGCAGGCCGCTCTGTGGCTGATTGCCTTGCTGGGTGCTGGCGCATGGTTGGGGCTGCTGATCAACCTGGCGCCATTGCCTGCTGCGCCGCAGTTGGTTGTGGGCAGCAAGCGCCTGCTGCTGAAGAACCGGCAGGTGCTGAGTATCCTGCTGGTCTCGCTATTGGCAGCGGTGTCCAGCCTGGGGATGTACACCTTTATTGCCCCGCTTATGACTGACCCCGTGTTCGGTGGCGTCGATAGCGTGACCCCTTATCTTTGGGTATGGGGCCTTGGTGGGGTGGCTGGCAGTTTTCTGGTTGCCCCGCTGGTTGAGCGCATCGAGGGGCCTGTGCTGACATTGGGCATCATGCTGGTGCTGTCAGTTGCATTATTGGCGCTGCCAGTGGCTGCGGCGCTATCGCCCTGGCTGGCGATGATTGCCATTGCCCTGTGGGGTTGCGTAGGCTGGGCCCTGCAGGTTCCGCAAAACAATGAGCTGATCTCGGCGCGCGAGCGCAACGGTGATGGCAATCTGGCTGTTGCCTTGAACGAATCCGCGCTTTACCTGGGCAGCGCATTGGGCGCCGGCGCCGGTGGTTTTCTATTACTGTTGCACCTGCCCAATTGGACGCTGGCGATCGCGGCCGGCGCAGTGGCGTTGCTTGGCGCCCTGGTGCAGCTTGCCAGTGTGCGCACCCATAAACTCCGACTTTCAGGATCTATCGACAATGCCGACCACTGCCCGCTCGATTGAGCACTACATTCTTGCCAAGGATGGCAACCGGCCAGACCTGTTGCGTCAATCCTTCACGGTCGATGCAAACCTTGAAATGGTTGTGCGCTCAGGGGTGATTTCGTTTCCCCCGCATGTCCGCGGTCGGGCGGGTATCGCGGATGTGTTGGTGCGCCGCTTTGGCCAGACCTATGAAAACGTTTATACCTTCTGCCTCGGCGATCCCCCCGGGGCGGGGAGTGGTACACATTACTGCAAATGGCTGGTGGGTATGTCAGTCAAGGAAACAGGTGAGTTGCGTATCGGCTGCGGTGACTATCGCTGGCGCTTTGCCGCGCAGTCCGGGCTGGCAGAACATCTGTGTATCACCATCGAACAGATGCAGGCTTGCCCGGCGCAGGAACTGGAGCCGGTCATGGACTGGCTGCAGGCTCTGCCGTATCCGTGGTGCCAGCCCGCTGAGATGATTGAAGGCGCGCCGCCTGTCAGCAGCCTGGCAGCCATCCTCGACTACCTTGACCGCTAAGCCCTGGTCTTGCGACAGGCTTTTGCCCCGTGGAGTGTGCATTTTCAGCCGGAACATTGAATTTCTTGCTATAAACGCACTCCATTAGCCCCTGTTAAACACGTTTTTCGTCACTTTCCAGGTTTTGCTGGACAAATAGCTGTCATTTCAGTTGCTGAGTCGATAACTCGGCCTTAGACTGCCGCCCCTCGTAAATTGAGTGCCGGGTGGCGCTTGAAATAGATGGCACCTAACTGGTTGGGATGAAGATCGGTCAGGACGCTCCCTAATTCGCCTTAATGCACGTATTTTTTATAGAGAAATCAATGACAAAGGATAAGTTGCTGGCCATGCCGGCGGATGACTACATGAATGCCGAGCAACATGCTTTTTTCAGCGAGCTGTTGCAGAACATGAAGGTCGAAACCCACGAGCGTATCGAGCAGAACCGTATCGCGATCGAGAGCCTGGACACTCCGGCCGACCCGGCGGACGCCGCTTCGGTAGAAGAAGAGCGCACCTGGCTGGTGAACGCCATCGACCGCGACCAGCGCATGCTGCCTCAACTGGAGCAGGCTCTGGAACGCATCAAGGACGACAGCTTCGGCTGGTGTGATGACAGTGGCGATGCAATCGGCCTCAAGCGCCTGCTGATCAGCCCGACCACCAAGTACTGCATCGAAGCTCAAGAGCGTCACGAGCAAATCGACAAGCATCAGCGTCAAGCCTAAGCGCCTGACCTTGCCGGAGCCGCGTCCTGCGGTTCCGGCAGCTTGCCGGGCTGTGCAGTTATTCGTACTGCGGCCATACAGCCAGTGGTAAACCCCGCTAATATTTAATCAAGACGTTGAGCTGAGTGTTGCGGTTGTGTCCCCTTATATTTGGCCCGGCGTTTTTACGCGTAGCTGAATCAATAGAGGGTCAGCGTCATGAGTCACTCAAGCAATACGGGGCACGTATTGCGTGTCGGTATTTTTTTCGATGGCACGGCCAATAACCAGTTCAATAGCCAGTTGGGGCAGGAGCGTCAGGCGCAAGGCTTGAAGGTCGACCCCGACAGCAGTTATGCCGGCGTCCCGACCAATATCGCCCGGCTGCACCGGCATTACCCCGTACAGACCACCTTCAGCCACGGCCAGGCCGTGACCTCGCTCTATATTGGCGGCATCGGTACCTCCACAGGTGCGCACGATACCGCGTTCCCGGGCCTGAGCTATGGTCGCGGGGGCACCGGGGTGCTGGGCAAGGCCGATGAGGCGCAACTGAAGCTGAGTCAGTGCCTGGGGCAATTTTTAAAAATGCTGCCCCCTCACTCCTTGAGCCGTTTGCAGCTGGACCTGTTCGGGTTCAGTCGCGGTGCGGCCGCGGCCCGGCATTTTGTCAATCTGATACGTGCCACTCCCTATCAGCAACAGCACGCTCTGGCGCCGGACTTCAAGTGCAATATCGAGTTTGTCGGCCTGTTCGATACGGTTGCGGCAATGGGCGGTCTACAGGATCTGGGGGATGTGGGGGATGACATTAATCCGGGGCTCAACCTGTACCTGGCGCCTGATTGCGCGCAACAGGTGGTGCAACTGTGCGCACGGGACGAGTACCGGCGCAATTTTGCCCTGACCCGTATTGCCCCCCAATGGCCGCTGGATATTGCCTTGCCTGGCGCACATGCCGACCTGGGCGGCGGTTACCCGCTGGACATGCAGGAACAGGTGCAACTGAGCCGTTGGCAGACCAATCTCGTCAGCCCGTCCACACCCATCAGGCTGACCCAGGCCTGGAAGCTGACCCAGGCGCAACTGTTGGCCTGGCAAGCCGAGGACCTGATCGACCCGCAAGCAGCGGACGATTTTGTGCAGGTGCGCACCGAGGAGCATAAGGCTGGCAACCGCCAGGAGCCGATGAAGCGGGTCCAGGCCGGCGTATTTATGCAGCGGCGCATACGCGGTCATCTGTCAAAGGTGTACTTGCGCATCATGCATGCCCTGGCCAGTGAGCACGGGGTACCGTTTGCCGCTCTGGGCGATGAGCAAGACACCTTGCCAGCCGAACTGCGGCCAATCGCAGCAAGATTGCAGGAGCAACTGGGCAAAAATGCCATAAAGCTGACCCCTGGCCAGGAACGCTTGCTGCGCCAGCGCTATATCCATCATTCGGCCAACTTCAATGCCAATGTGGGGGAGGGGCTTGGGGTGCTGGACAAGGCGTTTTTCAATATCCCGCAAGAGGGCGGGCGCTCGGTGTTCGATCAGAAACCACCGGCTTGAGGCAGGCATTGTTACCGCTGATGCAATGCAGCTATGCAGGGCATAGCTTTTTCCACTGACCTTAACTCTTTAAGATGGCCGACATCGTTAGGTGACTAACTAAATAGGTGGAGTAGCCATCATGTCCAATCGGGTTGATGTTGCCGTAATGATCGGCAGTGGTGTGCCAACGGGTTTGCGCGCCCTGGGGCAGAAGGTCTGCTGGGTTGTCCTGGTCAACGGTGAGCAGCGCGGTACGGCGTTCTCCAGCCGCCTGGAAGCTGAAGAGTGTCGCGCTGCCTGGTTGGCGCAGCTAAGCGCCAACGCTTGCGCAATGCAGGTTCGGGCTCAGCGTGCTTGATGGGGGGGTGAGTTTCAAGAAGCGTTCAGGGCGCCTGCGTCCACGGCGAGCTTCAATTCCTGTGCTGAACCCTTGGCGGCAATCTCAGCCTGTTCCGCGGTCTTGAACCAGCGGTCTTTCTCGACCTGATGGTAAGTCACGGTTTTCAACGGTGGCTTGGCCCGCATTACAATCACGGCCTGAAACTCGCCGTCGACTTCTTTGGACTCGCCGCGGATAAAAAATTCGCCAATATCAAATTCCGTCACGTGTCGCTTTCCCTTCGAGGTAATGAAGCCGGACAACCCGGCGGCATGGGCCAGGCTGATTTTTCGGCCAGTATGGCAGTTGTTGGCCGCCAGCGGCGCAGATAACGACGAAAGCCCTGTTGCAGCGGGCTCCAATGACAAAAAAATCGTGCAATACATGACAGAGTAGTGGATGTGTATACCCAACTTTGGGTATGAGCCGGTAGAATGGTGCTCCGGTTGTATTTTTTAGTCTTGATGCCACATGCCACTCCTGACTCAAGCAGTCAGGAGATTTTGTTGTACCCGGTTTTTAAAATAAGTGGGCCGTGGCCTTTTTTCTGCTGCCTGTCATTTGTTCTGGCAGCTCCACTTCAAATTTTCGAGGGTTTATCGTTGGCAGTCAGCAATCTGGAAATGCATGCGTTGTTTGTTCTGGGGGATTTGCGGGCACGTTTGGTCAAACTGTTCCAGTCCCGTTTTGTGTACATGACGGAGCAGAACGCAGAAGGTATTTACATCGCTGAAATCGATACCGAAGCAGCGTTGGTGGTAGATGACAAGCCAGGTCTTGGGCTCAAGGTGGGCGACTACTTTCGCGCTGCAGTCTTGCCCAGCCGTGAAGGTGGCAAGCTCGAAATAAAATTCCGCGATATCAAAATGACTATCTACGGCATTGGTGATTACGCCTATGTCAGTTCCCCGCTGGGTGAAGGCATCGTATTCAAGGAAGGCCAGACCGTGATGCTGATCTTCGCCGCCCATGACCAGCTCCTGGAAGGCCTGACCAAGACCCTCAAGGCGGTCACCGCCAAAGCGGCCAAATGGCCCAAGGGCGAGCTGACGTTCAAGGCCAGCAAAGAGTGAGCCCCTCTGTAGCCGTTGACGAGTAGAACGAGGCTACGTTCGGCTGCGCAGCAGCCGTAAACCCGGTAAACGCGGTCTATCTGAAATGCCCGGGTTGAGTGGTTTTACGACTGCTGCGCAGCCTCGTTCCTGCGGCAACTGCTACGAGACTTGTTCACGACCTGCCCTGCGCACTCCCTCAAACAGCCTAAGCCTTATGGACGATGTTCCAGGTTCGGGGCCGTTTGATTATCGCAATCACTTCTAACAAGTGTGCGAGGGAATGCCGGCATGGGCGCTATGGTCTTTTCATCTGCTGTGTATGTGGGTGGCTGCTAATGGCCAGCGCCCTCAAGCTCACGCCCATGCAGCGCTTTGTAAACAGCTGCGCCGAGCAGTTGATGGCCCGGCGCAAAGTCCTGCTCGGCTTTTTCCTGCTGGTGACCCTGGCCCTTGGCTACAGCGCCACCCAGGTTCGCCTGGACCCCGGTTTCAATAAACAGATCCCGGTGCGTCATGCCTACATGCTTAACTTTCTCGACTTCAGCCGTATCTTCACCGGTGCTAATCGCCTGCTGGTCAGCGTGCACTGGAAGGGCGAGGGGGATATCTACAACCCCGAGTTCCTGCAGACCCTGCAACAGGTCACCGATGATGTGTTCTATATCTCCGGGGTCAGCCGCCCCAGCGTGACTTCGCTGTTTACCCCTAACGTGCGCTATATCGAAATCACCGAAGACGGTTATGTCGGTGACCTGGTGGTGCCACCGCAATACGCTGGCACTGCACAAGACTTGCAGCAGGTACGCAGCAATGCCGCCCGCTCCGGGCAGATCGGCCGGCTGTTGGCCAATGACCTGAAGTCCGCCATGGTGCGCGCCGACTTGCAGGACATCGATCCCAAGACCGGGCAACCGGTGAGCTATGTGCAAATCGCCCAGCGCCTGGAAGATATCCGCAGCAAATACGCCAGCGCCGATATCGAAATCAATATCGTCGGTTTTGCCAAGCTGGTGGGCGATGTGGTGGAAGGGCTGAATACGGTGATGGGCTTTTTCGCCATCGCCTTCCTGATTACCGGTGCGCTGCTGTGGCTTTATTCGCGTTCGCTGCGCCTGACTCTGGTGGCGCTGTTGGTCGCCCTGCTGCCGGTGGTGTGGCTGCTCGGTCTGTTGCCGTTGCTGGGGCTGGGGATTGATCCAATGTCGATCCTGGTGCCATTTCTGATCTTCTCCATCGGCGTGTCCCACGCCGTGCAAATGACCAACGCCTGGAAGCAGGAAGTGCTGGCGGGCAGTGATTCAGTCACTGCGGCCAAGACCGCGTTCAGCAAGATCTTTATCCCCGGTGCCTTGGCCCTGCTGATGAACGCCCTGGGTTTCGGGGTGATCATGCTGATCGATATCCCCATCGTTCACGAACTGGGGGTTACGGCCTGTATCGGCGTGATGCTGATGATCATCACCAACAAAATCATGCTGCCGCTGATCATTGCTCACCTGCGCCTTGAGCCGCGCTTGCTGACGGCCCAGGCGCGGGTTGCCAGCAACCGTCACCCGCTGTGGTGGCGCCTGTCGGCGCTGGCCACGCCGGGGCCAGCACTGTGGGTGTTTGCCCTGAGCCTGTTGCTGCTGGCAGTGGGTGCAATCAAAGCGCGGGAGCTGGCCACTGGCGATATCGGTTCCGGGGCACCGGAATTGCGTGCCGAGTCGCGCTACAACCAGGACAACCAGAAAATCATCAGCAGTTACGCCATTGGCCTGGATGTGCTCTCGGTGTTCCTGACCATTGCCGATCGCAGCGAAGCCTGCCTGGACCCGACCGTTATGCGGGCGGTGGAAACTTTCGATTTCAAGATGCGCGAAGTGCCCGGTGTGCAGTCGGTACAAAGTGTGGCGGGCATGGGCAAGCAGGTGATTGCCGGTAACAACGAGGGCAACCCGCGCTGGGCGGCGATTCCCGGTTCTGCCCAGGGCTTGCAGCAGGGCGCTTATGCCTATTCACCGGACTCGGGGCTGGTAACCGATGGCTGCCAACAGATGCAGATCCTGGTGTTTTTGAGCGATCACGAAGGCGCCACTGTGGCCCATGTCCTGGCCGAGGCCAAACGCATCATCGCGGGGATTCAGGTGCCAGGGGTGGAGTTCAAGCTGGCCGGGGGCAATATCGGCGTCATGGCGGCGTCCAACGAAGCGGTCAAGCATGCCGAGGTGGTGATGCTGGCGGCGTTGTTCTTTTCGGTAGCGCTGTTCTGCCTGCTGACCTTCCGCTCAGTGCGTGCCGTGCTGTGCATCCTGGTGCCGCTGGCGATTGTTGCGGTGCTGTGCAATGCGCTGATGGCGTTGCTGGGCATTGGCCTCAAGGTGGCGACCTTGCCGGTGATGGCATTGGGTGTGGGCGTAGGGGTGGACTACGGGATCTACCTGTACGAGCGCATCGAGCATGAAATGGCCGAAGGGCAAAACCTGCGCGAAGCCTTCTACCGTGCTATGTGCCAGCGCGGTACGGCGGCGGTATTTACCGCTGTCACCATGTCCCTGGGGGTATGCACCTGGGTCTTTGCGCCGCTCAAGTTCCAGGCCGATATGGGCGTACTGCTGGCCTTTATGTTTCTGGTCAACGTATTGGGGGCGATCTTCCTGCTTCCTGCGCTGGCCGCCTGGTTCAACCTGGGCAAACCGCTGGTGAACAAACATCAGCCAGGCAATGAGCTAAAGGCATTCACGGTTGCTGAGGCTGCGAAGACCTAGGTGGGAGCGGGCTTGCTCGCGATGCGGGCAACTCGGTCCGACTTTTTACGCGGCGATGCTATCGCGAGCATTGGCATGACTAATAAAAAGGAGAACTCCATGCGACGTATCACACACATGGGCGGCTGGCTGTCAGTCGCTCTGGTTTTGCACGGTTATAGCGGCCTGACCCTGGCCCAGGCTCCCGCGGATCAGATCGCCCGGCTGGGCAAGGATCTGACCTGCGTAGGCGCGCAGAAGGAAGGCAATGCTGCCGGTACCATCCCGGCATTTTCCGGGCAATGGCTGGGCGCGCCGCCGGGGATGAAGTTCGAAGGTACGGGCAAGCACCCCATCGATCCGTACCCCAACGAAAAGCCGCTGTTCGTGATTACCGCGCAAAACCTGAGCCAGTACGACGGGCATCTATCCGAGGGGCAGAAAGCCCTGTTCAAGCTCTACCCGCAGAGCTTTCGCATGCCGGTTTACCCTTCACACCGCGACTTTCGTTTCTCCGATACGGTGTGCAAGGCCACCCTGGAAAACGCCGCGGTGGCCAAGCTGGTCGATGACGGCGAAGGCGTGGTGGCCCGTACCGGCGGGGTAGCCTTTCCGATCCCGCAAAACGGGATCGAACTGCTGAAAAATGCCTCGTTGTTTACCGTGCGCGCCTGGACCGAGGAGTACACCTCGGACAACGCCTATGTGCTTAAGGACGGCAATATCAACTGGGGCCGCGTGCACTCGCGCAACATGGCGCCGGGGCTGGAGCCGGGCAAGATTGGCGACACCACCGGCAACTCCTCGTTCTATCTCAACGAAACCCTGCTGCCGCAGCGCGACAAGGGCGAAATCAACACTGGCACCGAATACTGGAACGACAGGGCCGAGCCGCGCCAGAGCTGGCGCTACGACCCTGGCACCCGCCGCGTGCGCCAGTCCCCGGGGTACGGTTTTGACATGGCGTTTCCGGGCTCCGGTGGCTCCATTACCGTTGACGAAGTACGCATCTTCAACGGCTCGGCCCAGCGCTATAACTGGAATATCGTCGGTAAAAAAGAACTGTATATCCCCTACAACACCGCGCGCCTGCACGGTAACGATCTAAAGTACGCCAGCATGCTGACCCCGGGTCATATCAACCCCGACAACATGCGCTACGAACTGCACCGCGTATGGGTGCTTGAAGGCGTGCTCAAGCCCGGCAACCGTCACCTGTACGGCAAGCGCACGATGTATATCGACGAAGACAGCTGGTTCCCGATCATGGGCGACAACTACGACAACCGTGGCGAGCTGTGGCGCACTTCGATGGTCAACTACTTCTACGCCCCCGAAACCCAGACCTGGCAGGCCGGTGTCGGCCTGTACCACGACCTCAATGCCGGCAGCTACCTGGCCTTCAACCTGATCAATGAGCAACGCAACGGCTATGTGCTGAACAAAGGCGGTTTTGCTCCGGGCGACTTTGGCCCCGAAGCGGCCCGTCGCGCCGGCAAATAAGCCCCGACTCCACCTGCTGATCTGCCACAGGCTATGGCCTGTGCGCAGGCGGCTGGGTGGGGCAAAAACAACAATAAAAAGGAGCAAGGCATGTTCAAGCAATGCACAGGATTTATGGGAGCCGGCTTACTCACCGGGTTAAGCGGTCTGGCGCTGGCGGCGCCGACCATCGAACTGGGTGAAAACACCACCCTGGATTCATCGCTGACGGTCAACTACACGGCTTCGATGCGTACCGAAAAGCCGGATCACGAATACCTCAACAACATCAACTACGACGATGCCACGCGCAACTTCAAGCGCGGCTCGTTGATCAACAACCGGGTCAGCGTATTTGGCGAGTTGATGCTCAAACACGAAAACCTCGGTGCGGTGATGCGCGGCAGTCATTTCTATGATGAGGTTTATCATCAGCGCAATGACAACGACTCACCGGACACGGTGAACAAGACCGGGCGCTACAACGACTTCAGCCGTGACACGCGCAAACTCAGCGGCAGCAAGGCGCGGTTGCTGGATGCCTATGTGTATGGCGACTTCACCGTCAATGATGATCAGTACCTGTCGCTTAAGGCCGGGCGGCACCTGGTAGCCTGGGGCGAGAGCCTGTTCTGGCCCAATATCAGCCAGGGTCAGGCACCGGTGGACTCGACCAAATTCAACGTGCCCGGTACCGAAGCCAAGGATGCGTATTTGCCGGTCGGGCAGCTTTCGGGTTCCTGGTCGGTCAACGAGGATCTGGCCTTGCTCGGCTTCTACCAATACAAATGGGAAGAAACCCAGCTCAATCCGGTGGGCGACTACTTTGGCAGTGACACCTTTGGCCCCGGTGCGGAATTCTTTCGCCTTGCTCCAGGCATTGTCGACAATCTGCCCAACGCAGCTGCTGTTGGCTACGGTGGCTCGGTCAAACCGGGTGACAGTGGCGAGTGGGGCCTGGGTACCCGCTACCGGTTGACGCAAAACACCGAAATCGGCCTGTTCCATTACCGCTACCACGACCGTGTGCCGGCGCTGTTTTTCGACTTTACCGGGCAGACCCACTATTCCTCGCTGGGCAAGGCGGGTGGCAGCGGCAACGGCCCGAGCTACCAGCTGGGTTATTTTGACAATATCAAACTGACCGGCATGAGCTTCACCACCAAGGTCGGGGATTCTGTGCAGTTTGCCGGTGACCTGAGTTATCGCGATGGTGCGGCGGTGTACCTGAGCAATGGTGCGCCGGCCCGAGGTCAGGTGTGGCAGGGTAACTTGAACGCGGTATACATGATCGGCCCGACCTTTATGGCGCAACAGACCACCTTGATGACTGAAGTGGTGCACCAGCGCATTCAGGGCGTGGATGATCTGACCATTACCGGTGGCGGGACGGGCACGGATGGCACGTTCAACAAGTATGTGTATGACGGCCAGACCCGTGGTTCGAGCCTGTTGGGAATTGGTGCCTACTTCGATCATCCCAACGTGTTCAACGGCTGGGATTTGACCACCAAGGCCACCTGGACCCAGAACATCGATGGCAGCGCCTATTCGGGGCTGGGCCGTGCCGAGAAGCGTCTGACCCTGGGCGGCGATTTCAAGTACCTGGGCAACTTCCAGTTGGGGCTGACGTATGTGGCTTACTTGAGTTCGGCGGATATTGCCCAGGGGCGGACCATGGCGGACAGGGATTATCTGTCGTTTAACGGCAAGTACACGTTTTAGCCGATCGCTGGCAAGCCCCCCACCGGATTTGCACTGTCATTGTGGGGGCTGGCTTGCCAGCGATGTGTTGTGGTCATGACATATTCAGTCAACAGCCTTCCAGGCTTCTCCAACCGGCCATAACTAATCTTTGGGGCTATCTATTATGAGTCAGTCCTTATGGCCACAAATCCTGCCTCCAGCCGTTTAAGACGCGGTCGTTTTTCCCAGCCTGAGCGTATCTACCTTTTGACCGCCAATACCTTGAATCGAGTGCCGCTGTTTGCAGACTGGCGGATTGGTCGACTAGTGGTCCAGCAATTGCGTCGTGAGCAGGCCCAAGGCGCAGCCAAATCCCTTGCCTGGGTTGTGATGCCTGACCATTTTCATTGGTTGGTGGAACTGCAAAACGGATCGCTTCAAGACATTATGAGGCGCACAAAATCGCTGAGTGCCCGGGCCATTAACCGCGTGACGGGTAGAACGGGCAGGTGCTGGCAACAGGGTTTTCATGATCGTGCACTGCGTCGCGAAGAAGATCTGAAAAACCTGGCGCGTTATGTGATAGCCAACCCCTTGCGGGCTGGGCTGGCAGCGCGGGTGGGGGACTATCCTTTATGGGATGCGATTTGGCTCTGAGGCTCAGTCGCCCCAATCGCTGGCGAGCCGGCTCCCACAGGATTTGCACTGTCAGTGTGGAAGCTGGCTTGCCAGCGATGGTTCTGGATACAAATATCCCAGGTTTGCCCGAGCCTTGTGGGAGCTGGCTTGCCAGCGATGCAGGCGCCTGTGGTCTGTCAGGCGAACCGAAGTGATGCCATCGCGAGCAGGCTCGCTCCCACATAATGAGCCCGGCAAGGTCCTGATTTTGTGAGCAGCGCAAAACCTGCGGGAGTCGCCCCAATCGCTGGCAAGCCAGCTCCCACAGGATTTGCACTGTCAGTGTGGAAGCTGGTTGGTCAGCGATGGTTCTGGATACAAATATCCCAGGTTTGCCCGAGCCTTGTGGGAGCTGGCTTGCCAGCGATGCAGGCGCCTGTGGTCTGTCAGGCGAACCGAAGTGATGCCATCGCGAGCAGGCTCGCTCCCACATAATGAGCCCGGCAAGGTCCTGATTATGTGAGCAGCGCAAAACCTGCGGGAGTCGCCCCAATCGCTGGCAAGCCAGCACCCACAGGATTTGCACTGTCAGTGTGGAAGCTGGTTGGTCAGCGATGGTTCTGGATACAAATATCCCAGGTTTGCCCGAGCCTTGTGGGAGCTGGCTTGCCAGCGATGCAGGCGCCTGTGGTCTGTCAGGCTAACCGAAGTGATGCCATCGCGAGCAGGCTCGCTCCCACATAATGAGCCCGGCAAGGTCCTGATTTTGTGAGCAGCGCAAAACCTGTGGGAGTCGCCCCAATCGCTGGCAAGCCAGCACCCACAGGATTTGCACTGTCAGTGTGGAAGCTGGTTGGCCAGCGATGGTTCTGGATACAAATATCCCAGGTTTGCCCGAGCCTTGTGGGAGCTGGCTTGCCAGCGATGCTGGCGCCTGTGGTCTGTCAGGCGAACCGAAGTGATGCCATCGCGAGCAGGCTCGCTCCCACATAATGAGCCCGGCAAGGTCCTGATTTTGTGAGCAGCGCAAAACCTGCGGGAGTCGCCCCAATCGCTGGCAAGCCAGCACCCACAGGATTTGCACTGTCAGTGTGGAAGCTGGTTGGTCAGCGATGGTTCTGGATACAAATATCCCAGGTTTGCCCGAGCCTTGTGGGAGCTGGCTTGCCAGCGATCCAGGCGCTGTGGTCTGTCAGGCGAACCGAAGTGATGCCATCGCGAGCAGGCTCGCTCCCACATAATGAGCCCGGCAAGCAAAACCTGTGGGAGTCGCCCCAATCGCTGGCAAGCCAGCTCCCACAGGATTTGCACTGTCAGTGTGGAAGCTGGTTGGCCAGCGATGGTTTTGGATACAAATATCCCAGGTTTGCCCGAGCCTTGTGGGAGCTGGCTTGCCAGCGATCCAGGCGCTGTGGTCTGTCAGGCGAACCGAAGTGATGCCATCG
>NZ_JBUZTQ010000047.1:0-34884 GCF_055408445.1 Pseudomonas sp. B414 | reverse complement strand
TGGATGGCCCGTGGCGGCGTGCCCACGGAGCAGGACCGGAGCGAGGGAACCTGAGCGCAGCGAAGGCCGTACGATGGGGCAAGGCCTTTTTGGGTACTTTTGTGGCTGTTTGACAAAAGTGCCTCGCCGTAAGGGCGAAACCTTAATTCCAGTTAACCGCGAGTGCTGGATATGTACTCGCAATTCCAGTTAGAACCACCGAGTACATATCCATTCGATATGTCACGGCTATCTACGCGATGCCCATCAGCTTTCACACCTCCCAACCACCCCCCCAGATGAGCACCATTCTCAACAACCCTGTCCATTTCAGTTTTTTCCTTAAAAAGCCCCACCGCCATTAGTCCCCAGCCCCTCCAATGGATTAAAGTAATGCCCCCAGCCCCGGCGTAATTGTTGCGCCGCCGGTGTCCTTTTCAGGAACAGTATTCGATGGAACATCGTGAAGCGCTGCTTGCGCTGCGAACCTTTCTTTCAACCCAGATCCTCGGTCAGGAAAAGTTGATCGACCGCCTGCTGATCGCATTACTGGCTGACGGCCATATGCTGGTCGAAGGTGCGCCCGGCCTGGCCAAGACCAAGGCCATCAAAGAGCTGGCTGAAGGTATTGAGGCGCAGTTCCATCGAATCCAGTTCACCCCCGACCTGCTGCCTGCCGATATCACCGGCACCGAGATCTATCGCCCGGAAACCGGCAGCTTTGTGTTCCAGCAAGGGCCGATCTTCCACAATCTGGTGCTGGCGGACGAAATCAACCGTGCGCCGGCCAAGGTGCAATCGGCGTTGCTCGAAGCCATGGCCGAACGCCAGGTCAGTGTGGGCCGCAGTACCTATGAGCTATCGCCGCTGTTTTTGGTGATGGCCACGCAAAACCCCATCGAGCAGGAAGGCACCTACCCATTGCCCGAAGCCCAACTCGACCGCTTTCTGATGCACGTCAAAATCGGCTTCCCCGACGCTGCCGTCGAACGGCGTATCCTGCAACAGGCCCGTGGCGAAGCCCTTAACGGCGAAACCAAACCCGAACGCCGGGTCAGCCAGCAGGCGATTTTTGCCGCTCGCAAGGAAATCCTTGGGCTGTATATGGCCGACGCCGTGGAGGAATACCTGGTGCAGCTGGTCATGGCCACCCGCACCCCGGGCAAATTCGACCCCGAGATGGCCGAATGGATCGCCTACGGCGCCAGCCCCCGAGGCTCGATTGCCCTCGATCGCTGCGCGCGGGCCCATGCCTGGCTGGCCGGGCGCGATTTTGTCAGCCCCGAAGATATCCAGGCCGTGCTGTTCGACGTGTTGCGTCACCGCATCATCCTGTCGTTTGAAGCCGAGGCCGCCGGGATCGACCAGGACCGCGTGGTCCAGCGCATCCTCGATGTCGTTGCCGTTGCCTGACCGATGAACACCCCCCTGCCCGCCGAACCCGGCATCCGCGTGACCCTTGCGGAACTGATCGAGATGCGCCACCGGGTACGCGAAGTGCAACTGTTCGCCTCGCCCAGCCAGCGCAGCCCGCTGGTGGGCTTGCATCACTCGAAATTGCGCGGGCGCGGGGTCGATTTCGATCAGGTGCGGGTCTACCAGGCCGGTGACGATGTGCGCACCATCGACTGGCGCGTCACGGCGCGTACCCAGGAACCCCACACCAAGATGTTCCATGAGGAACGCGAGCGACCGATCTTTATCCTCGCCGAGCAAAGCCGACGGCTGTTTTTCGGTTCGGGGCTGATGTTCAAGTCGGTGCTCGCCGCCCAGGCCGCCAGCCTGATCGGTTGGGCCGCCCTGGGGCACAACGACCGTGTCGGCGGGCTGGTGTTCGGCGACCATGAGCACTACGAAATCAAGCCCCGGCGCAGCAAGCAAAGCCTGCTGCAATTGCTTAACCGGCTGGTGCGGGTCAATCAGTCATTGCACACCGAAATGCAATCAGACCGCGATGCCCTGGGCATGGCGCTGATCCGTGCCCGTGAAGTACTGCGCCCCGGCAGCCTGGTGATCGTGATCTGCGACGAGCGCGCCCTCACCGACGCCGCCGAGCAGCAACTGAGCCTGCTGTCGCGCCATTGCGACCTGATACTGCTGCCGCTGTCCGACCCGCTCGACCACGCCCTGCCCGCTGCCGGGCTGCTGCGCTTTGCCGAGCGCGGCGCGCAGCTGGAACTGGACACCCTCAACTATGATTTACGCCAGGCCTACCGCGCCCAGGCCGAAGCCCGTATCGCCCGCTGGGAACTGCTGGCGCAAAAACTACGGGTATTGCTGATGCCCCTGAGCACGCAAAGTGAAATGGTCGAACAACTGCGCGAATACCTCAACGCCAAACGCCCGGGCAAAGCCCAATGAAACAACTTGAACAACTGCAACCCTTGATCGTCCCGCCTGCGCTCGGTATCTGGCCGCCTGCGCCTGGCTGGTGGCTGCTGCTGATCGTGCTGCCGGCGCTAGGCTGGGGGCTGTGGTGGCTGCGTCGCTATCTGCCCGCCAAACGCCAAGCGAAGCCTGTAGAACAACCACTGGACCCGGTGCGCCTGGCCGCGCTCGAAGAACTCGCACGCTTCCCCAAGCCCTACGACGGTGCCCCCGCAGGCGCCTGGCTGCAGCAGCTCAACGGCCTGCTCAAGCGCCTGTGCCGCAACCACTACCCCTACAGCCAGAGCCACACCCTCAATGGCCGCAAATGGCTGGCGTTTCTGGATAACCGCTGCCCTGCCGCCGGTTTGACCCGCTGGATGGTGCTGGTTGAGGGCGCCTACAAGCCCGAGTGCAAGCTCGACGACAAGGCCATCGCCGGACTCAATCAGGCCGTGGAAACCTGGATTCGCAAACATGTTTGAATTTGCCTGGCCGTGGCTCTTCGCCCTGCTGCCCCTGCCCTGGCTGATGCGCCTGGTGCTGCCGCCTGCGGACAGCGGCGAGGCAGCGCTGCAGGTGAGTTTCCTCAGTGACCTTGAGCAACTGACCCGGCGCAAGGCCCGCACCACCCTGCCGTCCTGGCGCCAGCAAATCCCCTTTGTGCTGCTCTGGCTGCTACTGTTGACCGCCGCTGCCCGCCCGCAATGGCTGGGCGAGGCACTGCCGATTGCCGCCAGTGGCCGCGACTTGCTGGTGGCAGTGGACGTCTCCGGTTCCATGGACTACCCGGACATGCAATGGCAGGGCGAAGACGTCAGCCGCCTGGATCTGGTCAAAAGCCTGCTCGGTGACTTTCTGCAAAACCGTGAAGGCGACCGCGTGGGCCTGATCCTGTTCGGCAGCCAGGCCTACCTGCAAGCACCGCTGACCTTCGACCGCCGCACCGTACGCACCTGGCTCGACGAAGCGCGCATCGGCATCGCCGGTAAAAATACCGCCATCGGTGACGCCATTGGCCTGGCCCTCAAGCGCCTGCGCCAACGCCCGGCACAAAGCCGGGTGCTGATCCTGATTACCGACGGGGCCAACAACGGCGGCCAGATCGACCCGCTGACTGCTGCCCGCCTGGCCGCCGAAGAAGGGGTGAAAATCTACCCGATCGGCATCGGCGCCGACCCGGAAGAAAGCAGCAGCAAAGGCATGTTCACCATCAACCCCGGTGTCGACCTTGATGAACCGGCCCTCGAAGAAATTGCCAAAGTCACCGGCGGGCGCTACTTCCGTGCCCGCAACGGCGGCGAACTATCGGCCATCAAGGACACCCTCGACCAACTCGAGCCCGTGGCCCAGCAACCGACTCAGGCCCGCCCGGCACAGGCACTCTACTACTGGCCCCTGGCAGTCGCCCTGTTGTTCAGCGTGCTGTTGGTGATACGCGAACTGTGGCCCAACCATCCGCTGCAACGCTGGCTAAGCAAGGAGCATTTTCTGCAGCAACATCCCGACTGGCGCGCCCGGCTTAAACGCCTGCGCCTGCGCAGGCGCCGATGAGCGCGCTCTGGCCGCACTGGTTTCGCCCTGAATGGCTGCTGATCCTGCCCCTGCTCGGCTGGCTGCTGTGGAAACGCTGGCACCGGGAAAAACGCGCAGGCCGCTGGCAGATGATCCTGCCACCGGCCTTTCATCGCGTCCTGCTCAGCGGCGGCAATGGCCGCAGCAGCAAGCTGCCGTGGATCGCCCTCGGGCTGGGCTGGCTGCTCGCCGTGCTGGCGTTGCTCGGCCCCAGCTGGCAACGGGTCGAACAGTCCATGCAAAAACCCGCTGACCCGCTGGTGGTGATGCTGGAACTGACCCCCGAGATGCTCGCCACCGACAGCTCACCCAATCGTCTGGAGCAGGCGCGGCGCAAGCTCTACGACCTGCTGCAAAACCGTACCGATGCGCAAACCGCCGTGATCGTCTACGCCGGTAGCGCCCACACCCTGGTGCCGCTGTCCGATGACATGGCCACCAGCCGTAACCTGCTTGAGGCCCTCAAGCCGTCGATCATGCCGCAGCCGGGCCATCGTGCTGACCTGGCCGTCGACAAGGCACTCGAACTGCTCAATCAGGGCGCGCTGGGCCAGGGCCGCCTGTTGCTGATCACCTCATCCCTCAGCGAACAGGAACGCAGCGGCATCCGTCAGGCCCTGGATGGTCAGGCCCTGGATGGCCACGCCCCGCAACTGCTGATCCTGGGCGTCGGCAGTCGTGAGGGCGCGCCGGTGGTTGACGAAAACGGCCAGTTTCTCAAGGACGATCAGGGCGCAATCCTGCTGCCGCGCCTCGACAGCCCGAGCTTGCGCGCATTCGCCCTGGATGTGGACGGGCGCTATCGCCAGGCCCGCCTGGATGACAACGACCTGCGTGGCCTGGGCCTGCTCGACGGGCCACAACACCTGCGCGATGACGGCCAGACCCTGCAACTCGACACCTGGGCCGACCAGGGTTACTGGCTGTTGCTGCCCCTGCTATTGCTGGTGGCCTGCGCGGGCCGGCGTGGCTGGCTGTTTTGCCTGCCCTTGCTGTTTGTGCTGGCCCCCCAGCCCGGCTATGCCATGAGCTTTACCGACCTGTGGCTGCGCCCCGATCAGCAGGGCGTGCGCCTGCTGCAACAAAACAAACCGCTGCAAGCCGTCGAACACTTCAGTGACCCGCTCTGGCAAGGGCTGGCACTGTATCAGGCCGCTGACTATGCCGGGGCAGCCCAGCGTTTTGCCGAGGTCAACAGCGCCGTAGCCCACTATAATCGCGGTAATGCCCTGGCCATGAATGGTGAACTGGAAGCCGCCATCGATGCCTGGGAGCAAGCCCTGGAGCTGCAACCCGAACTCGAGGCCGCTGCCCTGAACAAGGCCCTGGTCGAGCAGTTGCTGGAGCAGCAACGCGCCCAGGCACAGGCCGAAGCCGAAGCTGAAAAAGAACCCGAGCAACCTGCGCCAGCCGAGTCTGAAACCCCGCTGAGCACCAGCGCCCAGGGTGCCTCCAGCAGCACCACACACAATGAAGACAACAGCTCGGCCGCCAGCCCCACCACCGAGCCACCGCCGGACGAACAGCTCGACCCCGAGGCCGCCCCGCACGCCGACGGCGAACCCGGCGACGAACAAACCACGCGCCCGCCTGTACCGGTCGCCAACCAGACCGTAGAAGAACAGCGCCAGGCCCTTGAACAATGGCTCAGACAGATCCCCGACAACCCCAGCGAGTTGTTGCGCCGCAAATTCTGGTACGAACAGCAGCAACATCAGGACACGCCTAAATGAACCGCCTCTGCGCTTTGCTTCTATTGCTGTGTTGCTGGACCTTGCCAGCCCACGCCCTGGGCCTGGTGGCCAGCGTTGACCGCGACCAGCTCAGTTCCGGTGAAACCGTCGAGCTGACCCTGCAATCCAGCGACGTCACCCTGTTCGGCAAACCCGACCTGACTCCGCTGGACGCCTTGTTTGAAGTACGCGGCACCCGTCAGGTCAACCAGCTCAACAGCCTCAGTGATGACAACAAGGGCACCACCCGCTGGATGATCACCCTGCAACCCAGGCAGACCGGCACAGTGATCATCCCGTCGCTGCAAGTCGGCGACTACCACAGCCAGCCGATCACCCTGACCGTGACCCAAAGCGTAGTCAGCGACAACGAACTGGCCCCGGTGTTTATCGAAGCCAGCCTCGACCAGCCCAGCGTCTACGTCCAGGCCCAGGCGCTGCTGACCCTGCGCATCTACCATTCTGTGGCGCTCTACGACGACAGCAGCCTGACCTCCCTGCACCTGGACGACGCCATCGTCGAGCAACTGGGCGAGTCGCGCACCTATGAAAAACTCATCAACGGCGTGCGCCACGGCGTGATCGAGCGCCGCTACGGCATTTACCCGCAGCGCAGCGGCGAGCTGATCATCCCGGCACAAACCTTCAGCGCCACCCAGGTCGACAGCCAGCAAGCCACCGCCCCTGCCCCGCTTGGGCCCAAACCCGGCAAAATGGTGCATGTGACATCGGCCGAAATACCGCTAACGGTTCTGCCCAAGCCCGAGAGCTACCCGTCCAATGCCCCCTGGCTGCCAGCCCGCAGCCTGAGCCTGAGCGAAACCTGGAACCCCGAGCCGGACCATACAATGGTCGGTGACTCCCTGACCCGCACCCTGACCCTCAAGGCCGAAGGCCTGTCCAGCGCCCAACTGCCGCCCCTGCCCGCCACGGACGTCAACGGCCTGCGCCGCTACCCCGACTTGCCGCAACTGAGCAATCAAGTCACTGAAAACGGCCTGATCGGCAGCCGCGAAGAGCGAGAAGCGCTGGTACCGACCCGGGTCGGGCAGATCGAATTGCCTGCCGTCGAAGTGGTCTGGTGGAACACCCACGAAGACCACCTGGAGCGCACCTACCTGCCGGCGCGTACCCTGCTGGCTGCGGCCAACCCCAACCAGGCCGTGGACACGCCGGTCAGCGGCACGCCGTCGGCACTCAACGAAGAATCATCGCTGTGGCTCTGGCAGCTCAGCACCCTGCTTCTGGCCTGCACTACCCTGGCGAGCCTGGCCCTCTGGTGGCGGGCGCGCTGGCAACCGGCGATCTTGCGTGCCGCGCAAACCGGGCCCAGCCCGCGCACCCTGCTCGACGACCTGAAACGCGCCAGCCTGGCCAATGACCCCCAGGCTACGCGCCAGGCGCTGGATGCCTGGGCACGGCAACAACCGGAAACCCTGGCCGATATGGCCGCGCGCTTTGTGCCGCTGTCCGATGCCCTCGACGGCCTGAATGGCGCGCTCTACAGCGAAACCGGCCAGTACTGGCAAGGCGAAGAACTGTGGAAAGCCATTCGCAGCATCCCTGCCACCGAGCGCGAGCAGGACGCCGCCAGCGAGCCGAGCAGCCTGCCGCCGCTCTACCCCAAATAATTTCAAGGCAACCCGTGCCCGCCTGAGCGAACGGGTTACCAACCCCTTTAAAAACGGATTCTGTTATGCGCCTGTTTCACACTTCCGACTGGCACCTGGGGCAAAACCTCCACGGCCAGGACCGCGACTTCGAGCATGCCTGCTTTCTCACCTGGCTCCTTGCCCAACTGGCCAGTGAACAGCCCGACGTACTGCTGATCGCCGGTGACATCTTTGACACCGTCAACCCGCCGGTCAAAGCCCAGGAGCGGCTCTACGACTTTATCGTCAGCGCCCATGAGCAACAGCCCAAACTGACCATCGTGATGATTGCCGGCAACCACGACTCCGGCTCGCGGATCGAACTGCCCGCGCCCTTGATGCGCCGTTTGCGTACCCATGCCCTGGGCCGGGTGTTATGGCTCGACGACGGCCAGCTCGACGCCGAACGCCTGCTGATCCCCTTGCCCGATGCCAAAGGCAAAATTGCCGCCTGGTGCCTGGCCCTGCCGTTCCTGCGCCCCGCCGAAGTTACTGGCGCGCACCTGGGCGACGACTACCTGCGCGGTATAGGCCAGGTGCATGAGTGGCTGATCGCTGCCGCCAATGCCAAACGCAAGCGCGGCCAGGCCCTGATCGCCATCAGCCACGCCCATATGGCCGGTGGCTCGGTCTCTGAAGACTCCGAACGCAGCCTGATCATCGGCAACGCCGAAGCCCTGCCCGCCAGCCTGTTTGGCCCCGATATCAGCTACGTTGCCCTTGGCCATTTGCACAAGCCACAGCGGGTCAACGGCGAAGAGCGCATCCGCTATTGCGGCTCGCCGATCCCCTTGTCCTTCTCGGAAATCGGCTATCAGCACCAGATCCTCGACGTCAACCTCGAGGGCGAAACCCTGGTCAGCGTTGAATCACGCCTGATCCCCCGCGCCGTCAACCTGCAACGTATCGGCCCGCTGCCGCTGGCGGAGATCCTTGCGCAGCTGGCCGAATTGGCGGATATCGACCTGCTCGCCGACCTGCAGCGCCAGCCCTGGCTGGAAGTGCGGGTCAAACTGGATGAACCACAGCCCGACCTGCGCCAGCAGATCGAAACCGCCCTGCAAGGCAAATCCGTACGCTTGGTCCGCATCGCCGCTGAATACGCCGGCAGCGGCAGCCACGATGATGCCGACAGCACACGCCTGATCGAACTCGACCAGCTCACCCCACAGGAGCTGTTCAGCCGCGCCTGGCAAGAAAACTACGGCAGCGAAGCCGACGAACAGACCCTCAAGGACTTTGCCGTGTTGCTGCAAGAAGTTCAGCTGGAAGGTGAACAGCCATGAAAATCCTCGCCATCCGCCTGAAAAACCTCGCCTCCCTGGCCGGCCCTTTCGAGCTGGACTTTACCGCCGAGCCCCTGGCCAGTGCCGGGCTGTTTGCAATTACCGGCCCCACCGGCGCCGGTAAAAGTACCCTGCTCGACGCCCTGTGCCTGGCCCTGTTCGGCGCCGTACCGCGGCTGAACAACACCGGCCGCGATGCCAAGGTGCCGGATGCCGACGGTGAAATCGCCACCGGCGACCCGCGCACCCTGCTGCGCCGTGGCACCGGTGAAGGCTATGCCGAAGTCGACTTTGTCGGCATCGACGGCCGCCGTTACCGCGCCCGCTGGGAGGCCAATCGTGCCCGTGAAAAGGCCACCGGCAAGCTGCAGGCCAGCCGCCAGAGCCTGCGTGATCTGGACAACGACCAACTGCTGGCCAGCCAGAAAGGTGATTACAAGGTCCAGCTCGAAGCGCGCCTGGGCCTGAACTTCGAGCAGTTCACCCGTGCAGTGATGCTGGCCCAGAGCGAGTTCAGCGCCTTCCTCAAGGCTGACGACAACGAGCGCAGCGAACTGCTGGAAAAACTCACCGACACCGCGCTCTACACACGCCTGGGCAAACGGGCATTCGACAAGGCCAAAGAAGCCAGGGACGCGCACAAACTGCTGCAGGATCAGGCCGTCGGCGTCACCCCGCTTGAGCCCGAGGCCCGCGCCGAGCTGGATCAACACTTCAACCAGGCGCAGCAACAGTTAAAGAACCAGCAAGGCCAGCTCAAGCAACTGGAACAGCAACACAGCTGGCTCAAAACCCTGAGCGAGCTGCAAGAGCAGCGACACAGCGCAGCCGAGCAACTGCACCAGGCACAAGCCCTGTGGGACAGCCAGGCCGCGCAGCGCCAGACCCTGCATCTGCTGGAACAACTGGCCCCGCAACGCCATCAGTTTGCCCGGCTGGCCGAACTCGCCGCACAACTGAGCCCGCTGGCGGCACACATCAGTGCCCACCTGCTGCAGCAAACCGAACTGAGCCAGCGCCAGACCCGGCTTGAAGGCGAGCTGCAAAACGCGCAACGGGCAGCCACCCGGGCACAAGACGAACAACGTGAAGCCGCACCACGGGTACAACAGGCGCACCTGGAACAGGCCAATTTCAATCGCCTGACTCAGGCCCTGAACAGCCAGCAAGCCCTTCAGCAACAGGCCGAGCAGGCCTGTAACCAAGGGCAACAGGCCCTCAACAGCCTGCTCGAACGCCAGCAACAGGGCGCTGAACGCCTTGCGCAGATTGCCGCGCAGCTCGAACGCAGCAGCGAACTGGCGCCACTGGCCAGTGCCTGGGATGCCTACCGCCCACGGCTTCAACAGCTGGTACGCCTGAGCAATAACCTCAGCACCGGGCGCAAGGAGCTGCCGGGTCTTGAGCAGCGCGCCCAGCAAGCCGCGCAACAGCTGACCGAGCTGCGCAACAGCCTGGAAATCCTGTTCCAGGAAGCCGCGGCCGAACCCCACGCGGTCAACGAACAGATCCACACCCTGGGCAGCCTGCTCAAGGACAACCGCCAGCAGCAGCGCGCCTTTGAAGACCTGCAACGCCTGTGCAACAGCCAGCAGGCCCTCGATACTCGCCTGAACGCTTTACAGACCAAGCTGCAGGCCCTGCAAACCGAGCGTGAAACATTAGTCGAACAGGGCAACGACACCAAAACCCGGTTCGCCGCCGCTGAGCAGGCTTTGGAAGTCACACGCCAGTTGCTCGAGCGCCAACGCCTGGCACGCAGCGCAAGCGTAGAAGAATTGCGCGAACAACTGCAGGACGATCAGCCCTGCCCTGTATGTGGCAGCCATGAGCACCCCTACCACCAGCCCGAAGCCTTGCTGCAGAGCCTGTCTCGCAACGACGAACTCGAAGAAGCGAACGCCCGCAAAGTGGTCGTTGACCTCAAAGAAAAACTGGACCTGCTGCGCGATAAATTCACCGCCCTGAAAACCCAAATGCAAGAACTGCGTTTGCAGCACCAACAGGTTATTGAAGAACAACAGGCCCTGGCCCCAAGCCTCGAAGCACATCCGCTGCATGAGCAATGGCAGGCCCAGGACCCGGCCAGGCGCGAGCACTGGCTGACCCTGCGCCTGGAGCAATTGCAGCACAGCATCAGCCAGGACGAACAGCGCCAGAACACCCTCCTCGCCCTGCAAAAAGAAGCGGCCCATTTGCAACAGCAAATGCAGCGCTGCACCGAAGCCAGCCAGCTCGCCACCCGGCAACTGGCCGAGCAGCAAACGCATCTGAATGCTGACAGCCAGCGCCTTGAAGACGAACTCAGCGAGTTTGCCAGCCTGCTTACGCCTGAAACCCTCACTGCACTGCGCGACAACGCCTCTGCCTGCTTTATGGCCCTTGACCAGCAAGTGGCTGACCGTGTCGCGCAACTCGATCAGCAGCGTGACGAACAGGCTGAGCAGGCCGAACGGGCCAGTCACATCGAGCGCGAGCAGTACCAGCAGACCAGCCGCAGCAAAGAGCTGCAAACGCTGCAGCAAAGCGTTGGCGAACTCAGCCTGCAACAACAAGCAAGCCAGCAAGCCCTCAAGCAACTGCTGGGCGACTACGCCAGCGTTGAACACTGGCAGCAGACCCTGGAGCAAGCCGTCGAACACACGCGCATGGCCCAGACCCAGGCCGAGCAAGCCCTGCAGGCTACCGCCAACCAACTGTTGCAACTGGCGGCCGAACTCAAGGCCGAGCAAGAACGCCTGCATGCCCTGCAACAGGAACACGACAACCTCAGTGCCCAGCTTGGGCAATGGCGCGCGCAGCACAGCGAGCTTGATGACAGTCGCTTGCAACAGCTACTGGCGCATGACGACGCACACGTGCGCGAACTGCGCCTGCAACTGCAAAACAGCGAAAAAGCCGTCGAACAGACCCGTGTCCTGCTGCAAGAACGCGAGGAGCGTCTGGCCCGGCATCAGGCGCAAGCCAATGGCAACCTGGACGCCGAATCACTCGACAGCGCCCTGGCTGAACTGCACGCGCAACTGGCCACCAGCGAACAGCAGTGTGCCGAACTGCGCGCCCGGCAGAGCGAAGACCAACGCCGTCAACAGGCCAACCAGGCATTGGCCGAGCGTATCGCCCGGGCTTATGACGAGTGGCAACGCTGGGCGCGGCTCAATGAACTGATTGGCTCGAACACAGGCGACAAATTCCGCAAAATCGCCCAGGCCTACAACCTCGACCTGCTGGTGCATCACGCCAACGCGCAATTGCGCCAACTGGTACGGCGCTATCGCCTCAAGCGCGGCGGCAGCATGCTTGGCCTGCTGGTGATGGACACCGAAATGGGCGATGAACTGCGCTCGGTGCATTCGCTGTCCGGTGGTGAAACCTTCCTGGTATCGCTGGCATTGGCCCTGGGTCTGGCGTCGATGGCGTCCAGCACCCTGAAA
Organism: Pseudomonas sp. B414; assembly: GCF_055408445.1. Lineage (NCBI taxonomy): Bacteria > Pseudomonadati > Pseudomonadota > Gammaproteobacteria > Pseudomonadales > Pseudomonadaceae > Pseudomonas > Pseudomonas sp. B414. The sequence continues at coordinate 22,858 of NZ_JBUZTQ010000047.1, read as the reverse complement.
ATCGAATCGTTGTTTATCGACGAAGGCTTCGGCAGCCTCGACCCCGAGTCGCTGCAACTGGCGATGGATGCCCTGGACGGCTTGCAGGCCCAAGGGCGCAAGGTGGGAGTGATCTCCCATGTGCAGGAAATGCACGAGCGCATCCCGGTGCAGATCCAGGTGCAGCGCCAGGGCAACGGCTTGAGCACAGTGGAGGTGAAATGAACCAGCACGTGCTGTATTCGTTCCGCCGTTGTCCCTATGCCATGCGCGCACGCATGGCCTTGCGCTACAGCGGCGTGCCGCTGTCGATTGTCGAGGTCAGCCTGAAGGCCAAACCGGCCGCAATGCTTGCGGCCTCGCCCAAGGGCACGGTGCCCGTGCTGGTCTGTGCCGATGGCCGGGTGATCGAGCAAAGCCTGGAAATCATGCACTGGGCGCTGGGCCAAAATGACCCGGACAACTGGTTGCAAGCGGATCATGCGGGGTTGATCGAAGCGAATGACAGTGTCTTCAAGGTGCTGCTGGACCGCTACAAATACGCCATCCGCTACCCGGAGCAGCCGATGGAGCATTACCGGGCCCAGGGTGTCGAATTTTTGCAGCGGCTGGAAGATGTGCTGGCGCACACACCCTACCTGGCCGGGCCTGCGCTGAGTTTGGTTGATGTGGCCCTGGCGCCGTTTGTGCGCCAGTTTGCCCATGTTGATCGCGAGTGGTTTGCGCAAGCGCCCTTGCCCCATTTGAATGCCTGGCTGGAGCGGTTTTTGGCGTCTGACTTGTTTGTTTCGGTGATGGCTAAAAGCCCCTAACCCTCAGGGAAAGGGGCTTTTGATCCAAAGCCCTATTTGCCCCGCAGCATGCTCTCCAGCACCCCGTCCCGGCGTACCCAGCCATGCAACAGCGCCGCTGCCAGATGCGCCAGCACGGTAAAAAACAGCAAATACGCAAGAAACGTATGCGCCTTGCGCAAAAACGCGAAAGTGCCAGGGTTAGCCGGCAAAATCCCCGGCAACTGCAAAGAGCTGCCCAGCATCACCGGATCCCCTGCTGCCGAAATCATCGCCCAGCCCACCAGCGGCAAAACAAACATCAGGGCATACAGCAACACGTGCGACAGCTTCGCCGCCAGCACCTGCACCGCAGGTAAATCCGCAGGCAACGGCGGTTGCCGGGTAGCAAAACGCACAAACAAACGCACCACCACCAACAGCAAAATGGCAATCCCCAACGGTTTGTGCAAATTCAGCAGCCATTCATGGCGCTGCGACACCGAAGCCGCCATGCCCGCGCCAATAAACAGCATGGCAATAATCATCAGCGCCATCAGCCAATGCAGCAGACGCGCCAGCGGGGCAAAGTGCGAGACAGGTGAACTCATGGCCGTGGCTCCTTGGGTAGCTGGTCAACTTCGCTGGTACGTCGCACATAAGAGCTGGCATAGGCCGCCGAACGCGCCGCCAGCAACGGGTCATCCGAGCCCTCTATACCACTGGGCAAAATCAGCGGGTCGTAATTGATATCGCGGCATTCGCCAGCGTTCTGCGCCTCAGCCTTCTCCAGCACCAAAGTGCCCGCATTAACCACCTTGCGCCCTGCTGGCCAGGCCTTGCTGGCATCCTGGGTCGGATCACCCGCCTCGGCCAGGGTCAGGTTGAACTGCCATTTCAAAGGACCGGCCGCCAGACGCTTGTCCAGGTCCTGCTCCAGATAGTCGGCATCATTGGGCGCCGTAGCACCCGGCGCATCCTGCCCCAGCGGCACCACACCCCAGCGCACTGCCTGACGTTGCCCGCCATCGTTGACCAGATAAAACGCATTGATCCCGTTGTAGCTCTCAGTGGCATAACTGGCCGACGGTTTGGCAGTTTTTACCCACTGCAAAAAAGGCGCTGTTTCAGGATGCGCCGCAAAAAATGCGGGCATGGCCCCGGGCGCAGGCTTGCCCGTGGCCGCTTCTGGCGCACCGGCTTGCAGCATCTGATAAAACGCCTCAGGCGTGCCCACCGGGAACACCGGCATGCTGTTCATCCCCGTGCGCCATTGCTGTCCATTGGCCTGGGTAAAGCGCAGGGCAAAACTGCGGATCGGTACGCTGCTGTCAGGCGCATAGGGGTTGCCGCTGGGCAAGGCCAGGCGCCCGACCACCGGGGTACGCCCGGTGCCGAATACCTGCGCGGTGGATAGCCCCTGCGCATCGCCGCTACCCTGAAAGTAACCCACCACACACATACCCTTGGCATGATTGCGCCGGTAACCCGGGTGTAAGCCGTTGTTGTGCTCCAGTGCGTTTACCAATTTTTTCGGACTCAAACGCTGAGAATCCAGGGTGCCATTGACGTAATAAAACCCGCCAAGCAAAACCGCCACCACCCCACCGATCCCCGCCAGGCGCAGCATCACACTGGCAGGGCGCAACGGTGGTTTGGCAGGCCGCACAGGCGGCAATTGATCGACCATAAAAAAACTCCGGGGCCACAGGACCGTCAGGTGGATGGCCTATAAGACGCAGGCCACCAAGGTCTATTCCCGCCGCCCGCGAATTAATTTTTTTGCACAACCCAGGGAATAAGGTCTATTCATAAGCGTCTTTATTGCACCCACCCCGTCAATTGGCCCCACCATGACCGCATTCGATGAGCAACTGCGCGAACTGATACCGCGCCTGCGACGCTTCGCCTTGTCGCTGACCCGTCATGCCAGCAATGCCGACGATCTGGTACAGAACTGTCTGGAACGGGCCCTGGGCAGCGTTGCCGACAAGCGCCCCGAGGGCGATTTGCGGGCCTGGCTGTTCACCATCCTGTATCGCCAGTTTGTCGATAACCACCGGCGCTCCCGGCGTTATGCGCGCATGCTCGAATTTTTTACCGGCCGCGACGACGCCCAGCCATCCACCGAACGCACCGTGCTCGCCCAATCGACCCTCGAAGCCTTCGAGCAACTGAACACCGAACAGCGTGCCCTGCTGCTGTGGGTGTCGGTCGAAGGCTTGAGCTACAAGGAAGTCGCCGAAATCCTCGACGTGCCGATCGGCACCGTGATGTCGCGCCTGTCCCGGGCGCGCAATGCCTTGCGCCAACTCAGCGAGGGCGAAATCACCCGCCCTGCCCTGCGGAGACTCAAATGATCACCCTGCCACCCAGTGAGCGCGATCTGCATGCTTACGTTGATCATGCGCTCAGCGATGCCGAGCGCCATGCGATTGAACTCTATCTGCAAGCCAACCCGCCAATCGCAGCACAGGTCGAGGCCTGGCAGCGCGACGCGCAAAATCTGCGTACCGCGTTGCAGCACGACTTGCGGCAAGCCGCCAACCCGGCCCTCGACCCGGGCGCCATACGCCAGCGCCAGCGTCAGCAATCCCGCCGCCATTGGGCCAGTGCTGCGGTGTTGTTGATAGCCGTGAGCGTGGGTGGCGTGGGTGGCTGGCAGGCCCGGCAAATAACACAATCCAGCAGCCTGCCCATGAGCGACGCACTGGCGGCCCATCGCATGTTTGCCGAACAGGGATTTTTGCCCGCCGACTATAAAGTCGGGCAAAGCAGCGAGATGCAAGGCTGGATTGACCGTTATTTCAGCCACGCCGAGCGCCTGCCGGATTTGACCAGTGCAGGCTTTAAACCGGTCAGTTGCCGATTGCTCACCACCGACCAGGGCGGTGCGGCGATGGTGCTTTACGAGGACCGGCAAGGCCGGCAAATCAGCTTCTATATCCGCCCGCCGGGCCCGCAAAACAGCTTGTTGCCAAGGGGCAACCGCCAGGACGGGGATTTACAGGCACAGTACTGGTCCGGCCCAGGCTACAACTACGCCATGGTCGGCCCGGCAGATGGAGCGACAGCGAAGTTGCTGGATACGGTAGGGCTCTAAAGCACAACACTCCCACAATGGTCCTGCAAATAGCAGCACCTGTGGGAGCTGGCTTGCCTGCGATGCAAGCGGTCTGTCAGGCGAACCGCAGTGATGCCATCGCGAGCAAGCTCGCTCCCACAATGTTCCCTGCCATGTTTGAATTTTGTGGGTGCCACAAAAACTGTGGGAGCTGGCTTGCCTGCGATGCAGACGCTGCGGTCTGTCAGGCGAACCACAGGGATGCCATCGCGAGCAAGCCCGCTCCCACAATGTTCCCTGCCATGTTTGAATTTTGTGGGTGCCACAAAAACTGTGGGAGCAGGCTTGCCTGCGATGCAGACGCTGCGGTCTGTCTGGCGAACCTCAGTGATGCCATCGCGAGCAAGCTCGCTCCCACAATGTTCCCTGCCAGGTTTGAATTTTGTGGGTGCCACAAAAGCTGTGGGAGCAGGCTTGCCTGCGATGCCAACGCTGCGGTCAGTCTGGCGAACCGCAGTGATGCCATCGCGAGCAGGCTCGCTCCCACAATGTTCCCAGCCAAGTTTGAATTTTGTGGGAGCCACAAAAACTGTGGGAGCAGGCTTGCCTGCGATGCAGGCGCTGCGGTCTGTCTGGCGAACCGCAGTGATGCCATGGCGAGCAAGCTCGCTCCCACAATGTTCCCTGCCAAGTTTGAGTTTTGCAGGTGCCACAAAAAATTGTGGGAGCAGGCTTGCCTGCGATGCCAACGCTGCGGTCTGTCAGGCGAACCGCAGTGATGCCATCGCGAGCAGGCTCGCTCCCACATAATGAGCCCGGCAAGGTCCGAATTCTGTTAGCAGCACAAAACCTGTGGGAGCAGGCTTGCCTGCGATGCCAACGCTGCGGTCTGTCAGGCGAACCGCGGTGATGCCATCGCGAGCAAGCTCGCTCCCACAATGTTCCCTGCCAAGTTTGAATTTTGTGGGTGCCACAAAAACTGTGGGAGCTGGCTTGCCTGCGATGCAGACGCTGCGGTCTGTCAGGCAAACCGTATTGATCCCATCGCGAGCAAGCCCGCTCCCACACCCGCTCCCACAGAGGCAGAAATCACTTAAGTAAACAACTTTGTGCTCAGGACCGAGCCTTATGATCCAGCGCCGCATAGAAATTGGCACTCTGCTGCAGGTACTTCTGGGTATAAGCCGTGGATTTCTTGTCGCTGACCACAGTGCTGGCACTGGCCGGCAAGGCCACGGTGGCGGAGATGGCGGAAGCTGCGATTACCGAGAAAAGATTGAAATTCATGGCACTAACCCTCGACGATTCAGTTGGCTTGCTTGCCTTTTCAGGCCGTGAAACCAACTTAACGCCAAGGGTCAGCGGGCAGAAATTCATTGCAGCACTAGCGTCTATCAGCGCCATTGATACAAGGCTGCACGCCCATGATTACGGGCGGTTGATAAACTTCAGGTCAGACGGCGCGTCCATTTTCAGGCTTTGCACGGTCTTGCCCAGCTTGCCGGTTTTGCTGTCGCGCTCCAGCACCACAATGGCATTGCTCATCTGGTTGGCAATCAACAGGAACTTGCCGTTGGGGCTCAAGGCAAACTCGCGCGGGTGATCGCCATCCACCGAGCGACGCTGGATCTCAGTCAACTCACCGTTGGCCGGGTTGATCGCGAACACCAGGATTTCATTGGCCTTGCCACGGTTGCTGACGTACAAAAACTTGCCGTCTGGCGAAGCATGCAAAGCACCCGCCGCACGCTTTTCTGCCGGCAAACCATGCGCCAGATCCACCGCTTGACGCTGCTTGAGCTGGCCATCGGCATAGTCGAACACAAACACCTGGGCACTCATTTCAGTGGTCAGGTAGGCATGCTTGCCGTCTTTGGAAAACAGCAGATGACGCGGTCCGCTACCTGCCGGTAACTCAATAAAGGCAGGCTCGGCCGCCACCAGCGGATGCTCAGGATTAGCGGCGGGGTCGTAGCGGTAGACAAACACCTTGTCCGCCCCCAGATCACTGGCGTAAACAAACTTGCCATCAGGCGAGGACACCACCGAATGCACATGGGCGGACATCTGCCGCTCAGGATTGACCCGGCTGGCCGGGTGGCTGCTCATCTGCGTCACGGGCTGCAATTGCCCCCGGGCATTGATCGGCAACACCGCCAGGCTACCGCCCGGATCGGCATGCACGCCATAGTTGGCGACAAACAGATAGCGCTCGTCATGGCTGAGGCTGGAATGGGTCGGCTCTTCACCCAGGGTGCTGACCTGATTGACCAGGCTTAGCTCATTGCTCTTCGGGTCGATAGCCACACTGCTGGCGCGACCCACCACATCGGTCTGGCCCTGGCCGTTTTCATTGACCACAAACAGGCGCTGCTGATCGGCAGACAAGGTCAGCCAGGACGGGTTGGAGGCCTTGAACACTTGCAGCGGCTCAGGGCTGATATGCCCCTTGTCACTGTCAAACTGCAGACGGTAGATACCCTGGCTGGTGCCCTGGGTGTAGGAGCCGACCAGCAACTCAACATCCGGGCTGGTCGCGGCCTGGGCCGACAGTGCGGCGCCCACGCTCAACGCCAGCAGGGCCGGCAGGGTTTTAAACTTCATCAGCCACCTCGGCTTCATCATCATCGTTTTCTGCACTCAAAGCACTCAGGCAAACCAGCCGGTGTTCACCGGCGTCGCCCACGAGGGTCCAGCTTTGCAGGGTGTCGTCAAAAACGCTGGCATCCACCTGTTCAAGGCTGAACTTCCAGCGTTTTTCGGCACGACCGTCCATGCATTTGATGAGCAACTGCACATCATCCAGAGAAAAGTCCCAGGCATGCAGCCCGTCAATCACCAGCATATCGCTGGTTTCAAGGGCGGCGCGCAAGGTCTGGTTTGAATCGCTCATTCATCAATCACCTATAGGAAAGGCGTAATGATAGGTTAAATCAGGGGGTGCAGTGGTTCTGTGGCACCCACAAAATTCAAACTTTGCTGAGATTAGTGTGGGAGCGAGCCCGCTCGCGATGCAGACGGCACGGTCTGTCTGGTAAACCGCGGTTAAACCGCGGTGATGCCTTCGCGAGCAGGCTCGCTCCCACGTTACACACCTCGCGTTTTAGTTAATCTCCCCCACCAGCACATCCCCACTCACCGTTGCCCCCTCGAGCCGGGGCTGGCCCTGACCGCGCAAGGTAACAAGTTGCGCGTCACTGCTGTGTGAGCTGCGCGGCGGGGCGTCAAACTTCAGGCTGCCCCCGGGGCTGAACGTGTTGCCACCAGCGGTTTCCAGCTTTAACGAAGCTTTGGCACTCAGGCCCATGGCGGACTGGCTGCGGGCGTCAGCGGCCTGGTTCAGCGCCAGCTGCCCGGCCGACACAACACTGACGCCACCCGCGCCACCGTCAAATACCCCACCTTGATAACGGCCATCGCCCCGGGTCTGGAGGCTCACACCTTGAGCCCCTTCATACCGGCCCACGTGCGAGGTGCTGGCGGTTTCCTGAGCCCGCTGCAACTTGCCCGAGACGTTGCCACGGGCATTCACATCTTCTCCGGTGGTGGTGTACACCCGCAAATCGCCCCCCACCGCCCAGCCCTGCTCACTGAGGCTGTGAGTATCGAGTGCGGCACGGGCCTCATGGCTGCCCGCAGTGATGTTCAAGCCTGCGCCAGTCGCCCGGTAATGCGTGCCTTGATCCTGCAGTTTACCGTTGACCATGACCTGCACCCTGTCCCCACTGAACTGACTGACTTGTGCAGCATCGTCCTGCTGGGTGCGGTTTTTGCTGTTATACGCCAACCCCGCGTCAAGCCCGAGGCTGGCCAGTTCCATGCCATGGCCCCCGGCTTCGGGCAATTTGCCTTGGGTCAGGCCAGCGAGCACTGTTTTGCCCGCATTTTTGATGCCCTTGATCTCGGCGCTCACCCCCACCCCGGCCTGCCAGTTGCCCTCGGTGTGCTGGCTGGACTCGCTATTATGCGCAGCCTGGTTGTCTACCCACCCGGCATTGACCTGCAACCCGGAACCGGCCGCGAGCCTCGCGCCCTGAGTCACCAGGGCATTGTCGGCCTGTACCCGCACATTGCCGCTGGCAGTCACCTGGCTGGTGTTGGCCGTAGCCTTGTGCTTGCGATCCTCACTGCTCTGGCGAACATACTCCAGGCCGCTGCCAAGCTTGTCCAGGCTTGCAGTCCAGACGATGCCGCCACTGTTGGTGAGGTTTTGGGTCGTCGTATCAATCCTGTCCTGAGTCGCCAGCAGATCAATATTTCTGCCCTGCAGATTCACATCGCCCCCGCTCGCCTTCAGCTCCGAACCCTTGACCCGCACATCGCCACCCGCCGTAACGGCCAGCGTGCCGCCGCTGAGGCTTGAGCCCTGCTGGAGGGTGCTGTCGGTGACGCGGGTTTGCTGCTGGTCCTGGAGCCCCCCATAGAGCCGGTACTCGTGGCTGCCGGCAGCGGTTTCGCGGGCGTTGCCAGTAAAACCACGGTGATCGGTAACCGTGCTGTCCCGAGCCGTGCTGGACGCCGCGAGCACCTGAATATCGCCCTTGGCGTGCACGCGATGTTCACCTGCCGCTGAAACCTTGGAGCCACTGACGGTAATGTCCCGGGCGCTGTGCAGGCTGAGGTTAGTGTCCGAATGCAGGTCACTGCCCACCACCGTGCGGGCGCTGTGGTCCTTGCGGCTTTCATCGTTGATCAGCGCAAAGAACTTGCTGTTCTTGCTGTGACTGATCTCGCGGGAGCTGTCTTGCACACCATCGATCACCAGCGAACCGCTGTCGCTGACCACACTGGCCTGAGTGCCGCCGCGCACCTGGCTGGCACTGATATGCACAGCGTCGGCCTTGATCATCAGCTTGTCACCGGCATTGACCTGACTGCCCGTGTGCAGGATTTTGTCCGACTCACCGTCGCCCTGCTGACCAAAGAAGCCGCCGCCCACCAGATCGCCGGAGTAACGCTTGGCGCTGTTGCTCTGGCTACGGCTGACACTGGCGATATCGACCTGCCTGGCGCTGAGCTGAATATCGCCCGGGGTTTTCAGTTCAGCACCTTGCAACTGCAGCGTGGCGCCGCTGGCCAGTTCGATCGCCTTGCCGGCCTTAAGGCTGCTGGTGACCGTGCGCTGCTCCTGGGTGGAGGTATCCCAGTTTTCCTTCCACAAGTGCTTGCGATGACTGCCCTGATCCCGGGTCGCATGGCTTTCGCTGGCGGCCGCCAGATGCAGATCAGCGCCACTGTTGATCCTCAGGCCATCACCTGCCTCAACGTTGCTGGCCGTTATCTGCGTACGCGCACCGCCAGCCAGCGCAGCATCTTGCCGGGCGGTAACCCGGCTGCCGTGCTGGCGTGAGTCCTGGTCGGTAGTGGTGCGGTCATAGGTTTCATAGGTCACAAAAAGCGCCTGCTTTTTCCACTGATCGCGCTTCTCGTGCAGCGCCTCGCTGTGCAGGCTGTCCAGGGTCAGGTTGCGCCCCGCATCGAGCTTGACGTTACCGCCGACGATATCCGCCCCCGTCAGGCGCACATCCCGGGTGCCCTGCAGAGTCACATCACCGCGGCTGCTCAACACCTGCGCACGGGTAGCGTCCAGGCTGTTGGCGTGGATCTGGCCGCTGATCTGCACATCACCCGCAGAATGGATATTCACCCCGTCCGTACCCGCCACCTGCACCGCCCCCATGCGTACCCCTGCCCCCTCGGCAGTGCTGACAATATTGATCCGCCCGGCCTTCATGGCCCCGAACAGGTTGGCATCAATACGCTCGCCAGCCGGGCTTGCAGGCCCATGCACCGGGCTCACCTGGCCACTGCCAGCGTCAACGCGGTTGCTTCCGACCGTCAGGTTCAAGGTGTCACGGGCACTGATCGCCCCCTGGCTGTCTACCTGCGGTGCGATCAGGTTGATCACACCGTCACGGTTATCCAGGCCCTGCTCCTGCACACTCAGCTGGCCGCCAGCAGCAGTGTGCAAAGCCAGCAGCGCGCCGTTATCCAGCTCGGGGCGGCCCACCACCAGGCTGGCATTGGGCGTATTGATAAAACTGGCGCCATTGACCGAGATGCCATTGGGGTTGGCCAGCACATAATCGGCCTGGCGCCCGAACACCTCCTGAGCGCCGTTGAGCGACGACGCCTTACGGCCGATCACCTCATTGAGGATCACACTGGCCGCCTGGCTGTGAAACTGCGGATTGGCCGCCAGTTGCCCGGCCAGTTGCGATTGCCCGGCCTGCACGGCGTTATTCAACACCACCCCCGGACGCTCGACGTTGTAATCCAGGAACTGGTTGTGCGACAGGCCAGCGCCGTTGGGCGCAACGATATCGACCACCGGCACCCCGCCCTGAATGTGCAACTGTGGTGTGCCGCCAGGTCCGTCGGCCCCGGTAATGCCCGAGGCCAGGGCCAATGGCGGCAACAGCAACAGGCTGGCAATGGCCTGTCGCAATGCGCCTTGGGGAGACAGCTGAAAGTGTTGCTTACGAATCGACATAAAGTTTTCCTTTGCGTGAGTTGTTGGGCGACACACATCGCCCGGTGTAACGCTGCATGGGCATGTCGGGCCAATGCAGGCGTTATATCTGCACGCTCAGGCGCGCCAGCCAGACCTGTGGTTCCTGGCCAAAACCCTTGGGAATATGGAGATTGCGTTGGTAATCGAGATCCAGCTGCACGGGCTTCCAGCTCAGATTCAGCCCCACACTGAAACCGCCCAGGCGTTGGCTCGGGGCAGCGTACTCAGGCTTGATCCAGCCACTGTCCAGGCCCAGGCGCGGGGTAAGCCTCAACGGCAGGTCGCTGCTCATTGGCAGGTACAGCGTGTTGCGCCACACCGCGCCGATGGCCCCGGCAGCGCTGTTGTCGCGATAGCCACGCACGGCCGAGTCGTCGGTGCCCAGCAGTTGCTCGATGGCGGGTAACGGGTCGCGGCTGTATTGCAGCGCCAATTGGCTTTGCCACTGCCACGCCTGCCCGGCGAACTGGCCGTTACGCCATTGCACAAGATTGGCGCGGTACGCCTGAAACTGCGCCTTGGGCAGATGGCCCTGCACCTGATCGCGGTCGCGGTCGGCGCCGAACCAGGTCAGGCCCTGGGCATAAGCGATATCCAGGTTCCATACGGCAGAGTTCTGCCAGAACAGGTTGAAACCCGCTTCGGCCACCGTCAGCGTCGGGCTCTGGATACCTAGCCGGGCTTTTTGCAGGCGAGTTTCGACATCCTTGTGGCTCAACTGCACATGACCACTGAGTTGATGGCTCTGATCGCGCCACAGCACACGGTCGGCGCGCAGGCTGAACTGATCGGTGCGGCCGCTGCCATACAGCGTTGCCGTGCTGAGCTTGAGCGGCGCGCGGTACTCGATATGGCTGGCGAATGCACTCAGGGTCCAGTAGCCATAAGGCACGGAATAAAACAGGCTGTTGCTGCGGCTGTAACGGGGGCCTTGATTGAGGGTTTCGCTAAAACTCAGGCTCAGGGAATCGGTGAGTTGCAACGGGCTGTCCAGACTCAGGCTGATCACGTTGCGCTCACGCCCGGTGGCAGAACTGCCGAGGTTATCCACGGCCAACCCCAACCCCCAGTGCGGCTCGGCGGCGCTGCTGCGAAGAATCACCCGCGAAGCACCCGGCTCGCTGCCGGGCACGATATCGGCCGTCACATCCATCGAACGCAGGCGGTTGATCTGCTCCAGCCCCTGCTCCAGATCACGCAGGTTCAGCGGCGCGCCGAGCATGCCAGGGAAGGCTGTGCGCAATGCCAGCGGCAGGCTCTGGTCAGTCAGCTCAATGGCTTCGACATAACCTTCATCGACCTCAATATCCAGGGTGCGGCCAGCGGACGGCACCCTGCTCAAGTACGGGCGACTGGCGATATAACCGGCCTGCACATACACCCGGGTAATCTCGGCCAGCAACCGGTTGATCTGGCCGATGCCCATGCACGCGGCAACAAAGGGCTTGATCTGCGCGTCCAGCGCAAGGCCACTGAATAACGTCACCCCGCTAACCCGTACACCCTGCAGCGGCCAGCAGTGCTCATCCGCCACGCCCAGCGCAGGCTCCGACGGCGCGGCAGCCCGGCTGCCGCTAGCGCTGCGTTGCAACTGTCGCCGGCGCTGCTCCAGTTTCAGGTGTTGCAGCGCTCGTAATTGTTGCTGCTGAATGCGCAGGGCTTCCTGGCCCGGCAAGCGGCTTTCGGCAAAGGCCAGCGCCGATGAGCACAGGCACAGAGAGCAAAGAATCTGTCTGGCCGTCACACGCGCGGCTGGAGTCGGGGGGACAGTCATCGCAAGACATCCTCAAAACGCCTTAAAGGCGATTCAGGGCCCTGAACCAGGATCAACAATCAGGGGCTCGACCTTAATTAATTCTTACAAGTCGTATTATTATTTAGTCTTGAGTAATGTTACATATTGTGCTTTAAGTATAAGCCAGCAGTGCTACACCGCAGCAGCCGGTTTCAAGCGAAAGGCCACACCAAAGCGGTTATAAGCATTCATCAGGCCGATGGCATAGGTCAGGTCCGCCAGTTCCTTGTCGCTGAACTCTGCTGCTGCAGCCTGATACTGCGCATCCGCGATGCCGGTTTCGGCCACCCGGGTGACCGTTTCGGCCCAGGCCAGGGCCACCTGCTCACGGGTGCTGAACAAGGCCCCGGCTTCATGCCACAGCGGCACCAGCACCAGCTTGTCGACGGCCAGACCGGACTTGAGCAGATCCCGCGAATGCATATCGACGCAGTAGGCGCAGCCGTTGATCTGCGACACCCGCAGGTACACCAGATCAATCAGTAACTTGGGCAGTCCACTGCCTTGCAGATACACATACACCCCGCCAAAGGCCTTGTAGCCTTCGGGTGATGCCTTGGAATAATCGATACGCTGAGTCATGACGTGGCCTTGCATTGGCTATTTGAGTGCCGCCATAGTGCGTTTTCTTGGCCTTACCCTAAAGGGCCATGATTTGCCTTTAACACCAGGCCATAATCAGCAAGGAACACCATGCAAACCCCGGTGCCGCACTTCCCCAGCCTCGACCCTGACTCCAGCGAGCCCATCTACCGCCAGCTCTACTGGCGCTTTCGCGAGGCCATTGCCAATGGTTTGCTGCAACCGGGTGAACGTGTGCCGGCGGCGCGGGCACTGGCCAAGGAACTGGGGCTGGCCCGGGGCACCATCGACACCGCGTATTCGCTGCTGACCTCGGAAGGTTACCTGCAAGCCCGTGGCCAGGCGGGCACCCTGGTGGCGCCCGACATCACCCTGAAACCGGCAGCGACCCGGCGCAACCCCCAGGCCAGCCCGGCCATCCGCCACAAACCCGAGACCCTGCCTTTTCAGATGGGCGTACCGGCACTGGACGCCTTCCCGAAAAAGATCTGGGCGCAAATCGGCGCACGCTGCGTACGCAGCACCCGCCCGCAGGACTTGGCCAACCCATCGCCTTATGGCCTGCAATCCTTGCGCACGGCCATTGCCAGCTACCTGCAGGTTTCCCGTGGTATCAGTTGCACGCCCGAGCAAGTGTTTATCACCTCGGGCTACCGCGACACCCTGGCGCTGGTCAGCCATGCCCTGCTCAAACCTGGCGATCGGGTCGTGATTGAAGACCCCGGCTACCCGCCAACCCGGCAACTGCTGGAGCATCTGCAGATCCACACCCTCGCCCTGCCCGTCGACCAGAGCGGCATAAACGTGCCTGCAACGGATATTGAGGCACAGGCAGCCGTCGTCACCCCGGCTCACCAAAGCCCGCTGTGCGTGTCGCTATCATTGCCGCGCAGGCTGGAACTGCTGGCCTGGGCCAACCGGCAACAGGCGTGGATCATCGAAGACGATTACGACGGCGAATACCGCTATATCAGCCGCCCGCTGCCGGCCCTGAAAAGCCTGGACCGAGATGGCCGGGTGCTCTACAGCGGCACCTTCAGCAAAGTGCTGTTTCCGGGGCTGCGCCTGGCGTATGTGGTGGTACCGCAGGCCCAGGTTGAACGCTTCGAATATGCCAGCGAGAACCTTCGCAGCAGTTGCCCGGAGCTGAGCCAGGCCATCGTCGCGACCTTTATGAGCGAGGGCCGCTTTGCCCGGCATATCCAGCGCATGCGCAAGCTCTACAGCGAGCGCCGGGCGTTGACCCTGAACGGGCTGCAAAAAGTACTGGGTGAACATGTGAGCATCGACAGCAACCCGGGCGGCATGCACCTGATCCTGCGCCTTGACGGGCAACAGTCAGATGTGGAACTGGTGCGGCGCATGCAGCAGGACGGGTTGTTTGCAGAAGCCTTGAGCGAGTGGAGCCAGCTGGGGGAAAAGCCTTCGGGGCTGCTGCTGGGGTTTGCCAATATTGATTCGCAAGCCAGCGCTGAAGCGCTGGGCAGACGGATTTTGGCGTTGTTGTAGCCGACGCTACTGCCATATTTGACCTTACAAGACTCGGTTGTGTGGGCGGTGCAAAACCGGTGGGGCTTGCCTGCGATACTGGTGCTGCGGTCTGTCAGGCAAACCACAGTGATGCCATCGCGAGCAAGCCCGCTCCCACAATGTTCCCTGCCAAGTTTGAATTTTGTGGGTGCCACAAAACTTGTGGGAGCAGGCTTGCCTGCGATGGCATCACCGCGGTGCTTCAGACAAACCTCACCACCTGCATCGCGAGCAAGCTCGCTCCCACATAATGAGCCAGGCAAGGTCCGAATTTTGAGAGCAGCACAAAACCTGTGGGAGCAGGCTTGCCTGCGATGGCATCACCGCGGTGCTTCAGGCAAACCTCACCGCCTGCATCGCGAGCAAGCTCGCTCCCACAATGTTACCTGCCAAGTTTGAATTTTGTGGGTGCCACAAAACCTGTGGGAGCAGGCTTGCCTGCGATGGCATCACTGCGGTGCTTCAGGCTAACCTCACCGCCTGCATCGCGAGCAGGCTCGCTCCCACAATGTTACCTGCCAAGTTTGAATTTTGTGGATGCCACAAAACCTGTGGGAGCAGGCTTGCCTGCGATGGCATCACCGCGGTGCTTCAGACAAACCTCACCGCCTGCATCGCGAGCAAGCTCGCTCCCACAATGTTCCCTGCCAAGTTTGAATTTTGTGGGTTGCCACAAAACCTGTGGGAGCAGGCTTGCCTGCGATGGCAGTAACGCGGTTTGCCTGCCAGACCGCGCCGTCTGCATCGCGAGCAAGCCCGCTCCCACAATGTTACCTGCCAAGCTTGAATTTTGTGGGTGCCACAAAACCTGTGGGAGCAGGCTTGCCTGCGATGGCATCACCGCGGTGCTTCAGACAAACCTCACCGCCTGCATCGCGAGCAAGCCCGCTCCCACATACTCCCTGCAAGCTTCAGGTGTTGGATAAGCCATGATCAATAAAGTAAAAATCAGATAAAACTGCGCGGCTCGCGCAACAGTCCCTCCAGTTCCACTGCCGGCAATGGCCGGCAAAACAGATAACCCTGCACCTGGTCACAGCCATTCGTGGTCAAGAACTCCAACTGCTCACGGGTCTCCACCCCCTCGGCAATCACCTGCAAATCCAGGCTGTGCGCCAACTCGATAATGGTCCGGGCAATCGCCGCATCCTGCGGGCTGAAGGTCACCTCGCGAATAAAGGCAATATCGATCTTCAACTTGTCGATGGGAAAACGGCTCAAATACGCCAGGCTCGAATACCCGGTGCCAAAGTCATCAATGGAAATCTTCACCCCGATATCCCGCAACGTCAGCAGGCTGGCCACGGTATGCGGGGTGTTCTCCATCAACGAACCTTCGGTCAGCTCCACCTCAAGCAAGTGCGGATCAAGCTGATGAGCCTTGAGCGAACGCTCGATATCATCCACCAGGTCCCCCTCACAAATCTGCAGGGCCGACACATTCACCGCCACCTGCACATCCCCCAAGCCCGCCTTTTGCCATTGGCCAATCTGGCTGCAGACCCGGTCAATCACCCACTGGCCAACCCTTGAGATAAGCCCCAGGCTTTCCAGCAACGGCACAAACACCGCAGGCGACACCGCGGTATGCCCCGGCCGGTGCCAGCGCAACAGGGCCTCTACGCCACTGATGCTACCGTCCTTGAGGTTGATTTTCGGCTGGTAATACACCTCGAACGCCTGCTTGCGCACCGCATCACGCAACGCGGTTTCCAGCTCCTGGCGGGCCAGCACTTCAACGTTCATCTGCGCCGTGTAAAAACGATAGGTATCCTTGCCCGCCTGCTTGGCCAGGCCCATGGCCGTATTGGCATGCTTGATCAAGCGATGCGCCTCGGCACCATCATCCGGGTACAGGGCAATGCCGTAACTGGCCGTCATCGGCGTGTCATGACCATGCAACTTGAACGGCTCGCGCAGCACTTCGCGGATGCGGTCAACCATCTGCCGGGGCCCGGCCTGGCCCTTGCGGATCATCAAAATCAACGCCAGCTCATCACCGTCCATGCGCCCCAGGGTGTCACTGACATTCAGGCAGTTGGACAGGCGCTGGCTGAACTCGGCCAACACCTGATCACCCATCAAATGGCCCCAGGTCAGGTTGATATTCTTGAAGTCATTCAGCCCCACCGTCACCACAGCCAATTGCCAACCCCGCAGCGCCGCCTGGGTCAGGCCCATCTGCAGCGTGGTGTAAAACAGGTCACGATTGGGCAAACCGGTCAGCGGGTCATAGTTGGCCATCTTCAGCAGGCGCTCATCGGTGCCCATCGCTGTGCGAAACCCCTCCAGGTCGATGGTGCGCTTTTGCAGTTGCTGCTCCAGCATCATCGTATGCACGGCCTGATAATCACCGAACGCCTTGAGCCGCAACAGATTGCGCACCCGCAACCACAGCTCGTCACTGGCCACCGGCTTCAGGAGGAAATCCTCGGCCCCCGCCTCCAGCCCCAACAGACGGGCGCTATGCTCGCCCTGACCGGACAGCATGATGATCGGGATATTGGCCGTGGAGGTATTGGCCTTGAGCCTGCGGGCCACCTGATAGCCATCGGTGCCCGGCATCATGGCGTCGAGCAGGATCAGGTCCGGTGGTTGTTGCGCCACCGTGGCCAGTGCCTGCTCGCCCGAACCGGCCGTCAGCGTGCGGTACCCCTGTTCCTGCAACAGGGCCTCCAACAATTCGCGCACATCAACATCATCGTCAACGATCAACAGTGTGGCAGGTGTATTGGACATGGAAAGCGCTCAAATAAGACGCTGTTAAGACAGCTTATGTGCCTGATCTGCTGGAATCCCTGCTCAGCGTTTCGTGCCCGTTTAAAGATCCAGTAAAGCACCGAAATGTGCCCTTCACCACGCCAGCCGCTCAATCTGCGCCGCGGGTAAAATCCTTGAAGGTAGCCCCTTTGCCTGCGGCGGTTTTGAGCAGGTTCTGAAAACTCGCGCACTCCCCGTGACGCACCGCAGGGCAGACCGCCGCACGGCGAAGTTCGTCACGGGCGGCACTCAGCCTGTCGATCATGCGGTCCAGCTCATCGGCCTTGTGCTGCAACTGCGTGCGGTCCAGATCAGCCTGGCCATCGCCCTGCACCATAGGAGCAATGTCATCCAGGCAAAACATCAACGACTGGGCCAGGGCAATCAGCGCCAGCTTGTCCAGCACATCAGCGTGAAACACCCGGCTCAGGCCGCGCCGCCCCACAGAGCGAATCAGCCCCTTGTCTTCGTAATAGCGCAAGGTCGACGCCGCGACACCCGAGCGCCGTGCCACTTCACCGATCACCAGCTCTTTCATGCTTGACCTCAAGTCGACTTGAACTTGCACACTCACTGATTCAAGCAATCAGACACGCACCAGGCAAGGGGTAATTGCGATGAATATCGTCGAAGTCATGGTTAACGGGGCCTGTATCGGCACAGGCGCAACCCTGTTGATGGACGCCGTGGCCTATCTCAAAAAACGCGTGGCGGGCATCCCGTCGCTGGATTACCGGCTGGTAGGTCGCTGGCTGGGGCATATGCTGCAAGGCAGGTTCAAACACAGCGCAATTGCCACGGCCAGCCCCATCCGCCATGAGCGGCTGGTCGGTTGGGGAGTGCATTACCTCACCGGCATGGTCTTTGCGACCCTGCTGGTGGCCAGTGCGGGCGGCGCCTGGCTGGCCCGGCCAACCCTGCTCCCGGCCCTGCTTGCAGGCCTGATCAGCGTGGCTGCCCCCTGGCTGCTGATGCAACCGGCATGGGGCATGGGCATTGCAGCTGCACATACGGCCAAGCCCTGGGCAGCGCGGCAAAAAAGCCTGACCACCCATTTGACCTTTGGCCTGGGGCTGTATATCGCTGCCTGGGTAATGGCTTTCTACAGATAGATTGCAAGGCCCATACATACTCTGTGGGAGTCAGCCCGACAAGGTCCGAATTGTGTGAGCAGTGAAGTGCGCCACAAAACCTGTGGGAGCTGGCTTGCCTGCGATGCAGGCGCTGCGGTGTGTCAGGCAAACCGCGGTGATGCTTTCGCGAGCAAGCCCGCTCCCACAGAAGCATCACATCAGCATCAGAACAAAGGCTTAACCCGCCAGCCCCACCGCCCGGGCCCGGGCCGCATGCAGCTTTTTATAGCTCTCGATCAAACGCAGATGCTTGTCCAGCCCTTCCAGCTTGATACTGGTCGGCGTCAAACCATGGAAACGCACAGTACTGTTCACCGAACCGATGGCAGCATCCATCCGCTCATTACCAAACATACGGCGGAAGTTGACCTCGTAATCCTCCAGCTCAAGGTCCTCATCCAGCTTCATCTCCAGCACCGCATTTACCGCCTGATAGAACAAACCACGCTCCACGGTGTTGTCGTTGTACTGCAGAAACATCTCCACCGCCTCTTTGGCCTCTTCATACCGCTCAAGGGCAAGATAAATCAGCAGCTTCAACTCCAGGATCGTCAACTGACCCCAAGCGGTATTGTCATCAAACTCGATGCCGATCAACGTGGTGATATCGGTGTAATCATCCAGCTCGCTTTCCACCAGCCGCTCAACCAGCCCTTGCAACTCCTGCAGATCCAGGCGATGCAAGTTGAGGATATCGGCACGGAAGAACAGCGCCTTGTTGGTGTTATCCCAGATCAGATCATCGGCCGGGTAAATCTCCGAATAATCCGGCACCAGAATACGGCAGGCCTTGGCGCCGATATGCTCGTACACCGCCATATACACCTGCTTGCCCATGCCTTCGAGAATACCGAACAGCGTCGCGGCTTCCTCGGCATTGGCGTTTTCACCCTCGCTGGTGAAATCCCAATCCACAAACTCGTAATCGGATTTCGAACTGAAAAAGCGCCACGACACCACACCGCTCGAATCGATAAAGTGCTCGACGAAGTTATTCGGCTCAGTCACCGCATGGCCTTCAAAGGTCGGCTGCGGCAGATCGTTCAAGCCTTCAAAACTGCGCCCTTGCAGCAACTCGGTGAGGCTGCGCTCCAGCGCCACTTCCAGGCTCGGGTGGGCACCGAACGAGGCAAACACACCGCCGGTACGCGGGTTCATCAAGGTCACGCACATCACCGGGAACTCACCGCCCAATGACGCATCCTTGACCAGCACCGGGAAGCCCTGCTCTTCCAGCGCCTGGATACCGGCCACAATGCCGGGGAACCTTGCCAGTACCGCTTGCGGCACATCCGGCAGGGCGAACTCACCCTCGATGATTTCCCGTTTTACCGCCCGCTCAAAAATCTCCGACAGGCACTGCACCTGAGCTTCGGCCAGGGTATTACCCGCACTCATGCCATTGCTCAGAAACAGGTTCTCGATCAGATTGGAGGGGAAATACACCACCTCACCATCCGACTGCCGCACAAACGGCAGCGAGCAGATACCGCGCGCTTCATTGCCCGAGTTGGTATCGATCAAATGAGAGCCGCGCAACTCACCTTCGCGGTTGTAAATCTTCAGGCAGTACGGGTCAAGAATCTCGCCCGGCAACTCATCCTTGCGCCCCGGCTTGAACCAGCGCTCATCCGGGTAATGCACAAACTCGGCATGGGCGATCTCATCGCCCCAGAACTGATCGTTATAGAAGAAGTTGCAATTAAGCCGCTCGATAAACTCGCCCAAAGCCGACGCCAGCGCGCCCTCCTTGGTCGCGCCCTTGCCATTGGTAAAGCACATCGGCGACTGTGCATCGCGGATATGCAGCGACCACACATTGGGCACGATATTGCGCCACGAAGCGATTTCGATCTTCATGCCCAGGCCAGCCAGAATGGCGGACATATTGGCAATGGTCTGCTCCAGCGGCAAATCCTTGCCGGCAATAAAGGTACCGCCCTCAGCACCGGACGCAGGCATCAACAGGGCCTGGGCATCGGCGTCGAGGTTTTCCACCTCTTCAATCACAAACTCCGGCCCGGCCTGCACCACCTTCTTCACGGTGCAACGGTCGATGGAACGCAGAATGCCCTGACGGTCCTTCTCGGAAATATCCGCCGGCAGCTCGACCTGAATCTTGAAAATCTGGTTGTAGCGGTTTTCCGGGTCAACAATATTGTTTTGCGACAGGCGAATATTCTCGGTGGGAATATTGCGCGTAGAGCAGTACAGCTTCACAAAATAAGCCGCACACAGCGCCGACGAAGCCAGAAAGTAATCGAACGGACCAGGAGCCGAACCGTCGCCCTTGTAGCGGATAGGCTGATCGGCAACCACAGTGAAGTCATCGAACTTGGCTTCAAGTCGGAGGTTGTCGAGAAAGTTGACCTTGATTTCCATGCGGGATTACCAGAATAACCGAACAAATAATTGGCGGTCATTATCCGGCTTTTGAGCGCCAAGTCTTGTGCTTTTGCGCAAACCCTACCGACGGGTGCCAAGCAGACGGGCGCCAAACCTGTAGTCGCTGACGAGGAACGAAGGCTGCGATGGCCCCCGTACGCACCCCCTGCAAAAAGCCCCAGTAAACGCGCCTGCCGCCAATCAGGCGCGTGCTGCTGTCAGTGCGTTACCAGCGTATCCAGCGACTTGTCGACATACCCCTTGGCCAGCTCCACCAGGTGCATGACCGCCAACACCAAATCGCGCGAAGGCCCGCACAAACCATTCCCCGCCTCATTCGCGCAGGCACCCGCACAGCGCAACAAGTCTGACGCCTGGGCCAGGGCCGCTTCTGAATTGACACCATGCGGGATAGCCAACATGGCCATGCCCAAAGGGCGAACAGGCTTATGGTCGTGCAGGTAATAATTGAGCGCGCGATCCGTGGCGGCACGATCCAGCAACGGGTCATTACTGCCAGCAGCATCGAGAGGGGCAACGGGTGGATCGGGAGTGATTTTCTTCATGGCTTAACTCCAAACACGTTAAGGGAGCTGCCACTTATCGCTACTAAACGAGTGGGTGGCAGCCGTGCACAGGTTAGTAGACCGGCGTGTTTGGGAACCGGCGTGCCCGAGAGCACCCTGCGCACGGCCACCATAAAACGCAGGCCGTAAAAAAGCGCCTCGCAAAGGTGGCGCCTTGCGCCAAACACAAACAACAGGGCTACTAAACCCGACCGCTGACAGGCAGCGATGGACCGAGACTATTCCCCGAAAATGGCAGGCGCAAGCGAACTGGATTTTCTAGGATGTTTCACGACAATGAAAGCGAAACGTCGTACGAAAAGCCTGAAATCAAACGCCAATCCCCCCATCATCGTCGTAGCAGCTGCCGAAGGAACGAGGCTGCGTTCGGCTGCGCAGCAGCCGTAAAACCAGACGACACGGCAGCACAGCTACCCCCCCAAAAGCGGCCAACCCCCAAAACCGACCACCAACACCACCAACACCTGTAGTCGTTGACGAGCTACGCGAGGCTGCGATCGAGCGCGCAGCGGTCGCAACCCCCCGACAACACACAAATTCCGCCACAACCTTGATCGCAGCCTTCGTCCCTCGGCAGCGACTACAGAACCCCGCGCCTGCTTACCGCCCGCACAACTGCCCTGACTCGTACCGCCCGCCCCCAACGCGACCACAACTCCCCTTAAAGTCACTATCCTGGTGCACCTCCAAGTACAACAGTGCAAACATGCACTAACTTAACGCACCAACTAACCCGGTATTAAATTCATCTAACCTTATATTTAGAACTTGCAACCCACAGTTACAACCCGCCTCAACACACCACCCCCAACAACTTAAAAAACACTATTTACACAGGCATATCACAATGCCACTATTGCGCCACAGCCCAGCCCAAAGCGCCGGAGCACTACCAACCCGCCACAAAAAAACACCCGTCTTCAGGCCCGTAACCCCAGGCCTGCGCACACCCCCCGCCCGAACACGGCCCAGGCAAGGGCCCGGCGCAGCGCCCGCTAACACAGGGCGCGGCTCAAGACACCTGCCATTGAGCGGAGTTATTTTTGGTCGGAAACGGCCAGAATGTTATTTATTGTCGACCGATAGGGATTGAAATACGCCTATATAGCTCAAATAAAATCATCTGCTGATTTAAAGGTTGATATTGCAATCGGTTCGCAGTTAATATTTTGACCGTTCAACTTCGTACCGACCCTTTATCTGTAATAAAGCAGGGGCAACTGTGCTCCCGCCCAGGCCATCGCCACATCATACAGATGCCGGCAGCCTTTATTGATAGGCACAGCCACTCCCTGGACAGGGAGTATTGGTCGTGACGATTCGTTAAGTGCTCTCGCCGGCTGAGCATGTATGGCACAAAGGAAGCTGCCTTGTTTAAACGAATCTTGATTGTCTGCATTGGCAATATTTGCCGCAGCCCTACCGCCGAGCACCTCCTGCGGGTCGCCCTTGCGCCCTCCGACATCGTCGTGAGCTCCGCAGGCCTGAGCGCCGTAAAAAGCAAGCCCATCGAAGCCACCGCCGCCGCTGTTCTTGAAGAACATGGCCACGCCGTGCCCGAGCACATTTCCACCCAGCTGACGACCGGCAAGATAAATGAGGCAGATCTTATTTTGGTCATGGAACAACATCATGTAAATGGTGTCCTAAGCCTCGCGCCTTGTAGAAGTTCAGACTTGATCTGACAGTTACCGGATTTGCGGTCATGACTGTCAGGTCAAATTCAGTTGATCATCTTGGCCTGCCAGATTTTCTTTCC
>NZ_JBUZTQ010000046.1:0-35085 GCF_055408445.1 Pseudomonas sp. B414 | reverse complement strand
AGTCATGGGAGAGGTGATGCAGGAAGCCTTGGCTATGCGGCATGATGCTCCGGCTTCAATTCAATAACCGTGTTGCACTCAGCTCCTGCAACCGCCCAGCCTTCAAACGTGCCAGCGTGGGGGTAATGATAAAGGGGATGTCCTTGGCTGCTTTGTTTTCATATTCCAGCCAGGACTGAAGCAAAATTTCCTGGGTTCCGGCATTGTGGCTGGTGATGCTGGCTTCTTTACTGGCCTCATCAAAAATAAGGCGGGTAGAACTAAGGGAAATAGCGGCATGTGCACTGTTATAGCCAGCCAGTAGTAATAGTCCGTAAATAATGTTGCGCAGGGTTATGCCATGCATGTAGATAAGTACTCTTGGCGTTAAAGTAAAAGGGCTATAGGCGACTGCCGCTATTAAATGGAGTTATAGGAATGTCAAAGTAAATGGCAGTGTGCCATTTGCTGTGCCTGGAGCCGGGTCGCCAGAACCTGAAACGGCGCGGATGTAAGCTGCCCGAAGGTTGATCGTTGCTGAACCTGTAGTGCCCAGGCCAGCCGTGAGTGCTTTCGGTGACGAAGAGGCCAGCTCATTGAGGTTTATCAAGCTGTTGTTGGAGTCGATAATTCCTATGCCGACACCTGTAGCAGTCCCGACTGTTTTGAGCAGGCGAGAGTCCACGTTATTGATGCCGCTGCCACTTGAGTTGGGAGTAAATTGTGCAGATACGGAAGTCAGGCCGGTTATGTTGGGGCAGTTAATGGTCAGTGAAATGGATTTGGTCGAACCGAAGTTTGTCCCTGATCCCGTGCCCAGTTCATTGATGGAAACAATACCCATGGGCACTATGATAGTGGCTGCCGTTCCTGCAGCGCTAGCGTTTACCGTGCAGGTAGAGTTGGTGATGGAGCCTGTAAAACTAATGATGCCGGAACTTGCTGCGTGAGCCATTGGGTAGAGGGATGACAGCGCAGCAAAGGTTGATATCAGTGCTAGTTTTTTCATGATGTTTAATTGCTTTTAAGTGATTTGGGGTGCTCATTGTGAGAGGGTGGAGAGTTTGATGTCTGTAGGTAAGGTTGTGTGTTTGAGTATGTGCTGGGTGCAAAGTGTGTGAGTTGTTTCGGATGGGATTGTCATCTTGGGCTTAAGCGTTGTATGAAAGTTCCGTGGTTTAAAGGGTGGGTCGTGTTGGTAATGTTGTGATGGTAGATATAAAATACAGAATGAATTGATAAGTTAGTTATATCTTAGTTGTTTGTCAATTGCAGTGGTTGCGGCGTTAAGTGCAGGCGGCGCTCGCTTGGCGCAGGGGTGGAAGTAAAGTTTTGGTGTACGAAGGCGGCGTAATGAGAGGGTGGCGGGCTAGTGCATTTAAAATGCCGGCGAGGTGGGGGCTCGCCGGGCAAGAACATAAATAGCAGGCAGGTGCAGCTACTTGCCCAGCCGCCTCAGTTCATCCGACTCTATTACCCGCACCCCATCCTGTTCTTCCAGCGCCAGGCGCCATAGTGCTCGGGCCAGTTGGCAAGCTTCGATACCGTGGTATTTACCCGGAAGCAACTTGGACAACGGCCCGGCAATTTGTTCGGCGAGACGTGGTTCAACGCGATCCCCAAGCAGCAGCGAAGGACGGGCGATGGTTAGCTGTGGCCAGTCCTGGGCGCGCAACGATTGCTCCATCTCACCCTTGACCCGGTTATAGAACACCGAGGACTTGGGGTCGGCGCCAATGGCGCTGACCACAATCAGGTGCCGTGCGCCCATTTCTCGGGCGCGCTTGGCGAAGGCCACCACCATGTCGTGGTCGACTGCGCGGAAGGCCGCTTCCGACCCCGCCTGTTTGATCGTGGTGCCCAGGCAGCAGAAGGCCACATCAACCCGGCCACTGAGTTGTGGCAGGAACACAGCGGGGTCGCCGACCGGGTTTTCCAGGTGCGGATGTGCCGCCAATGGCTTGCGCGAAGGGGCAAGGACGCGGGTGATGGTCGGCTCATTGAGCAGGCGGTCGAGCAGCAATTCACCCGTCAGACCGGTGGCTCCAGCGAGCAGGATATGTGAAGGCGTCAAGTGCATAGTGTTTCTCCCTCGATACATTCAGCTTAGTCATTCCAGGTTTATTTGCTTACTGCAAAGCCTGTTTTGCTTGTTGCTGACGTAAACGTTGCCAGTGGGCCAGAACGCCTTTTGGCGCCCATATTTGTGGCTCGGATGGCTCGTAGCCATCAGCCTGTTCGCGTTCGGCGACGTACTGTGTGGCCAGTTTAAAGGCTTTTTGCAGGTCGTCGGTCTGGTTGAGTGCCTGGGCGAAAAGAGCGTTACCGAAATAGGTGAAGTCGGCTTCTTCCGAGCAGCCAAAGGACACGCGATCAGCTTGTGATGCGGTCATGATCAAGGTTTTATCATCTTTAAGTGCGGGGATAAAACCACCCGAGTAGCAGGACGAAATCACGATGATCTTGTCGCGGTTTTTCAACGGGGCCAGCGCTGTGGCCAGTTCGTCGGCGGGCAGGTCTGCCAGTTCCAGGCGCGGCTGGTCGAGCACCAGTTCGTGTTCCTGGGTGCCATGGCTGGTGAGGTAGATAAAAATCAGATCTTCCGGTCCGCTGCGTTCAGCCAGTGTTTTGGCGGCGCGGTGCAGGTTTTCGCGGGTGGCCATGGGACGGTCGAGCAGATGGTCGCGGTGGTTGACCAGGGTGATCTGGCCGCGGCTGCCAAAACGGCTGGCGAGCATGTCGTTGACGTAGTCGGCTTCGCGCTTGAATACACTTTGCTTGCCGTCGCCCGCCAGCACCAGGCTGTACAGCTCAATGGCCGGTGTGGAGGGCGCAACGCTGGCCAGCGCCTCGTTGAGCAGCGTGCCCTGGTTGAGCAGCCCCAGTTCCAGCGGGTCGGGCAGCAAATTGCCCTTGGCATCGCGCACTAGCTGGCCATTGCGCCACAGACCGCTTTGTACCGTACCGTCGCTGAGGGTCAGAGTGCCTTGGCCGTGATAAGTGTCAGCGACGAACTCGCCGTCATAGCTACTGCCGTCAGCCATGCTCAAGTGGCCGGGACCATTGAAGCGCCATTCGCTGAACAGGCCGCGATAGTGGCTGCCGTCGATGCCGATCAGCTCGCCCTTGCCGGTCAGTGCACCGTCCTTGAATTCGCCGATCCACACATCGCCGTCGGCATTTTCATAGCGACCTTTGCCGTTCAGCTGGTTGTGCTTGAATGCACCTTCGTACTGGTCGCCATCAGCACTGTTGAAGACGCCATTCCCCTCCAACTCGCCATTGACGAACTGGCCGCTGAATTCGTTGCCGCTGGCATCGCTGCGCTTGCCTTCGCCATGGGGCTTGCCGTGGGCAAACTGACCCTGGTACTGGCTGCCGTCTTCCAGCTCAAGGTGGCCGTCCCCCGAGAACTGGTCATCCTTGAATTCGCCGCGATAGCTCATGGCGCCTTCCTTGAGCGTGCCTTCCCCTTCGCGCCGGCCCTGCTTGAAGCCACCGACATAGGTGCTGTCATGGGTGGTCAGGCTGCCCTGGCCGCTCCACTGGCCGTGCTCGAAGCCGCCGCGATAGACGTCACCATTGCTGGCGTGCCATTCGCCCTGGCCGTGCCACAGGCCATTTTTGAAGTCGCCGGCGTACCAACTGCCGTTGGGGTAGTCGATACGGCCCTGGCCTTGCAGCAACCCATTGACCACTTCGCCCCGGTAGCGCCCGCCATCGGGCAGGCGTGCGTCGGGCGGCAACAGTGATTCACCGTCACCACAGGCCGTCAGCAGCAGGGTTAAAGCTAGGGGGGCAAATGGGCGCATAGCTGGATCCGGATAATTAAGCCTGCGAGTATGCCGCAGCAGTGGAGGGTGTCTATAGGCTCAGATGAAACATCGATGCTATTCATGTGTGGGGCTAAACCAAAGTCGACAAGGCCGGGCCATGCCGGTGGTCGGCAGGACGTGCTTATAATGCGGCACAACAAAATAATGGCTGGAGAGGTGAGATGTTGTTACGCGGCTTGACATGGCTGGTGCTGTTTCAATTGCTTGGCACGGCCCTCAATCACTTGTTCATCCCCGTGTTGCCCGGGCCCATTATCGGGTTGTTGTTGCTCCTGGGCTTTTTGATCGCCCGTGGTCAGGTCAGCGAGCCATTGAGTCAGGCTGCCAGCGGGCTGCTGCGTTATCTGCCCTTGCTGCTGGTGCCGCCTGCGGTGGGGGTGATGGTGTATGCCGCTGATATTGCGGCCGACTTCTGGGCCATTGTCGGCGCGCTGGTACTGTCATTGTTGATCTCCATGGCCTTTGTCGGGGTGTTGATGCAGCGCCTGCTCAAGCATCACAACCATCCTGAGGAGCGGCCATGACTGTTGAATGGCAAGGGGCCTGGGAGTCAGTCATCCATCATCCGTTGTTTGGTATCGGTATCACCCTGGGTGCTTATCAACTGGTGCTCGCGGCCTACGAGAAAACCCGCTGGATCTTCTTGCAGCCAGTGCTGGCCTCGATGCTGCTGGTGATCGGGGTGCTGCTCAGTTGTGGCTTGAGCTACGCCGAGTACCGCAAAAGCACAGATATTCTGAGTATTTTGCTGGGCCCGGCGACCGTGGCCCTGGCGGTACCCTTGTACCTGAACCTGCGGCGAATCCGGCAGCTGTTCTGGCCCATTTTTACTACGCTGGTGATTGGGGGCGTGTTTGCCACCGCGCTGGTGGTGGGCCTGGCCTGGTGGTTCGGGGCCGAGCATATGATGCTGATGACCCTGGCGCCCAAGTCCGTCACCTCGCCGATTGCCATGCTGGTGGCCGAGCAGATCGGTGGTGTTGCTGCGCTGGCGGCGGTGTTTGTGCTGATTACCGGGGTGATCGGGGCGATTTGCGGGCCGGGCCTGTTGCGCCTGCTCGGGGTCCATAGCCCGGAGGCGCGGGGTATGGCACTGGGCATGACGGCCCATGCGGTTGGCACTTCTGTGGCCCTGCAGGAAAGTGAAGAGTGTGGCGCCTTTGCGGCGTTGGCGATGAGTCTGATGGGTGTGGGCACAGCGGTCTTCTTGCCGTTGGCCGTGACCCTCGTGGTGTAAGGGTGAAGCTATGACATTGCCGCTGTTTCCTTTGAATACGGTGCTGTTTCCGGGCTGCGTACTGGATTTGCAGATTTTTGAAGCGCGCTATCTGGACATGATTGCCCGCTGCATGAAGCAGGGCACAGGCTTCGGTGTGGTGTGTATCCTGGATGGTCGCGAGGTGGGCAGTGCGCCCCAGGATATTGCCGGGGTTGGCTGTGAAGCCCTTATCCGCGATTTTCAGAAGCAGGATAACGGCCTGCTGGGGATTCGCGTTGAAGGCGGGCGGCGCTTTGAGGTGCTGAGCACTGATTTGCAGCGTGATCAATTACTGGTCGCGCAGGTCGAGTGGCTGGACGAAGTGCCCGAGCAGCCCTTGCAGGAAGAAGACCAGGACTTGCTGGCTCTGCTCAAGGCCCTGGCCGAGCATCCGATGGTGGCGGCCCTGAACATGAATACCGAGGTGGCAGGTCAGCAGTCATTGGCCAATCAACTGGCGTACCTGTTGCCCTTTGCTGAAGCGGACAAGATCGAGCTGCTGCAGGTCAATGACCCGCAGCAGCGTCTGGACGGGATTCAAGTACTGCTTGATGAGATCCAGGGCGAAGCGCTCAACTGATGTCAGTATGCGTAGCGCAGCAGTTCTTTGGACAAGTGCCCGAGCATGAAAAAGCCGTAGAGCGCGGTGATTGACGGCAAAATCAGCCACCAGATTTTTTGCGGGATTGGCTCCAGCGGCATAAATCGTTGGCTCAATGCCAGGGCGAAGGCGTTGACGGTAATGGCGAGCAGTGCGCCAGCGGTGATGTCTGTTGGCCAGTGAGCGCCCAGATACACCCGCGACATGGCCACGGTGATCGCCAGCAGGCAGCCCAGCAATACCCAGGTCACACGCATGCGCTGCGGCTGATTGCGCCCGGCCAGAATCGCCATGGCGACAAAAAACGCAAAGGCGCCTGAGCTGTGGCCGCTGGGCATGCTGTAGCTGGTCAGCGGATCGACCAGCACTTCGGGACGTACCCGGGCGAAAAAGTGTTTGGTTGTGGTATTGGCCAGCGCGGTAAACAGCGTGACCCCGCCAAAGAACCACATCGCCCGCCATTGCCGGGTAAATAGCAGAATGATGCACACCAGTGCCGCCGCCAAAAACTGCGTGCGGAAGTTGCCGATTTGCGTCACCAGCACGGCGGCAGTGTCCATGGCGCTGCTGCGATGCTCTTGTACCAGGGCATTGATGCCCTGGTCGAAGGCGGTCATATGCGGATAGCCAATAAAGACCGCCAGTAGCAGAGTCAGGCTCAGGGCGCCGATCAGCACTGTGGCCCTGGATTGGCGACGGATACTGGCATTGATGCTCAAGCCCAGCAGGGCCGCCAGGCCCACGGCGACAATGGCTGCCTGCGGCCAGAAGCCTTCGGGCAATGGCAGGCGAATGGCCGCACCGGTTGCCCAGCCCGGCAGCAGGTAGGCCACGGCCCAGCCTGCACCGGCCAGCAGGCTGACACCGATAAAGCGCGGGATCGGCATGTCGCACATCCCGGCCACCATTGGCAGCATGGGGCGTAATGGGCCGATAAAGCGGCCAATCAGCAGGCTGACAATGCCGTAGCGATGGAAGTAACTCTCGGCGCCGTTCATCCATTCAGGGTGGGTGCGTAGCAGCGGCAAACGCCGGATATTTTGGTGGAAACGTCTGCCCAGTGCGTAAGACACCACGTCACCCAGCAGCCCGCCGAGAAAACCCAGCAGCAAGGTTTCGCCCAGAGACAAGGCGCCACTACCGGCCATGACGGCAATGGCGAACAGCAATACGGTACCGGGAACGATGATGCCGGCAATTGCCAGGCACTCCACGCACGCCACTATAAACACCGCAAGGCCCAGCCACTGCGGGTTGGCTGTGAGCCAGCCAGTTACGCTATCGAGCCACGGGCCCATGTTTCAATTTCCTTATTCGGTAAAAATCAAAAGCCCCTCACCCCAGCCCTCTCCCGGAGGGAGAGGGGGCTAAAGGCAAAAGCAGTTTCGTGCAGCAATACAAATAGAGAGTGAGGGCGCTTTAATTACAGAATCAAAAAATCGCGCTCCTCAACCTGCCCGCGGCGCAGCGGATTGCGCGTGCAATACGCAGCGTAGCCAGCAGCATCGACAAAGCGGTACATCAAATGCTCGTCGCGCCCGTGGGGGATACCCAGGCGGGTAGTCTGGATGATCCGCGAAGGTTGTTCTCTGACGTCATCGACCCACAATCGTTCGGGGTCGAAACATTTGGCATCCCAATCGCCCACCTTCAGGCCTAGCGCCTTGCACAGCAGGGTTTGCCCGGCGCAGAGTTTTTGCTCCGTACGCGGGTTGCCTTGGCTGTCGGGGTTATTAAGCTGCATCTGCGTCAGGCTGTCCGGCCCGGACAATGCATCCAGCCACGGGTAAGCCGATTTGATCAGCACCGCATTGCCAGCCCCGTGGGCGCTGAAGTTCAGCGAGTCACCACCGCGGGCGTAATACATATAGATATGCCCACCATCGAGAAACAACGCCTTGCGCTTTTCGGTGTAGCCCAGCGAGGCGTGACTGCCCTTGTCGGCGAGGTAATAGGCTTCGGTTTCGATAATTCGTGCGCTGAGCCACAGGCCGTTGACCCGATGGCGGATGACTTTGCCCAGCAGTTCGCGGGCGACAAGCTGGGCGTCACGATCGAAAAAGGCGTCAGGCAGCATCATTGGCATTTTCAGGAGGGTCAGTAGATAGCTGAAAAGGCGCAGATAATAGCAACTCATGCTTAATCGGGGCTGAACACAGTGTATTTGTAGTCCATTTCGACCATCCGCCTGCCACCGCTGTGCGTAAGGCGGCTGGACCGCTATAATCGGCCGCTTTCCTCCCTGCCAAGACCCTTGAGACCATGACTGAGTCCGTTCTTGACTACATGACCCGCCTGGGTCGCGCTGCTCGCGAAGCTTCCCGCGTGATTGGCCGTGCCAGTACGGCGCAGAAAAACCGTGCCTTGCACGGCGCTGCGGCCGCCCTGGATGCCGCCCGTTCGGAGCTGGTTGCCGCTAACGAACTGGACCTGGCCGCCGGCCGGGCCAACGGCCTTGAGCCGGCCATGCTGGAGCGTCTGGCGCTGACCCCTGCCCGCATCGACAGCATGATTGTCGGTTTGCGTCAGGTGGCAAGCCTGCCAGACCCCATCGGCGCGATCCGCGACATGAGCTACCGCCCCTCGGGTATTCAGGTAGGCAAGATGCGCGTGCCGTTGGGTGTAGTCGGAATCATCTATGAGTCGCGTCCGAACGTGACCATCGATGCTGCCAGTCTGTGCCTGAAGTCAGGGAACGCCACCATCCTGCGCGGTGGTTCCGAGGCGATTCACTCCAACCGTGCCATAGCCGTGTGCATCCAGCGCGGCCTGGCCGAAGCTGGCCTGCCGCCAGCCGTGGTGCAAGTGGTTGAAGTGACTGACCGTGCCGCTGTCGGGGCGCTGATTACCATGCCCGAGTACGTCGATGTGATCGTGCCGCGCGGTGGCAAGGGCCTGATCGAACGTGTCAGCCGTGATGCCAAGGTGCCGGTAATCAAGCACCTGGACGGTATCTGCCATGTGTACGTCAGTGCTCATGCCGATCTGGCCAAGGCTCAGCGCATTGCGTTCAATGCCAAAACCTACCGTTATGGCATTTGCGGGGCGATGGAAACCTTGCTGGTGGATCAGGCTGTGGCAGCAGACTTTTTGCCGGCCATGGCTGAACAATTTCGTGCCAAGGGCGTCGAACTGCGCGGTTGCGAACGCACCAGGGCGTTGATCGACGTGGTTGCGGCTACCGAAGAAGACTGGAATACCGAATATCTGGACGCAATTTTGTCGATTCGCATCGTTGACGGGCTGGACCAGGCGATTGAGCATATCAATCACCATGGTTCCCATCACACCGACTCGATCGTGACCGAACATCAAGGTGACGCACGGCGTTTTATGGCCGAAGTGGACTCCAGTTCCGTGATGCTCAACACACCCACCTGCTTTGCCGATGGATTTGAATACGGATTGGGTGCGGAGATTGGCATTTCTACTGATAAGCTGCACGCCCGCGGCCCGGTGGGTCTCGAAGGTCTGACCTGCGAGAAGTACATCGTGGTCGGTGATGGCCAGTTGCGCGGTCAGGAGCCGGTCTGACTTGGTCGCCCTTAAAGCGTCAATGTCGGCACCGAAAGTTAAAGTGTTACCCCTGCGCATAGGCGTCTTGGGTGGAACCTTTGACCCGGTGCATATCGGGCATCTGCGTGGCGGCCTTGAAGTAGCGGAGATGATGGAGCTCGACGAGCTGCGTCTGACCCCCAATGCCAGGCCGCCCCACCGCGATACCCCGCAGGTGTCTGCCCACGACCGTTTGGCGATGGTCGAGTGCGCAGTCGCAGGAGTGGCTACGCTGGTAGTGGACGCCCGGGAGCTGCAAAGGGACAAACCGTCCTACACGATCGATACGCTGGAATTGATGCGGGCCGAGATGGCCGCGCAAGACCAGCTGTTTTTACTCTTGGGTTGGGACGCTTTTTGCGGCCTGCCCACGTGGCATCGCTGGGAAGAGTTGCTCCAGCATTGCCATATCCTGGTGCTACAGCGCCCGGATGCCGACAGCGAACCGCCGGATGCCTTGCGCAACCTGCTGGCAGCGCGCTCGGTTAGCGACCCGCTGGCCCTGAAGGGGGCAAGCGGACAGATTGCATTCGTTTGGCAGACGCCGCTCGCGGTATCCGCCACCCAGATCCGTCAACTGCTGGCCAGCGGTAAGTCGGTACGTTACCTGGTGCCCGACGCGGTCCTGGCCTACATCGATGCGCACGGGCTTTACCGTGCGTCGAACTGAAAAAGGTGTGTTTCAAGGCGCGAATTGACGTGTATTGAAACACCCGAACATACGAGCAAAACGAGTTTTATATGACTGACAAAGATGTAAGCAAAGTAAAGCGCAAAGGCACATTCAAAAGCGCCCCACTGCCGGAAAAAACCTTCAGCAACGAGCCCCTCAAAGGTGAAGAGCTGGTCAAAATTGCTGTGACTGCCCTGGAAGACGTCAAGGCCCAGGACATCCAGGTAATCGACGTGCGTGACAAGCACAGCATCACTGACTTCATGATCATCGCCACCGGTACTTCCAACCGTCAGATCGGCGCGATGCTCGACAAGATCCGCGAAGCGGTGAAGGCTCTGGGCGTCAAGCCTCTGGGTGAAGAAGGCAAGGGCGACAGCGACTGGGTACTGCTGGACATGGACGACGTGATCGTTCACATGATGACTGCCAGTGCCCGTCAGTTCTACGACCTGGAGCGCCTGTGGGCCGGTGCCGAGCAAAGCCGTGCAGGCAGCGCTGCTCACCACAGCCCGGAAAACACCCATGAGCACTTCCTGAAGCTCAACAAAGACCAAGAGTAAGGGTTCGCCGTGCGCCTGCGTTTGATCGCTGTCGGTTCGCGTATGCCCAAGTGGGTGGAAGAAGGCTGGCATGAGTATGCCAAGCGTCTGCCATCCGAGCTGGCGCTAGAACTGGTGGAAATTCCGCTCAATACCCGTGGCAAGAATGCCGACGTGGCTCGATTCATCCGTCAGGAAGGCGAGGCCATGCTGTCCAAAGTCGGCCCGGGTGAGCGGATCGTAACCCTTGAAGTGCACGGCAAACCGTGGAGTACCGAGCAGCTGGCGGTTGAGCTTGACCGCTGGCGCCTGGATTCGCGCACGGTAAACTTTATGGTCGGTGGCCCGGAAGGGTTGGCGCCGGAAGTCTGCGCCCGCGCCGACCAGCGCTGGTCGCTGTCGCCGTTGACGTTGCCGCACCCGTTGGTAAGGATTCTGATCGGTGAGCAGTTGTATCGCGCCTGGACAGTATTGTCCGGGCATCCGTATCACAAATAGCTCAGCGCCCTGAATGTCCCAGCCGATTCGCCTTAAAGACCACGAGAAAGACGCACGCCTTGTGCGTAGCCGAGTCGTGGTCGGCGCAATTGTAGTTGTAGCTCTCATTTGCGCGTTGATTGCGCGTCTGTACTATTTGCAGGTGGTGCAGTACGAGTACCACTCCACCTTGTCAGAAAACAACCGGGTGCATGTGCGGCCGCTGCCTCCCCCGCGTGGTCTGATTTTTGACCGCAATGGTGTGGTGATCGCAGACAACCGTCCCAGTTTTAGCCTGAGCATGACGCGTGAGCGTTCAAAGGGCTGGCAGCAAGAGCTGGATCTGGTTGTCGAAATACTCGGGCTCACGCCTGAAGATCGTGCTCTGTTCGAAAAGCGCATGAAGCAGGGAAGGCGGCCTTTTGAGGCGGTGCCCATCCTGTTTGAGCTAAACGAAGAGCAGATCGCCCGAATTGCCGTAAACCAGTTCCGTTTGCCCGGGCTTGAGGTGGAGGCGCAGTTGGTGCGTCATTACCCGCAGGGTGCGCATTTTGCGCACTCGGTGGGTTATATGGGGCGGATCAACGAGAAAGAGCTTAAAACCCTTGATCCGGTCAGTTACAGCGGCACCCACCATATCGGCAAGACCGGCATCGAGCGTTTCTACGAAGCCGAGCTGCATGGCCAGGTGGGTTACGAAGAGGTCGAAACCAATGCCCGCGGTCGCGTGCTGCGCGTACTCAAGCGCACCGATCCGATTCCCGGCAAAGACATCGTGCTCAGCCTCGATATCAAACTGCAGGAAGCGGCTGAAGAGGCCCTGGCAGGCCGTCGTGGTGCAGTAGTGGCACTCAACCCGATGACGGGCGAAGTGCTGGCCATGGTCAGCCAACCCAGTTTCGACCCCAACCTGTTTGTGACCGGTATCAGCTTCAAGGCCTATGCCGAGTTGCGTGATTCCATTGACCGGCCGTTGTTCAACCGCATCCTGCGTGGCCTGTATCCGCCGGGTTCGACCATCAAGCCCGCGGTGGCGATTGCCGGTCTGGACAGCGGCGTGATCACCGGCTCGTCGCGGGTGTATGACCCCGGCTATTACCAGTTGCCCAATTACGATCACAAATACCGTAACTGGAACCGCACCGGTGATGGCTATGTCGATCTGGATACCGCGATCATGCGCTCCAACGACACCTATTTTTATGACCTGGCCCACAAGCTGGGGATAGATCGCTTGTCCACCTACATGAACCAGTTTGGTATCGGGCGAAAGGTCTCTCTGGACATGTTTGAAGAGTCCGCCGGGCTGATGCCGTCCCGTGAGTGGAAGCGGGCAACCCGGCGCCAGGCCTGGTTCCCGGGCGAAACGCTGATCCTCGGTATCGGTCAGGGCTATATGCAGTCCACGCCTTTGCAACTGGCCCAGGCCACCGCGCTGATTGCCAGCAAGGGCAAGTGGATCCGTCCGCACCTGGCCAAGACCATCGAGGGCGTGCCGCCAGTCGATCCGGACCCGGTGCCGGATATCGTCCTGCGTGATCCGTCCAACTGGGCCAAGGTCACCCACGGCATGCAGCAGGTGGTGCATGGCGCACGGGGTACTGCGCGGGTGGCGGGTGTTGGTGCGCAATACCTGATTGCCGGCAAGAGTGGTACGGCGCAGGTGGTAGCGATCAAGCAGGGTGAGAAATATGACCGCTCCAAGGTGCAGGAACGTCACCGTGACCACGCCTTGTTTGTCGGCTTTGCCCCGGCCAATAACCCGCAAATCGCGGTGTCGGTCATGATTGAAAACGGCGAAGCCGGTAGTCGTGTGGCCTCGCCGGTGGTGCGCAAGGTCATGGATGCCTGGTTGCTGGGTGAAGACGGCAAGCTCAAACCCGAGTACGGCGGCCCCGTAAAGGCAGAGGTTCCGGCCAATGATGAGTAATTTTGACCGCATCCTCTCCAGTGAGGACGTGATGCGTCGCCGTGCCACGCTGCTGCAGCGTCTGCATATCGATGGCCCGCTGCTGATTCTGCTGCTGACCCTGGCGGCCGGCAGCCTGTTTGTACTGTATTCGGCCAGCGGCAAAAGCTGGGACCTGCTGAGCAAGCAGGCGACCTCCTTCGGCATCGGGCTGGTGTCGATGTTTATCATCGCCCAGCTGGAGCCACGCTTTATGGCGCGCTGGGTGCCGATCGGTTATCTGATCGGGGTAATGTTGCTGGTGGTGGTGGATGTCATGGGCCACAACGCCATGGGCGCCACACGCTGGATCAATATCCCGGGGGTGATCCGTTTCCAGCCCTCGGAGTTCATGAAAATCCTCATGCCGGCGACCATCGCCTGGTACCTGTCCAAGCGAACCTTGCCGCCGCAGCTCAAGCATGTGGCGGTCAGCCTGATGCTGATCGGCGTGCCCTTTGCCCTGATCGTGCGTCAGCCTGACCTGGGTACCGCACTGCTGGTACTGGCGGGCGGTGCGTTCGTGCTGTTTATGGGCGGGTTGCGCTGGCGCTGGATCCTCAGCGTGCTGGCAGCGACGGTGCCAGTGGCAATTGCCATGTGGATGTTCGTGATGCATGACTACCAGAAGCAGCGCGTACTGACCTTTCTCGACCCCGAAAGCGATCCGCTGGGCACTGGCTGGAACATTATCCAGTCCAAGGCCGCCATCGGTTCGGGCGGGGTGTTCGGCAAGGGCTGGCTGCTGGGTACCCAGTCGCACCTGGACTTTCTGCCGGAAAGCCACACTGACTTTATTATTGCTGTGATGGGCGAAGAATTCGGCCTGGTGGGCATTTGCGCCTTGCTGCTTATATACCTGCTGTTGATCGGTCGTGGCCTGGTGATTACCGCCCAGGCCCAGACCCTGTTCGGCAAGTTGCTGGCGGGCAGCCTGACCATGACGTTTTTTGTTTACGTTTTCGTCAACATCGGTATGGTCAGTGGCTTGTTGCCCGTAGTGGGTGTGCCATTGCCATTTATCAGTTACGGCGGCACTTCCCTGGTGACGCTGTTGTCAGCGTTTGGGGTTTTGATGTCGATTCACACGCATCGCAAGTGGATCGCACAAGTTTGATTAAGGTGAATTATTCAATGCAAGCAATGCGTGGCTGGGCCGCTCGATACGCGCCATGGGTAGGCCTGTTGGGTCTGTTCGGGGCAGCGCCGGGTGCGCTGGCCGGTGACTACGAAGGCTCGCCTCAAGTGGCCGAGTTCGTCGGCGAGATGACCCGCGATTACGGGTTTGCCGGTGAGCAACTGATGGGCGTGTTCCGCGAGGCCGAGCGCAAGCAGAGCATCCTCGATGCCATTTCGCGCCCGGCCGAGCGGGTAAAACAGTGGAAAGAATATGGCCCGATGTTTCTGACTGATGCCCGGGTAGCCCGTGGTGTCGATTTCTGGCGTGAACACGAAGCCGTACTGGCCCGCGCCGAGCAGGAATACGGTGTGCCAGCCCAGGTGATTGTATCGATCATTGGCGTTGAAACCTTTTACGGCCGCAATACCGGCAATTACCGGGTGATCGACGCATTGTCGACCCTGGGCTTCGATTATCCGCCGCGTGCCGAATTCTTCCGCAAGGAACTGCGTGAGTTCCTGCTGTTGACCCGCGAAGAACAGGTCGACCCGCTGACACTCAAAGGCTCCTATGCCGGGGCGATGGGCTTGCCACAGTTTATGCCGAGCAGCTTTCGCGCTTATGCCGTGGACTTCGACGGTGATGGCCATATCAATATCTGGAGCAACCCGGACGATGCCATCGGCAGCGTTGCCAGCTACTTCAAGCGTCATGGCTGGGTAGGTGGCGAGCCGGTGGTGATTCGCGCCGATGTGCGCGGCGATCGCGTCGATGAAGGCCTGACCCAGGGCATTGAACCGGTCAAGACCGTCGGGGAGTTGCGAGCGCTGGGCTGGTCGAGTCATGATGCGCTGCGCGACGACATGCCGGTTACTGCGTTCCGTCTTGAAGGCGCCGATGGCCCTGAATACTGGATGGGGCTGAAGAATTTTTATGCGATCACGCGCTATAACCGCAGCGTGATGTACGCCATGGCAGTGCACCAACTGTCCGATCTGCTGGTTCAAGCACGGGGCAACAAGTAATGCCGTTTCTAGCGACCCGCACACCGTTGAAACTCGCTGCCTGCGCCGCTGTGGCGTTGCTGCTGGTGAGCTGCTCGAACAGCCGCACGACGACCCCGCAAACATCGACCGGGGTCAGTTCCAAACCGGGCCTGGACATCAACCGTGCCCACAAGGACGGCGCACCGTGGTGGGATGTCGACGTGTCGCGCATCCCCGACGCCACGCCGACCCTGCACACCGGGCCTTACAAGGCCGCGCCATACTCGGTGCTGGGTAAGACCTATTTCCCGATGCAAGAGTCCAAGACCTATGTGGCTTCGGGCACGGCGTCCTGGTACGGCACCAAGTTCCACGGCCAGAACACCGCCAATGGCGAGGTTTATGACCTGTATGGCATGAGTGCGGCGCACAAGACCCTGCCGCTGCCCAGCTACGTCAAGGTGACCAACCTCGATAACGGCAAGGCCGTAATCCTGCGGGTCAACGACCGTGGTCCGTTTTATTCGGATCGCATCATCGACTTGTCCTACGCTGCCGCCAAAAAACTGGGTTATGCCGAGACCGGTACGGCCCGGGTCAAGGTTGAAGGCATTGACCCGCAAGCCTGGTGGGCGCAACGTGGGCGCCCGGCGCCGTTGATGCTCAACGAGCCGAAAATGGCCCAGAATACTGGCCCGACCGTGTCTACCGGCAAGGTCGAGCAATGGACGCCACCCGCCCAGCAGCATGCCGCCGATGTGGTGCCGGTCAGTCCGATGGTCAAGGGCCAGGGTACCTATTTGCAAGTAGGCGCGTTTGCCAATCCGGACGCCGCCGAGTTGCTTCGTTCCAAACTCAGTGGCATGGTCAGCACACCCGTATTTATCAGCTCGATTGTGCGCAATCAGCAAACCTTGCACCGCGTGCGTCTGGGGCCTATAGCCTCGGCGGGTGAAGTGGCACAAACGCAAAACAGCGTGCGCCTGGCCAATCTGGGCCAGCCGAGCGTTGTAACGTCGGATCAGTAACACCGGACCAAGCGTTGCGCCCTGAGCATTCAGGGCGCAAACGCAGTTGCAGAGGTCAAGAATAAAAGCCCTTCCAGGGGCAGGGACTGCAACTGAATACGCGGCAGTCAGTCAAACGACTGCCTGTACAGTTTTGCCCGCGAGGGTAAGTTTCCATTAACAACTTCGAGAGACGGATGAACATCACCACCTTTGCCAAACGCCTGTGCCTGCTAGTACCGCTGATCATCACTCCTGCCGCCTGGGCAGCCGAGATGATGCCGTCGCCGCCACAACTTGCAGCCAAGTCCTATGTTCTGATGGAAGCCAGCAGCGGTAACGTGCTGGTCGAGAACAACGGCGACCAGCGTCTGCCGCCAGCCAGCCTGACCAAGCTGATGACCGCTTACATCGCGACCCTGGAAATCCGTCGTGGCCAGATCGGTGAAAACGACCCGGTAACCGTCAGCGAAAACGCATGGCGCACCGGTGGTTCGCGGATGTTCATCAAGGTGGGTACCCAGGTATCGGTCAGCGACCTGCTGCACGGCATCATCATCCAGTCGGGTAACGACGCCAGTGTTGCCCTGGCCGAGCACATTGCCGGCAGCGAAGATGCCTTTGCCGACATGATGAACAAGACAGCGGCCGAGTTGGGCATGACCAACAGCCACTTCATGAACCCGACCGGCCTGCCGAACCCGGATCATTACTCGTCGGCCCACGATATGTCGTTGCTGGCCCGCGCCATCATCCACGAAGACCCGACTCACTACGCGATCTACTCGCAGAAAGAGTTCTTCTGGAACGGTATCAAGCAGCCTAACCGCAACCTGTTGCTGTGGCGTGACAAGACCGTTGACGGTCTGAAAACCGGTCACACTGACGAAGCCGGCTACTGCATGGTGTCTTCGGCCGTGCGTGATGGCATGCGCCTGATCGCGGTAGTGTTCGGCACCAACAGCGAAACAGCTCGTGCTGCCGAGACCCAGAAGCTGCTGACCTACGGTTTCCGCTTCTTCGAAACCCAGACCTTCTACCAGAAGGGTGTTGAGCTGGCTCAAGCACCTGTGTGGAAAGGCACCACCAATCAGGTTAAAGCCGGTCTGGCTGAAGACCTGACCATGACCCTGCCTAAAGGCCAATTGAAAAAGCTGGCCGCAAGCATGACCATGAACCCGCAACTGATGGCCCCTATTGCCAAAGGCGATGTGATCGGCAAGGTTGAGGTCAAGCTCGATGACAAGGTTGTGCACAGTGCCGACCTGATCGCACTTGAACCCGTTGAGGAAGGTGGTATTTTCCGACGCGTGTGGGATAGCATCCGTCTATTCTTCTACGGGTTGTTCAACTGATTGCACCCACCTGTGTGACCCCGCGCCCATCCTGTGCGGGGGCACCTTTGTTGTTCCGGGCTTACGAGGCCAATACGCCATGAGCGAAACCGAAGTAAAGGCGCCAAAGATCGAATTCCCCAACGTGGATTACCCGGTTAAGGTAATCAGCGACACGGGTGTGGGCAATAAGGACAAGATCATCGATATCGTCAAGAAACACGCGACGGTCAACGATGATCGTGTTGATGAACGCCAGAGCACCAACGGCAAGTACACGACAATCCAGTTGCATATCGTGGCAACGGATCAGGACCAGCTCTACAACATCAACAGCGAATTGCGGGCCACCGGCTTCGTACATATGGTGTTGTGATGTCGCAAGTCTTGGGTATTCGCGAGCTGGGCCTGCTTGACTACGAGCGTACCTGGCTGGCGATGCAACGTTTCACCGACGAGCGCAAGCTTGAGCCGGACACGCAAGACGAAGTCTGGCTGGTGCAGCATCCGCCGGTGTTTACCCAAGGCCAGGCAGGCAAGGCCGAGCATCTGCTGCTGCCGGGTGATATCCCGGTGGTGAAGTCTGATCGCGGCGGCCAGGTGACCTATCATGGCCCTGGCCAGATGGTTGCTTACCTGATGCTTGATGTGCGCCGGTTGGGCTATGGCGTACGTGAGCTGGTCACGCGGATGGAACAGTGCCTGATCGAGCTGCTTGCCAGCTATGGCGTGAGCGCTGCCGCCAAGGCCGATGCGCCGGGCGTATATGTTGATGGCGCGAAAATCGCCTCTCTGGGGCTGCGCATACGCAATGGCTGCTCCTTCCACGGTCTGGCCCTGAATGTGGACATGGACCTGGAACCGTTTCGACGGATTAACCCCTGTGGTTATGCGGGGCTGGCGATGACCCAGCTACGTGACCATGCAGGGCCGATTGAATTTGCCGAGGTAGGTGCCCGGCTGCGTGCGCAGCTCGTCAAACACCTCGACTATGCTGAGCAGACGACCCTGACGGGCGGAATCGATTGATATGACTACTGCGCAAGACGCTGTTCAAACCCTGATCCCAACGCTGGATATCTCAGAACGTGCAGCCCGCGCCAGCGAGGCCCGTTCCAAGGTTGAGACCGGCGTCAAGTTGCGCGGTGCCGAAAAGGTTGCGCGCATCCCGGTAAAGATCATTCCGACCACCGAACTGCCGAAGAAGCCTGACTGGATTCGTGTACGCATTCCGGTTTCGCCTGAAGTCGACCGTATCAAGTCCCTGCTGCGCAAACACAAGCTGCACAGCGTGTGCGAAGAGGCCTCCTGCCCGAACCTGGGTGAGTGTTTCTCCGGTGGCACTGCGACCTTTATGATCATGGGCGATATCTGCACCCGTCGCTGCCCGTTCTGCGACGTGGGTCACGGCCGTCCGAAGCCACTGGACGTCAATGAGCCAGAAAGCCTGGCGGTTGCCATCGCCGATCTGCGCCTTAAGTACGTGGTGATCACCTCGGTAGACCGCGACGACCTGCGTGATGGTGGTGCCCAGCACTTTGCCGACTGCATCCGCGAGATCCGCAAGCTGTCGCCGGGTGTGTTGCTGGAAACCCTGGTCCCGGATTACCGTGGTCGTATGGACGTTGCGCTGGAAATCACCGCAGCCGAGCCGCCAGACGTGTTCAATCACAACCTTGAAACCGTACCACGCTTGTACAAGGCTGCGCGTCCTGGTTCCGACTATCAGTGGTCGCTGACCCTGCTGCAACGCTTCAAGCAGATGATGCCGCATATCCCGACCAAATCCGGCCTGATGCTGGGTCTGGGCGAGACGGACGAAGAAGTGATCGAAGTGATGAAGCGCATGCGCGAACACGACATCGACATGCTGACCCTGGGCCAGTACTTGCAGCCGTCGCGAAGCCACTTGCCGGTTCAGCGCTTTGTGCACCCGGACGTGTTCGCCTGGTTTGCCGAAGAAGGCTACAAAATGGGCTTCAAAAACGTGGCATCCGGCCCGCTGGTACGTTCCTCGTACCACGCAGACGAACAAGCCAAGCTGGTCAAATCCATGCTGGTGAGTGCCTGACCCCATGAACAACCGGCTCACCGCGCCAGTGTCTTTCAAGGCCCACAGCGCGGTGCCCGCGTTGCCCGCTGGCGGGGTGATCGCCCTGATCGCCCCGGCAGGTCCCGGCGAACTTGATCTGAACCTCGCGACCCAATGGATGCATGCACGCGGCTACCAGCTGCGGGTCTTTCCGGGGGTGTGGCAAAGGGATGGTTATCTGGCCGGTTCTGATGCAGAGCGTTTGCGCGACCTGCATAACGCTTTTGCCGATGACAGCATCGATGCCATTTTCTGCCTGCGCGGCGGCTATGGCAGTCCGCGCTTGCTCGATGGCATCGATTTTGAGCTTCTACGCGGTCATCCCAAGCCATTTGTTGGCTACAGCGATATCACCGCGCTGCATCTGGCGATCACTCGTTATGCGGGCTTTGTGACCTTTCACGGGCCAATGCTTAACGCCGATCTGCTGGGCAACAAGCAACCGCCTACCGAGTCCTCATTACTGCGCATGCTAAGCGGGCTGCAACCGCCGGTGCTGGAGCATCCGGAGGCCTGGCCGCTGACCACCATTGCACCGGGCTGCGCCACTGGCCGTTTGCTGGGCGGTAACCTGTCGATGATCTGCGCCACTATGGGCACAGCGTTTGAGCTGGACAGTGAAGACATCATTCTGTTTATCGAAGACGTCAACGAGCCGTTGTACCGGATTGATCGTCTGCTGACTCATTTGCGTCTGGCAGGCAAGCTCGACAGGTTGCGTGGTGTTCTGGTGGGGGATGTGGCCGGGGTTGATGTGCTGGCGCTGGAGCGGTTGCTGACTCAGGAACTGGGCGGGTTGGGTATTCCAGTGTTGTCTGGCTGGCGCAGTGGGCATTGCGATCCGAACCTGACGTTGCCTATGGGCGCGCTGGTGCGCCTGGATGCGGACAGGCAACAGTTGGTACTTGAGCAGGCTGTTGTTGTAAAAGGCAAAATCTAAAGCCCCTCACCCCAACCCTCTCCTGAGGGAGAGGGTTGGGGTGAGCCAACAGTCTTACCGGCTGCGCAAGCTCTCCAGCAACTTGTGACTCGGGTAGCCATCTGCTGGCCAGCCCATGGCTTGCTGGGCGCTGCGAATCGCTTTGCGGGTATTGGCGCCGATAATGCCGTCCGCATTGCCCGCATCGTAATTGCGCTGGCTCAACAGCATTTGCAGCTCAACTCGTTCGGAGCGGCTCAGCGGTCGGTCGTCTTTTGGCCAGTCGGCCAAAATGGTCCCGCCACCGCCGAAGCGCTGAGACAACAAGCCCACGGCCAGTGCATAGGACGATGAATTGTTATAGCGCAGGATGGCGCGGAAGTTATCCAGCACCAAAAACGCAGGGCCACGATAGCCCGCAGGCAGCAGCAGGGTGGCGCTTGCCTGATCAGAACCAGCGGCGCTGGCCGGTACGGTGACGCCTAACTGCCGCCATTGTGCAACGCTCTTTTTGATCGCGCCATCTGCCAGGGCATAGTCAAATCCGGCAGGCAGCGTAACTTCAAAGCCCCACGGTTGGCCTTGTTTCCAGCCCGAGCTTTGCAGGTAATGGGCAGTCGAGGCCAGGGCATCAGCCGAACTGTTCCAGATGTCACGACGGCCATCGCCATCGAAATCCACCGCGTGGGTTTCATAGGTGGTGGGGATAAACTGGGTCTGGCCCATTGCGCCAGCCCATGAGCCGAGCATTTTATCGGGGCTTATGTCGCCTTCCTGAATAATCTTCAGCGCCGCGATCAATTGGCTTTGGGCGAACTCCGGGCGACGCCCTTCATAGGCCAGGGTCGCCAGGGAGCGAATAACCGACTTGTTGCCCTGGAACGAACCAAAATTGCTTTCCATGCCCCAAACCGAGACCAGCGCCTGGCGATCAACGCCATAGCGCTGTTCGATACGGCTCAGCAGCTCAGCATTTTGCTCCAGCAAACGCTGGCCATTGCGTACACGCAAAGGCGACAGGGCGCCGTCGAGGTATTCCCAGACCGGGCGGCTGAATTCGGGTTGGCTGCGGTCGGCCTTGATCACGCTCATGTCCGGGGTGATACCGGCAAAGGCGTTATCGAACACCTGCGGGTTGATCCCGGCTTTAAGTGCCTGAGTGCGGAAATCGGCTTGCCACTCGCTGAAGCTTTGAGCGGGCTGGACAAGAGGGGTGTCAGTGGCTGGTGCTGGCGCGCTGGTGATTACCGCCGGAGCCGGGGGTATCACAGGCAAGGTTTGAGCATCGGCTGCGGTAGGTTTCTCTGCGCAGGCGACTAAAAGAATGACGCTGGAAGCAGCGATCAGTTGGCGCATCGGCCAACGGCGTGTATGACGTGAGAGCATGCGCAGGTCCAGGTAATGCTAAACAGAAGCAGACCTTATCATCCCCGCAGTCAGGCAGCCAGAAAGTAAAAAGCCTCCCGGTCTCTCGACTGGAAGGCTTCGCGGCGGTAGCTGCC
Source organism: Pseudomonas sp. B414 (assembly GCF_055408445.1). Taxonomy (NCBI): domain Bacteria; kingdom Pseudomonadati; phylum Pseudomonadota; class Gammaproteobacteria; order Pseudomonadales; family Pseudomonadaceae; genus Pseudomonas; species Pseudomonas sp. B414. Next base: position 13,256 of record NZ_JBUZTQ010000046.1, on the reverse strand, counting down.
TTTGCCTTTGGCGGGGCGTTCCTGGCGGCTGCGGAACAGGGGTTGGGCAACAATGGATTTGGCCTTGTTGGGGCGCTTGCTCATGGCGTTTTCTCTCGCTTGAATTGAACACGCGCAAATCATCGGCCAGATCTTTTGAGTTGTCCAGTCAGGGCGACCCGCGGGGGATTATTCTGCAGGCAGATTCAGCCGTTGCCCACACATCAGCAAAGTCAGGCGGCTCAAACTGCTCCAGGCCGAACCCGCTGCCTGCCCTTTGATCTGTGCATCAATACGTTGTGCATCCATCAATAACTGCGCCCAGCGCTGCGCCGAATAACGTTGCAAGGCTTTGCTCATCAGCGGTTTGCGTTTGTCCCATACCGGTGGACGGGCCTGGCTGAATGCCTTGTCCAGCGGGATGCCCTGGCTGTATTGCAGGGCAATATTGGCCAGTACCCTTAACTCGCGCGCCAGTGCCCACAAGATTACCGGAGGCTCCACGCCTTCGCCGCGCAGGCCTTCGAGCATGCGCAAGGCGTGGGCGGCTTCGCCGTTCAGCACGGCATCGACCAGGCCAAACACATCAAAACGCGCGCTGTCAGCCACTGCTGCCTGCACGGTTTCCACAGTGATTTGCCCGTCTTCGGCCATCAATTTGAGCTTTTCGATTTCTTGCGCGGCCGCCAGCAGGTTGCCTTCGACCCGCGCTGCGATCAGTTCCACTGCGTCATGGGTGGCCGACAGCCCGGCCTGAGACAAACGCTGGCGAATCCATTGCGGCAACTGATTGGCGTCCACAGGCCAGATCTGCACGAACTGGGTCTGTGCCCCTTCAATCAGTGCTTTGCCCCACTTGGTTTTCTGCGCGCTGCCATCGAGCTTGGGCAGGCTGATCAGCAGCAGGGTGTCTTCGGCTGGGCGCGAGCTGTATTCGATCAGTGCCGCGGCGCCTTTGTCGCCGGGTTTGCCCGAAGGCAGGCGCAGCTCCAACAGGCGCTTTTCGGCAAACAGCGACATGCTGGCACCGGCTTGCAGCAATGTGCCCCAATCAAAGCTGGCATCGGCGCTGAATACCTGGCGTTCATCAAAGCCTTGCTGGCGGGCGGTACTGCGAATGGCATCGGCCGCTTCCTGGCACAGCAACGGGTCATCGCCGCTGATGATGTAGATCGGCGAAAGGTTGCCTTGCAGGTGTTTGGCGAGTTGGGCGGGGGCGAGTTTCATAGGGGCTATAACGATAGCGGGGCGCTTGAGCGCCCCGTATGCCTTATTAGTTTTGCAGTTCGAGAGGCGACTGTTGAGGGATGGCCTCTTGAGCCTGGCGTGCAGCTTCGATGGCATCTGCTTCAGCCTTGGCTTTCGCATCGGCCTGCTGTTGCAGTGTTTCCAGCTGCTCCGGAGTCAATTGCTCCAGGCGCAGTACCAGTTGCTGAATCAGGTCGCGGCGCATCTCTTTGCGAATTACTGCACCTTCCTGGCTGGAGCCTGCAACGTTGCTGCCGTCCTGCAGGTACACCTTGTAGGCCTCAACTTTGCCGTTGACTAACGGCAGGTTGTTCTGACCCTGAATTTCGTAGCTCAGCACGTTGCTCAGCTCATACTCGGCGGTGCCGGTATTGCCGGTATAGCTGGCAGAACGCTGGGACTCTTTTTCGTTCGTCAGAATAAGCTTGTAGGGTGCATTGGCGGTGATTTTCACGCCGCTGTTTTCCAGTACCTGACGCAGTTGACGAACGGTGTCGCCATAAGCGTTGCGCGCACTGACGTCGAGTTCGGTGATCGTCAGCTGATTGGTGCCGGTACCGCGCAGTTGAAAGCCGCAGGCGCTCAACAGAACCGCGAGACCCATCACCAGCAAGTTGCGTTTGATCATGTGTTGCTCCCCTTGAAACCAGATGGGCCACCCAGGCGGCCCTGAAGGTCTTGTTGGGCGCCCGCGCATGGCACGGGCGCCTGTTCCAGTTAGCTGGCGACGATATTGACCAATTTGCCCGGTACCACGATCACTTTGCGAATCGTCAGGCCTTCGGTAAAGCGCAGTACGTTTTCGTTGATGCGGGCAGCGGCTTCAACCTCTTCGCGGCTGGCGGCGGCTGGCATTTCGATATGTCCGCGCAGCTTGCCGTTGACCTGGATAACCAGCTGCAGGGTGTCTTGCACCAGCGCGCTTTCATCCAGGGTTGGCCAGGCAGCGTCGATGATTGCACCGGCATGCCCCAACTGGTTCCACAGCTCATGACTGATATGCGGAGTGATTGGCGCCAGCAGCAGTGCAACAGTCTCAAGGCCTTCCTGCAGCAGGGCGCGGTCTTGTTCTGCGGCTTGCGGTGCTTTTTCGAGCACGTTCATCACGGTCATCACCTGGGCGACGGCGGTGTTGAATTTGTGATGCTGGCCGACGTCCTGGCTGGCTTGCTTGATCGCCTGGTGGATGGCGCGGCGAACGACTTTTTGCTCGTCGTTCAGGCTGGCGATATCCAGTGCGCCCGGCAGGCCCTGGCCAACGTGGGCGTGGGCCAGGCGCCATACGCGCTTGAGGAAGCGGTGCGAGCCTTCAACACCCGAGTCGGACCATTCCAGGCTGGCGTCAGGCGGCGAAGCAAACATCATGAACAGACGGCAGGTGTCTGCGCCGTATTGTTCGATCATGTACTGCGGGTCAACGCCGTTGTTCAGCGACTTGGACATTTTCTGCGTGCCGCCGATTTCCACCGGCAGGCCGTCGCTTTTCAGCTTGGCGCCGATGATCTTGGCCTTGGCATCACGTTCGATTTCCACGTCGTCCGGGTTGAAGTAGTCCTTGCCGCCGTTGTCCAGCGTACGGAAGTAAGTTTCGGCAATCACCATGCCCTGGGTCAGCAGGTTCTTGAACGGCTCGTTGGAGCTGACCAGGCCTTCGTCACGCATCAACTTGTGGAAGAAGCGCGCGTACAGCAGGTGCAGGATGGCGTGTTCGATACCACCGATGTACTGGTCGACTGGCAACCAGTGGTCAGCCGCCGATTTTTCGACCAGGCCGCCTTCATAGTGTGGCGAGGCGTAACGGGCGTAGTACCACGACGACTCGACGAAGGTGTCCATCGTGTCGGTTTCGCGTTTGGCCGGTGCGCCGCATTTAGGGCAGCTGCACTCGTAGAACTCGGGCATGCGTGCCAATGGCGAACCGGCGCCATCGGGTACGACGTCTTCCGGCAGGACTACTGGCAGCTGGGCTTCAGGTACCGGTACGTCACCGCAAGTGTCGCAATGCACGATCGGGATCGGGCAGCCCCAGTAGCGCTGGCGGCTGATGCCCCAGTCGCGCAGGCGGAATTGGGTACGCGACTGGCCCAGGCCTTTGGCGGTGAGGGCGGCTTCGATGGCGGCGAATGCTGCGTCGAAATCAAGACCGTTAAATTCGCCGGAGTTGATCAGCGTGCCGTGTTCGTTGTAAGCGTCCTGCCACGGAGCCGGTGACTCGTCGCCTGCGCTGGTACGTACTACCGATTTGATCGGCAGGTTGTACTTGGTGGCGAATTCGAAATCACGCTCGTCGTGTGCAGGTACAGCCATCACCGCGCCGTCGCCGTAATGCATCAGCACGTAGTTGGCGACCCATACCGGCAGTTTTTCGCCGGTCAGCGGGTGCTCGACGAACAGAGGCGTTGGCAGGCCCTTTTTCTCCTGGGTGGCCATGTCGGCTTCGGCAACGCTGCCGCCTTTGCATTCAGCGATAAACGCTTGCAGCTCAGGATTGCCTTGCGCAGCCAGAGTGGCGAGCGGGTGCTCGGCAGCCACTGCGACGTAGGTCGCGCCCATCAAGGTATCAGGACGGGTGGTGAAGACCTTGAGTGCGCCCGCTTCGCCGATGGACTCGACGTTGTAAGGGAACTGCACTTCCATGCCGCGGGATTTGCCAATCCAGTTGCGCTGCATGGTTTTGACCTGCTCGGGCCAGCCCGGCATGTCGTCGAGGCCTTCAAGCAGTTCATCCGCATAAGCGGTGATCTTGAAGTAGTACATCGGGATTTCGCGTTTTTCGATCACCGCGCCCGAACGCCAGCCACGGCCGTCGATCACTTGTTCGTTGGCCAGAACGGTCTGGTCCACCGGGTCCCAGTTTACGGTGCCGTTTTTACGGTAGATCACACCTTTTTCGAACAGGCGGGTGAACAGCCATTGTTCCCAGCGGTAGTAATCCGGCTTGCAGGTAGTGATTTCGCGGGACCAGTCAACGGCCAGGCCCAGGCTACGCAACTGGGTCTTCATGTAGGCGATGTTTTCGTAGGTCCACTTGGCCGGCGCGACCTTGTTTTTCATCGCGGCGTTTTCGGCCGGCATGCCGAAGGCGTCCCAACCCATGGGTTGCAGAACATTCTTGCCCAGCATGCGCTGGTAACGGGAGATCACGTCACCGATGGTGTAGTTGCGCACGTGCCCCATGTGTAGCTTGCCGCTTGGGTACGGGAACATCGATAGGCAGTAGAACGTCTCTTTGCCTAGATCTTCGCTGACTTCGAAGGACTTTTGGTTGTCCCAGAATGATTGGGCGGCGGCTTCTATTTCACGGGGCTGATATTGTTCGTGCATGGCTACTTGTACTGATAAAGGGTGGCCTAATCCTCTTCAACATAGACCGGCCATAATGTTGCCCGGTCAGGTTGGAGCAGGGGTTACAGGAAGTCCCGTAGCATACATGACCCCGCTCTATCGAGGGAAACCCTGATTGCCTCTTCAATCCGTTGGTCGCAGCAGCACGCCACTTTTACATGCGCAGCTAAGCTCTCTTTGGGGGAGATGCATTTCCTTAAATGAGGTGGACGGATGGCAGAGTTGCAACGTAGCGTAGCAACATCGCAAGTGTATGAGCGGCTGATTGATCGTTTGAGTGTGGCTCTTGATTCAGCAAAGACGGCTGTCCAATTACGTGATGAACGCCCAGTCGAGTTGGAATTGCGAGGCTTGAGTCATGCCGAGCTGGAGTTGATCAACCTCTATCTAAACCGGATCGGGCGTGAGGCAGTTAAACGCTCGCAAGGCAGCGTTAATATGCAGGATGCCCCCAAGGCCAAGGTAATCTGGCTTAAAGACAGGGTGCAGGGAGCTTAGGCCATACGGCGATTCAAGTCTGGCCTTCAACAAAGCCGCATCAAGCAAGGTTGTACCCCCGGGTTGATGCATCACGCGTTTGTGTTTGGGTTTCTCACCTGCGTTATTGATGCGCTCACTCAACCCCCTTAGGCTTCGGGCATCTTTGGAGATGCTCGATGCCTATTCGATATTTTTTTAAACAACTGCTATTGCCCCCCGGAATTCTTTTGTTGCTCCTGGTGCTCGCCTGGTGGCTGCGGCATTCGCGTCCGCGTCTGGCGGGTGTACTGTTTGCATTGGGCCTGGGCGGGTTCTGGCTGATGAGCTTGCCGGTGATGGTGGAGTGGGGTGCTCGGGTGCTGGAGCGCGAGCCGCCGTTGGCGCCGAGTGAATGGTCGATGCTGGCCGGGCGCGCCGGTGCCATTGTGGTGCTGGGTTCGGGGCGTGAGCGCGGTGACCCGGCCTGGGGCAGCGATCAGCCGACCGGAATCGGCCTGGAGCGCCAGCGCTATGCCGCCCGATTGGCCAAGGCTTCAGGCTTGCCGGTATTGACTACCGGAGGCCTGCACTACGGCTCGCCACCCAGTGAGGCGCAGTTGATGGCGGATTCATTGCGTGATGACTTCGGCGTGCAAGTACGCTGGAAAGAAGAGCAAAGCCGTACGACCTGGGAAAACGCCAAAATGACCGCTGATATTCTGCTGCCGCTGGGGATCAAGCGCGTGGTCGTGGTGACGCACGGCTGGCATATGCCGCGTTCGGTATGGAGTTTTGAGCAGGCCGGTTTTGAAGTAGTGCCCGCGCCGGTCGGTTTTTTCAGTGCCGATAGCGCACGACCGCTGGGGGGCTGGATGCCGGAGTACAAAGCATTCTGGCAGTCGGGGCTATTGATCAATGAAGCGGTGGGGCAGATTGCCTACCCGTTGTTTTATCGCTAATTGAACGTATGCATTCATGGGGGGAAGGTGGGAGCGGGCTTGCTTGCGATACAGGCGGCGCGGTCTGGCAGGCAAACCGCGTTGCTGCCATCGCAGGCAAGCCTGCTCCCACAGGTTTTGCGGTGCTCACAAAATTCGGGCCTTGCCGGGATCATTATGTGGGAGCGGGCTTGCTCGCGATGCAGGCGGTGCGGTCTGGCAGGCAAACCAGCCCCACAGGTTTTGCGGTGCTCACAAAATTCGGACCTTGCCGGGATCATTCTGTGGGAGCGGGCTTGCTCGCGTTATAGGCGGTGCGGTCTGGCAGGCAAACCAGCCCCACAGGTTTTGCGGTGCTCACAAAATTCGGACTTTGCCGGGATCATTCTGTGGGAGCGGGCTTGCTCGCGATGCAGGCGGCGCGGTCTGGCAGGCAAACCAGCCCCACAGGTTTTGCGGTGCTCACAAAATTCGGACCTTGCCGGGATCATTATGTGGGAGCGAGCCTGCTCGCGATGGCATCACTGCGGTTCACCTGACAGACCGCAGCGCCTGCATCACAGGCAAGCTCTACAGGTTTGCGGCGCCCCCAGAATCTGACCCCGTCAGGGGACATTGCGGGCGCCGGTGGTTTGCCTAAACTGTCTTGGCAATCCGGCTGGTAACCAGCGCCCAGCCAATCAGCAGGCTGCACAGGATGATCAGCGGCCACGAACGCCATTGCAGGTAAGGCGTGAGGTTGTGCATGGGCACTACTTCGCCGTACATGATGCCCTGCTCGAACTGCGGGATTTGTGTGGTGATCTGGCCAAACGGGTCGATCAGCGCCGTAACGCCATTGTTGGTTGCCCGAATCATCCAGCGTCCGGCTTCCAAAGCACGCATTTGCGCCATCTGCAGGTGCTGCAGCGGGCCAATCGAGGTGCCGAACCAGGTGTCGTTACTGATGGTCAGCAAGATGTCGCTCTTGGCCGCGAGGTTGGCCACGAAGTCCGGGTACACCACTTCATAGCAAATCAATGGCGCGATCTGATAGCCCTTGGCCTGCAACATGGCCTGGTCCGATGGGCCGCGGGCAAAGTCCGACATTGGGAGGTCGAAGAAAGCGATCACGCCGCGCAGTACATCCTGCAACGGTACGTACTCACCAAATGGCACCAGCTTTTGTTTCAGATAAATACCGTCGCCCTGGCCCACAGCGGTGATGCCGTTGAAGAAACGCGGTTCATGGCGCACTTCCTGGCGGATAGGCACGCCGGTAATCAGCGCTGAATTCCGGTCGGCGGCAAAGCGGCCCATCATGCTCAGGAAGCCTTCAGCGTTCTCTTTGAGTACAGGAATGGCGGTTTCTGGCCAAACGATCAGGTCCACTCGTTTGGAGCTGAAGGTCATGTCGCGGTACAGGGCCAGTTGCGCGTTGAGCTGCGCCGGGTCCCATTTCATGCTCTGTTCGATATTGCCCTGGATTGCCGCCACGCTTAGCGGGTCACCCGATGGGCTGGTCCAGGCGTGATGCTTGAGTGCCTGGCCAATGATCCAGGGGCCGATCAGTAACACCAGGCCCGCCGCGACAAAGGCTTTGCGTCTGGCCTTGATCAGGCGTGGCAGATTGCATAGCAGGGCTGCGGTCAGGGCCAGGGTGAAGGACACCAGCCACATGCCGCCCAAGGGGGCGAGCCCGGCCAGAGGGCCGTCGAGCTGACTGTAACCGGAGTACAGCCACGGGAAACCGGTGAGGAACCAGCCACGGAACGCCTCTTGAGCGACCCACAGCGCTGCAAACGCCAGGGTGTCGGCCAGCGGCGCTTCATTGCGGCGAATCCAGCGTGCCCAGAGCCAGGCGGGCAGGGCAAAGAACCAGGCAATGGCTGCGGTGAACAGCAGCATCAGGAAGCCGGCCAGCAGCACAGATGCGCCACCGAAGTGGTGAATGCTGTAGTAGATCCAGCTGGTGCCGGCGCCAAACAGGCCAAAGCCATAGCACCAGCCACGGCCCAGCGCCTGTTTGGGCGACAGCTCGCGCAGGCCGAGATAGAACATGGCCAGGGCAACCAGTGCCAATGGCCAGATATCGAAGGGTGCCAACGCCAGGGTTGTCAGTGCGCCGGCCACCACGGCCAGCAAGTTACCGGGCCAGCCGGGGGAGGTTATCCAGCGCATTTCAATCCTTGGTGTTGGGGTTTAGCGGGCGACAGGCGTCAGGCGAATCAAATGAATCCGGCGGCTGTCAGCATTGAGGATGCGGAAGCGGTAAGGGCCGATTTCAGTGGTTTCGTTGCGTTTTGGCAAGTGCCCGAACGCACTCATGACCAGGCCGCCGACAGTGTCGAACTCGTCGTCGGAGAATTCGGTGTCGAAGAACTCATTGAAGTTCTCGATGGGGGTCAGTGCCTTGATCAGAAAGTCACCGCTCGGCAGTGGCTTGATATAGCTGTCTTCCTCGACATCGTGCTCGTCTTCGATATCGCCGACGATCTGCTCGAGGACGTCTTCAATCGTTACCAGACCTGCCACGCCGCCGTATTCGTCAATCACGATGGCCATGTGGTTGTGGTTGGCACGGAATTCACGCAACAACACGTTAAGGCGCTTGGACTCAGGGACAAACGTCGCCGGACGCAGCAAATCCTTGATGTTGTACTTGTCACCGTTCTCCTGAAGGATCAGCGGCAGCAGGTCTTTGGCCAGCAGGACGCCGAGGACGTCATCGTGGCTTTCGCCGATCACTGGGTAGCGCGAGTGCGCAGCGTCGATGATCGCCGGGAGAAATTCACGGGGGGTCTGGGTCGCCTTGATGCTGATCATCTGCGAGCGCGGAACCATGATGTCCCGTACCTGCAGGTCAGCCACTTGAATGGCGCCTTCGACAATGGCCAGCGCTTCACTGTCCAATAGTTTGTTCTGGTGTGCTTCGCGCAGCAGCTCAAGCAGCTCCTGGCGGTTTTTCGGCTCATGGGCAAAGGCCTGGGTCAGCTTACCCAACCATGACTTTTGCCCGTTGCTCGATCGGTCTTCGCTCATAGCGATTTACTCGTATCCCTTGGTAGTTTCAGTGAGTGTCATTCAGTTTCGTCGTCTGCATACGGGTCAGGATGACCCAGTTCTGCAAGCAACGTTCGTTCCAGTGCTTCCATTTCTTCGGCTTCTTCGTCTTCTATATGGTCGTAACCCAGAAGATGCAAGCAGCCGTGAATCACCAGGTGGGCCCAGTGGGCTTCAAGGCTTTTGCCTTGTTCGGCAGCTTCGCGTTCAACCACGGCCACGCAAATCACCAGATCGCCCAGTAGCGGGATATCGAGGAACTCGTCAGGCACGTCGGCCGGAAAAGACAGGACGTTGGTTGCGTAGTCTTTCTGGCGCCAGGTGTGATTAAGCTCACGACCTTCGGCTTCGTCTACCAGACGAATGGTCATTTCCGAATCGGCGGTGCGCTGGCGCAGCGCCAGTTCGCACCATTGGCGGAACTGGGCTTCGCTGGGCGCGGCTGCGTCGGTAGCCAGTTGCAGGTCAAGCTCAAGCATCGTGGCGGTAATCCTTTGCAGCAGGCAGTGCGGCCAGTTTGTCCGCGGCTTCCTGTTCGTAGCGGCCGTAAGCCTCGACGATGCGCTGCACCAGCGGGTGGCGCACGACGTCCTTGGACTGGAAGTGGGTAAAACTGATGCCCGGTACATCCTTGAGCACTTCGATAACGTGGTTCAGCCCTGATTTGGTGCCTTTTGGCAGGTCGATCTGGGTGATGTCACCGGTGATCACGGCGGTCGAGCCAAAGCCGATACGGGTCAGGAACATCTTCATCTGCTCGACGGTAGTGTTCTGGCTTTCGTCGAGAATGATAAAGCTGTTGTTCAGCGTGCGGCCGCGCATATAGGCCAGCGGTGCAACTTCGATCACCTGACGCTCGATCAGCTTGGCCACGTATTCAAAGCCGAGCATTTCGTACAGCGCGTCGTAGAGCGGGCGCAGGTACGGGTCGATTTTTTGCGACAGGTCGCCGGGCAGGAAGCCGAGCTTTTCGCCCGCTTCAACCGCCGGGCGCACCAACAGAATGCGGCGGATCTGCTCGCGCTCCAGGGCATCAACTGCGCAGGCCACGGCCAGGTAGGTTTTACCGGTACCCGCCGGGCCAATGCCGAAGTTGATGTCGTTGCCCAGGATCTCTTTGACGTAGCGTTGCTGGTTGATACCGCGAGGGCGAATCATGCCCTTTTTGGTACGTAGCGAAACGCTGGCTTCGGCCACCGGATTGCTGGCCAGGTCCTGTACGGCAGATTCCTGCAGGAACAGATGCACCATGTCTGGCGAAAGCTCGGTGGCTTTGGTTTCGCGATACAGGCGGCGCAGCAGGTTTTCTGCGGATGAAGTGATTTTCGGGTCGCCGATCAGCTCGAATTGATTGCCGCGATTGCGGATTTCGATCGTCAGGCGTTGCTCGATCAAGCGCAAGTGCTCGTCGAATTGCCCGCACAGATTGGCGAAACGGCGAGCCTCAAAGGGCTCGAGAAGGAAGCGATGTGGTTCGATGGGTGCGTTCAAGGTCGTATTTAGCCGCCCTTAGGCAATTGAGATGAAATCAAGGATAACGCTAGCAGGTCATGGGTGAAAGGACTTCACCAAATGATTGATGCATGGCGCATGTCTGTGTGGGAGCAGCGGTGCTACGACTCGACTTGCGCGCGATTGCATCACCGCGCAAATCCAGACAGACGGCGTTGTATGAATCGCGAGCAAGCCCGCTCCCACATGGAGGGGGGATCAGTTCAGTAACGAGCCACGCAACGAGTGCGGTTGGGCCGCATCGATGTGCACGTCGGCGAATTGCCCGATCAACTGCGGGTTGTCGCAGCGGAAGTTGACGATGCGGTTGTTCTCGGTACGGCCCTGCAGTTCGCCAGGATCCTTCTTGGAATAATCAGTTACCAGAATCCGCTGAACGGAACCGACCATCTGCCGGCTGATCTCAAAGCCCTGCTGGTTGAGGCGATGCTGCAGCGCGTTCAGACGCTCCTTCTTGCGCTCTTCCGGGGTGTCGTCCGCGAGATCCGCCGCCGGGGTGCCCGGGCGCTGGCTGTAGACAAAAGAGTAGGAGAAGTCGAAACCCACGTCCTCGATCAGCTTCATGGTTTGCTCGAAGTCTTTTTCGGTCTCGCCCGGGAAGCCCACGATAAAGTCGGAGCTGATGCAGATGCCCGGTACGGCAGCGCGCAGTTTGCGCAGCTTGGACTTGTATTCCAGAGCGGTGTGGTTGCGCTTCATTGCCGACAGGATGCGGTCCGAACCCGATTGCACCGGCAGGTGCAGGTGCTTGACCAGCTCCGGGACTTCGGCGTGAGCCTGGATCAGGCTGTCGGAGAACTCCAGTGGATGGGAGGTGGTGTAGCGGATGCGCTCGATGCCGTCGATGGCCGCCACCACGCGAATCAGCTCGGCGAGATCCGCCAGGCGGCCGCCTTCGGTCAGGCCGCGATAGCCGTTGACGTTCTGGCCCAGCAGGGTCACTTCACGCACGCCGTTTTCAGCCAGGTGAATCACCTCGGCCAGCACGTCGTCGAACGGGCGGCTGACTTCTTCGCCACGGGTATAGGGCACCACGCAGAACGTGCAGTATTTGCTGCAGCCTTCCATCACCGAGACATAGGCACTCGGGCCATCGATGCGCGGTTCTGGCAGGTGGTCGAATTTTTCGATTTCCGGGAACGACACATCCACCTGCGGCAGCTTGGTGATGCGCGCAGCGTCGATCATTTCCGGCAGGCGGTGCAGGGTTTGCGGGCCGAACACCACGTCCACATACGGGGCGCGGTCACGGATCGCAGCGCCTTCCTGGCTGGCCACGCAACCACCCACGGCAATTACCATGTCGGGGTTGGCCAGTTTCAGTTCACGCCAGCGCCCCAATTGCGAGTACACGCGGTCCTGGGCACGTTCACGGATCGAGCAGGTATTCAGCAGGATGACATCAGCGTCTTCAGCGCGCGCTGTGACTTCTAGGGCCTGATGTTCACCCAGCAGGTCGACCATGCGCGAGCTGTCGTACTCATTCATCTGGCAACCGTGGGTTTCGATGTAAAGCTTCTTGGCCATGGGTGTTCATCAAGTGGTTCAAAGAACCGCGCATTATAGGGGGCATAGCCGTTGCTTCCTAGCGCTGTGCGTCAGAGGGCTATGCTATAGTTCGCGCCCTCTTTTTTACCTTCAGATGCTTACCCGCCCACCATGACCAAACGTGAAGCTCCAATCTACAAGGTGATATTCCTGAACCAGGGCCAGGTGTTCGAAATGTACGCCAAGCAGATCTATCAAAGTGATCTGTGGGGCTTCCTGGAAGTAGAGGAATTCGTCTTCGGTGAGCGCACGCAAATGGTCGTGGACCCGAGCGAAGAAAAGCTCAAGGCCCAATTCGAAGGCGTGGTACGCAGTTTTGTACCGATGCACTCAATTGTGCGTATCGACGAGGTCGAGCGCCTGGGTACGCCGAAAATCAGCGAAGCCCGTGGTGTCAGCAACGTGATGCCGTTTCCGTTTCCGATGCCGGAGAAGTAAGGCAGCAAGTTTGTATCTGATTATTTTGTAGCGTTGTGCCGGTCAGTGCCTATTCGCCTGGCCTGCGCTTAATAATCCGGTTTAAATCTTCGCTAAGTTAAGTACTACAGTTTGTAGGAAAGGTCGCAAGTTTTCTTGCATGGTTTGACCTGCGGCCAGAAATAAATCATGATTTTCTCCATAAAGAGAGGACGTCATGAATGTCACTAAAACAACGACTCCATGAGCAACTGTCTGGCAAGTCTCTGGCTTCCAGAAACATTGCGTCTTATATATTGGCCAATCTGAATAATCTCCCGTTTGAAAATGGAGCGGTTGTTGCTGGCAAGTTGGGTGTCAGTGAATCCACTATTGGCCGATTCAGTCGTGCGCTTGGCTTTAAACACTTCAAGGCGCTCAAAGTTGCCCTTACGACTGACTTGAGCGATAGCCCCTGGCTACTTGGTGATCGCCTCAAGAGTTTCCAGCAGCAGGGCGAAGATGAGGATGCGCTGGGTAACAGTTTGCAACTTGAAATTGCAGCGCTGGTGCGGGTGTACGAATACACCCGTACCGAGCGCTGGCACAGGGTCACCCACCTTATCGCACAGCGCCCGCAGGTGCTTGTTGCAGGCTTTGGCACCGAGCGCGGCATCGCCAGTTCAATGGTGGGCGGCCGCGAAAACTGAGTGCAACACCTGACCTTTCCGGTACGGTGCTGCCCCTATGTCCTATTCCGAACTCAGCGTTGAAGAGCGCGCGATCATT
>NZ_JBUZTQ010000045.1:0-35231 GCF_055408445.1 Pseudomonas sp. B414 | reverse complement strand
GAAGTCATGGGAGAGGTGATGCAGGAAGCCTTGGCTATGCGGCATGATGCTCCGGCTTCAATTCAATAACCGTGTTGCACTCAGCTCCTGCAACCGCCGTGCATATGTTGCAGTACTTGCGCGACCGGGTGCATCTGGTGGATGGCGCTTGCGGGCATTTTGGTGAGGTGTTGCTGTCAACGCCACAGGACTCAATGCTCGTGGTCTATGAAGCACGGCGCTACTCCCGGCATGCCTTGTTGCTTTGCAGTGAAGCGCGCAAGCGTTCCATTCCGGTGATATTGATTACCGATAATTTCTGCGGTTGGGCCGATCATCATGCCGATGAAGTGTTTCGGGTTTCTACGGAGTTGGGCCTGGTATGGGACTCAACTTCGACCATGTTGTCATTGACTCACTTGTTAATAAATGAAGTGTCTAAACAATTGGGGCCTGATGTTGAAAACCATCTGGAATCAATTGCCCGATTGCATCAATCATTCGTGGGGTATGTGAAAAGTTGATGTGATTCTGTTACTTGCAAGTGTTCAGGCGCTAAAGGGCAGGCTGGTCCGCGGTTAATCATTTTATTTATTACTTCGCATATTTATATTCGGGAGAAGACCTGTGCGCGATCCTCGATATGACATTCTCTTTGAACCGGTACAGATAGGGCCCGTGCGAACGCGCAACCGCTTCTATCAGGTGCCCCATTGCAATGGCATGGGCCATGCCCATCCTTCGGCCATGGCGCGCATGCGCGGGGTAAAGGCCGAGGGCGGCTGGGGAGTGGTGTGTACCGAAGAGTGCGAGATCAGTCCGCTGAGCGAGTTTTCTCCTTATATAGAAGCGCGCTTGTGGGATGACCGTGACATTCCGGCCCTGGCCCGGATGTGCGAGCAGGTGCATCAGCATGGGTCTCTGGCCGGGGTCGAGCTGGCCTTCAATGGTTATTCAGCGCCTAACCGTTACAGCCGGGAAATCCCCTGGGCGCCCTCCAATACTCCCGTTCGCGGTTATGACCCTGTGCAAGCACGGGCCATGTCGCGCGCCGACATCAAGCAGCTGCGTGATATGCATCGGGCGGCGGCGTTGCGGGCACGGGATGCGGGTTTTGACATTGTATATGTCTACGCTGGCCACGACCTGGGATTGCCGTTTCACTTTCTGACCCAACGCAACAACCGCCGTACCGACGAATATGGCGGCAGCCTGTTTAATCGCGTACGCCTGTTGCGGGAGTTGATTGAGGACACCAAAGAGGCGGTAGGTGATCGCTGCGCCGTTGCCGTGCGCCTGGCTGTCGAGGAGCACGCTGGCAGCGGCGCGATTTCCCGCGACAGCGAAGGTTTCGAGATTTTCTCCATGCTGGCCGACTTGCCGGACCTGTGGGATGTCAACGTTGCCGACTGGGCCAATGACAGCGTGACCGCACGCTTTGCCGCTGAAGGCTATCAGGAGGCGATTTTTACCGGGCTCAAGCCATTAACCCGTAAACCCATGGTCGGCGTGGGCCGATACACCTCTCCAGATACCATGGCTTCGCTGGTGCGGCGCGGTGTGCTGGATCTGATTGGCGCTGCGCGGCCTTCAATTGCCGATCCCTTTTTGCCGCAAAAGATACAAGAAGGGCGGGTTGATGAAATTCGTGAGTGCATCGGTTGCAATATTTGTGTCAGTGGCGACCACACAAGTACCCCTTTGCGTTGTACGCAAAACCCGACCATGGGCGAGGAGTGGCGGCGTGGCTGGCATCCGGAGCGCGTTGCGCCCAAGCGCAATCCGGGCCGGGCGCTGGTGGTCGGTGCGGGGCCAGCAGGCCTTGAGTGCGCCAGGGTACTGGGTGCTCGGGGCGTTGAAGTGATGCTTGCCGAGGCCAGTCGAACCTTGGGCGGGCGTGTCGCAAACGAGTCAAAACTGCCGGGTTTGTCGAGCTGGGGGCGGGTAGTCGATTATCGTGTGGATGCCTTGAACCGCCTTGAAACGGTGGAAATTTATCGTGAGAGCCGCCTTGAGGTGCAAGACGTTTTCGATCTTGGTGTCGAACATGTGTTTGTCGCCACGGGCTCGCACTGGCGCAATGATGGTTTGGGCCGGGCGCTGCGCCAGCCCCTGACGGGCCTTGAGAATATCGAAGTATTTACTCCGGATCAGGTCATGGCCGGTGCAGTGCTGCCATCGCCGGTGCTGCTGTTTGATGACGATCATTACTACATGGGCAATGTGCTGGCCGAGCTGCTGGTCGCACAAGGTATCGAAGTGATTTTTGTCACCCCGGCGCCCGATGTCGCGACCTGGACCCACAACACCCTCGAACAGCACCGGATTCAGCGTCGGTTGCTTGAGCTGAATGTCACCATCCTTGCCTCCCACTCGCTGCTCACCGTCACCCCGGAAGGGGTGATGGCCTGTTGTGTGTACACCGGCCGCCCTCGGCTTGTCGAAGCTGCGGCAATGCTTCTGGTGACCTCCCGGGAGCCAGAGCAGGGGCTGCACGATGCGCTTAATGCCCAGCCCCAGGCGTTGGTCGAGGCCGGTATCCAGACCGTGGCCATGCTGGGCGACTGCCTGGCGCCGGGGACAATTGCTGCAGCCGTTTACTCGGGGCATCGCATGGCACGTGAGTTTGATGTGCCTGTGCCAGAGCGGGCCATGCAGCGCGAAATTCCAGCGCTGTATATGCCGTGAATGGCTGCTTGCAGTACCTGGAGTTCTTGTCGGTCAGTACCGGCAAGGCAGGGAGAGCAGGACCATCTGCTCTCCGGTTTTCCAAAACCGATAAGGAATAAAACCATGAAAACACTTGTTCCGATGTTGTTTGCTCTCGTGCTGTGTCTGTCCAGCGGTTTGGCTTTTGCTAAAGACTACGACGTAATCCGTTTCGGTGTGGATCCCACCTATGCCCCATTTGCCTCCAAGGCGGCTGATGGTGCCTTGGTGGGTTTTGAAATCGATATTGGGAATGCCTTGTGTGCCCATCTCAAGGTCAAGTGCAAATGGGTTGAAAGCGACTTTGACGCAATGATACCGAGCCTGAATTCGGGAAAAATTGATGCAATTCTGGCCTCAATGGCTGTGACCCCGGCCCGGGAGAAGGTTATTGATTTTTCCTCGGAGGTTTTTTCCAGCCCTACTTCTCTGCTGTTTAAAAAAGGCGCTGCGCTGGATGAAAACCTGGACATGGCAAAGGGCAAATCCGTCGGTTATCTACAGGGCAGCATTCAGGAGGTTTACGCCACGCGGGTGTTGACCCGGGCGGGTTTAAAGGCGGTGGCGTATCCGGATCAGGATCAGGTCTATGCCGATCTGATCTCAGGCCGACTGATAGCCTCGATTCAGGACTCTTTGCAAGCCCGTATGGGCTTTATGCGCACGGCCCAGGGTGCCGAATTTGAAATGGGCAAGCCGATTGAGAGCGACCTGCTGCCGTCAAAAAGTGCCATCGGTATTGCCAAAGGCAACGAGGCCCTCAAGGCTCTTATTGATCAGGGGCTGGCTGCTTTGCATGCCGATGGCACCTACGAGCGGCTGCAAACAAAATACTTCGGTGACATCAATCTGTTCAGCGGCAAGTAGCAGCTGAGGCTGGTTGCAGGAGGCCTGGGTCATGCAGCAGAGCGCATTTGCCTTTATGGGGTTCAACGGCTTCGGGCCCTTGCTGCTGTATGGCACCTGGCTGACCCTTAAGCTGGCACTTTTTTCCTTGTGCCTGAGCTTGATCCTGGGAGTCGTTGGCGCCCAGGCCAAGTTATCCACAGTCCGTATTTTGCGCATCTGTGCACAAATTTACACAACACTGATTCGCGGGGTACCTGATCTGGTGCTGATGCTGCTGATCTTTTACGGCTTGCAGAGCGCGGTCAGCCAGGTGACCACCCGCATGGGCTGGGCCTATATGGATATAGATGCTTTCAGCGCCGGGGTTATCACCTTGGGTTTTATCTACGGCGCCTATTTTACCGAGACTTTTCGTGGTGCCTTGCTGGCCATCCCCCCGGGTCAAATAGAGGCGGGTCGAGCATTTGGCATGACCCCCGCCCAGTGTTTTTGCCAAGTGATTTTTCCGCAGATGATGCACTTTGCATTGCCGGGGCTTGGCAACAACTGGCTGGTATTGCTCAAGGCAACCGCGCTGGTTTCGATCATCGGCCTGGCGGACCTGGTGAAAGTGGCCAATGACGCGGGTAAAAGCAGCTACCAGCTGTTCTATTTCCTGTTGCTGGCGGCGCTGATCTATTTGCTGATTGCCATGGCCTCCAATGTGATTCTGTACCTGCTTGAGCGTCGTTTCGGGCGGGGCGTCAGGGGCCCGCAAACATGATTGAACTACTGCAAGACTATTGGCGGCCCTTTCTTTACAGCGATGGCCAGCAGATCAGTGGCCTGGCCATGACTTTATGGCTGGCCAGCGCCGCGCTTGCCCTGGGCTTTGTGTTTTCGGTTCCGCTCTCGATTGCCAAAGTGTCGTCCCGGCTCTGGTTACGCTGGCCAGTGCAGTGTTACGTCTACGTGTTTCGTGGGACGCCGCTCTATATCCAGCTATTGATCTGTTACTCCGGCATCTACAGCCTTGCCGCGATCCGTGAGCAACCGTTTCTCGACAGCTTTTTCCGGGATGCCCTGAACTGCACGCTGCTGGCCTTTACGCTCAACACGTGTGCCTACACCACTGAAATCTTCGCGGGTGCGATTCGCAGCCTGGCCCCTGGGGAGGTTGAGGCGGCCCGGGCTTACGGGTTCCGGGGCTGGAAGCTCTACGCCCGGGTCATCCTGCCTCAGGCCCTGCGCCGTTCGCTGCCGGCCTACAGCAATGAAGTGATCTTGCTGCTGCACTCCACCACGCTTGCGTTCACCGCCACGGTGCCTGACATTTTGAAAGTCGCCCGGGATGCCAACGCCGCCACCTTTCTCACCTTTCAGGCCTTTGGTATTGCGGCGCTGTTGTATCTGGCTGTGACCTTTGTGCTGGTCGGCCTGTTTCGCGTGGCGGAGCACCACTGGCTGGCTTTTCTCAGGCCACGTCACTAGGAAACGCAAATGCACCGACAACATCATGACCTGGTGGCCGCTGTACCCGGCACGGCCAGGCAGATTCACAGTTTTCATTACGGTCCGGATCAGGCTTTCGGGAAAATCTATATTCAAGCGTCCCTGCATGCCGATGAGCTGCCCGGGATGCTTGTGCTCTGGCATCTCAAGCAGCGTTTGCTGGCGCTGGAGGCGGCCAGGCGGCTGCGTAAGCAGATTGTGCTGGTGCCGGTGGCCAACCCGATCGGCCTTGAACAGGTGCAGATGGATGTACCGCAAGGGCGGTTTGATAGCGAAAGCCGGGAAAACTTTAACCGCCATTTTGTGGACCTCAGTACTGAGGTGGGCGATAGCGTTGAGCCCCTGTTGACTGACAATGTTGCCCATAACACCCATTTGATCCGCCAGGCCCTTGTACGGAGCCTGGCAGGCAGGCAGGCGCGAACTCAGCTGCAATCGATGCGTCTGGTTCTGCAACGGCTGGCTTGTGATGCCGATATCGTACTGGATTTGCATTGTGATTTTGAGGCCGTCCAGCACCTGTATGCATCCCCGGATTTCTGGACGGAGGTCGAACCCCTGGCCCGTTATCTGGGGGCAAGAGCCTGCTTTTTGGCCCGCGAAGCAGGCGGGCAATCTTTCGACGAGCGCATTACCCTGTTTTGGCTGCAAATACAGTCGCGTTTCGCTTCGCGTTTTCCGGTAACGGTGCCCAGTTTCGCCGTGACCCTTGAGTTGCGCGGGGTGGGGGATGTCAGTCATGAGTTTGCCAGGGCAGATAGCCAGGCCTTGATCGATTACCTGACCTATGTCGGGGCCATCGAGGGGCAGGTCGCCCCGTTGCCGCCGTTGCTTAACCCGCCCACGCCACTGGCTGGCGTAGAGCCAGTGTGTGCGCCGCACGCTGGACTGGTGGTGTTTTGTGCTGAAGTGGGAGATTACCTGCAGGCAGGCCAAACGGTAGGCGAAATTATTGACCCCATCACTGACCTGCGTACGCCCGTGATTTGTGCTCGTGAAGGCTTGCTCTATGTCTGCTCATTGCGGCGCATGGCCACGGCGGGCATGGCTATTGCTCATATCGCGGGGCCGCAGGCGTATCGCAGCGGTGAACTGCTGTCCCCTTGATAAGGATCGGGCGGTCTTGCAGAGTGAACAGGGGGAAGTGCGACGTCAGGTCAGCAGTTCAAGGCAACGGCGCAAACGGCGAGCGGGCGTCAGTGGACTGCAGCTCTTGCAGGTACTGGCGGAAAATCTGCCCGAGGATCTGGGTGGCGGTTTCGAGCTGGTCACGGGGCATTTGCTCGGCCACCAGGTCGGCGGTGTCCAGTGCGTCTTCAGCGCCGTTGACTGCGGCCATTTTCAGCACGATATACGCCTGAATGTTATTGGCTGGCACGCCTTCGCCCTTGAAGAACATGGTGCCGAGCTGAAACTGGGCCATGGCGTGGCCTTGCAGCGATGCCTGCTCGAAGTAGCTCAGTGCCTTGTTGAGGTCTTGCGGGGTGTTTTTACCGTCGTAATAGAACTCGCCCAACTCGTATTCGGCTTCTGCATCCCCGGCTTTTGCCGCTGCTTCACACGCCGCCAGTGCCTCTGCGAGGTCTTCAGGCTGAGTATTGAGGGTGCAGCGACCCATCGCTGGGATCAACAACGAGTTACCGCCTGCCTGGGCAAGCAGCGGTTGTAGGAGCAACAGGCAGCCCAGTGCAAGGGCGCGGCCGGTGCGGTTCATGGTAATCGACGTACCTCTGAATGACGGGTTGACCCGACCAAGGGATGTATAGGCGCGCATTATGAAATAAGCAGAGGCAACCTTACAAAGTCTTTACTCGTTTTTCTGCTGCGTAACCGCGATATCCATTGATTTAAGACGATTTTGGACGGGCGGGGTAAAAGATCAGCCCATTACAGGCATAAAAAAACGGCAAGGGTGTAAACCCTTGCCGTTTTTTGCATCACTTCAGTGCGGCAAATGCGCGTTCTGCTGCGTCCAGGGTCAGTTGCAGCTCGGTTTCGCCGTGGGCGATCGAGGTGAAACCTGCTTCAAAAGCGCTTGGCGCCAGGTACACGCCACCTTCAAGCATCAGGTGGAAGAAGCGCTTGAACAGGTCGGCATCGCTGGCCATCACGTCGTCGAAGGTGACGATGTCATCGGCGCCGCTGAAGTACAGACCGAACATGCCACCGGCCTGGGTGGTCACAAACGGAATACCTGCCGCGTCGGCGCGCTGCTGCAGACCATCGAGCAGGCGTGTGGTGTAGTCGCTCAGCTCGGCGTGGAAGCCAGGGCGGCTGATCAGGCGCAGGGTGGTCAGACCTGCGGCCATTGCCAGCGGGTTACCGGACAGGGTGCCCGCCTGGTAAACCGGGCCCAGTGGTGCGATGTGCTGCATGATTTCGCGTTTGCCGCCAAAGCAGCCCACCGGCATGCCGCCGCCGATGATCTTGCCGAAGGTGCTCAGGTCCGGGGTCACGCCGTAATGGGCTTGTGCGCCGCCAAGGGCAACCCGGAAACCGGTCATCACTTCGTCAAAAATCAGCACCACGCCGTGCTTGTCGCACAGGCTGCGCAGGCCTTCAAGGAAGCCCGGGGCAGGTGGCACGCAGTTCATATTGCCGGCCACCGGCTCGACGATGATGCAGGCCACGCTGTCGCCGACTTCGCCCAGCAGTTTTGCAACGGCGTCGATATCGTTGAACGCGCTGGTCAGGGTGTGTTTGGCGAAATTCGCCGGAACCCCGGCCGAACTTGGTACGCCCTGGGTCAGCAGGCCCGAACCGGCCTTGACCAGCAGGCTGTCGGAGTGGCCGTGGTAGCAGCCTTCAAACTTGAGGATATTGTCGCGACCGGTGAAACCACGGGCCAGGCGGATGGCACTCATGGTGGCTTCAGTGCCGGAGCTGACCATGCGCACCATTTCCATCGACGGTACGATGGAGCACACCAGATCGGCCATCTCGGTTTCCATGGCAGTTGGGGCGCCGTACGACAGACCGTGCTCCAGTTGCCCACGCACTGCATCCAGTACTTGCGGGTGGCTGTGGCCCAGGATCATCGGCCCCCACGAGCCGACGTAATCCACGTAGCGCTTGTTGTCTTCGTCAGTGACGTAGGCGCCTTCGGCGTGCTTGAAGAACAGTGGAGTGCCGCCCACGCTTTTGAAGGCACGTACTGGCGAGTTGACGCCACCGGGGATGTGTTTTTGGGCGTTGGCAAACAGGGTTTCGGAACGAGACATGGTGGGCTCTCTCAGAATCAGGATTCGGTATTTAAAGTGACAGCAAGGTGTTGAATGCCTTGGCGCGCTGGGTGACTTCCCGGGTGCTCTCGGCACCAAACAGGCCATGCACCACTGCCAGCAGATCGGCGCCGTGGGCAACCAGCGGTGCTGCGTTATCCAGGGTAATGCCGCCAATCACGCAGATCGGCAGGCTGAGGCGGGCGCGGGCCTGGTCCAGCACGTCCAGGGTTGCGGTGGGCGCCCCGGGTTTGGTGCTGGAATTGAAAAAACGGCCAAAGGCGACATAACTCGCCCCTTCTTTCGCGGCTTGCTCGGCCAACTCGATCTGGCTGTGGCAGGTCGAACCAATAATGGCCTTGGGCCCCAGCAGCGCACGGGCCGGAGTCAGTGGCCCGTCGGTTTGCCCCAGGTGTACGCCGACACCCAGGCGCGCAGCCAGTTCGGCATCGTCGTTGATGATCAAGTGCGCCTTGTAGCGCTCGCACAAGCCGCGCAAGGCCTCGGCTTCGCGCAGGCGGCGGGCGTCGTCATTGCTTTTGTCGCGGTATTGCAACAGTGTCAGGCCGCCGTCGAGGGCTGCTTCAACATAAGGCAGCAGTTTGCCAGCCAGCAGTTGGCTGTCGGTGATTGCATACAGGCCGCGCAGGGTCATGGGTGGTGCCTCATTCGTTACGAGCAGAAGTCCAGCGGCAAACGGCGTGGTACAAATTGCCCTTGCCCAAGTTGCTCGGCATCGCGCAGGGTACGCCACGTGTAGTCGAGCGCGGTTTTCACGGCGCTGACCAGTTCTTCGCCGATGGCCAAGCGCCCGGCCAAGGTACTGGCCAACGTGCAACCCGAACCGTGATAGCTGCCGGGTAAACGATGGCAGGTAAAGGTGTGGCGGCTGCCGTCGCGGCAGTACAGGCGGTTATGGACTTCGTGTTCATCACCGTGACCGCCGGTGATCAGCAGGTGCTGGCAAAAGGGCAGGAGCTTTTCTGCGCACTCATCGGCGCTGCCCTCGGGCAGTTCAGCCAGGATGCGGGCTTCGGGCAGGTTGGGGGTGGCAATGGTGGCCAGGGGCAGCAGGCGTTCGCGCATGGCGTATCCCACTTCGTCCTTGCCCAGCCGTCCGCCGCCGCCTGCACGCAGCACGGGGTCACAGACCATCGGCAGATGCGGGTTGGCCTGCAGCAGCTCGACCACGGTGTCGACCATCTCCAGTGAACCGAGCATGCCTAGCTTGACCGCCGCAACGGTGGAGTCGCTGAGCACGGCATCGGCTTGCGCCAGCACCCACTCACGGTCCAGCACGCGGAAATCACGGACATTGACAGTGTTCTGCACAGTCAGGGCGGTCACCACCGGGGCGGCGTGACAACCTTGAGCCAGCAGGGCTTCGATATCTGCCTGCAAGCCGGCACCACCACTGGGGTCATGGCCGGAGAGACAGAGGACAACGGGGCGAGAACTGTAGATATTCATGGTGCGCGAGCTTACCACCAAACGGTTTTTGGCGGCGCTTGGTCGGTGCTCGGTTGTATGTTGCTTGTAAGCTATTGATTGTCCCTATGTTTTTAATCTGTCCTATACGCTTTGATCGCTGTAATGCCCGTTCTAGAGCCTTTCTTTAGATTTGTTGCGTGGTGTGTATGTGCCATTAATGGCTATGTTAGAGTGCCTGCAAATTAATAACCGGTCATTCGGTCGACGTGATCTCAAAGGGAAGATGAGATTACCCACGTCACCGAGTGAGTTACGTTGGGGCTGTATGCGCTATTTGCTGATGATGATGTTGGGCTGGCTACCGATGCTGGCCAGCGCAGTCGCTTTTGACGAAACCACACAAAGCCTGCCCTTGGGCCGCGTGATGCAAGTGTTCGAAGACGTGGGCGGGGAGGCGACGCTGGCCGATGTCAGCGCGCAGGACGATCTGTTCAAGCCTCACACCAAAGACACGCTGAACGCGGGCTACTCGCACTCGGCCTTCTGGGTCAAAGTAGACCTGCGCTATCAGCCGCAAGATCCACGGGTGCATCGCACCTGGCTGCTGGAGCTGGCCTACCCGCCGCTTGATTCCATCGAACTGTACCTGGCCGATGCCGCAGGCAAGTACCAGTTGGTCGAGCGTACCGGCGATTCGCTGCCCTTCGACAGTCGCCAGATCAAAGAAAACAACTACCTGTTTGAAATCAACTTCAGCCCCGGGCAAAGCCAGACCGTGTATTTGCGCCTGGCCAGCCAGGGCTCTGTGCAGGCGCCGCTGACACTCTGGTCTGCGCAGGCTTACCTCGAAGAACAACCCGTACGGATCTACATACTGGGCCTGATCTATGGTGTGTTGCTGGGGATGCTGGTTTACAACCTGTTTATCTACCTCAGCGTGCGCGACACCAGTTACCTCTACTACATCTTCTATATCGCTTCGTTTGGTTTGTACCAACTGTCGGTCAATGGCGCGGCAGTGCAGTACTTCTGGCCGAACAACCCGTGGTGGGCCAATGCCTCCACGCCGTTCCTGATTGGCGCATCGGCGCTCTTCGGTTGCCAGTTTGCCCGCTCATTTTTGCACACCGCTTCCCACAGCCGCTGGCTGGACCGGGCCTTGATATTCCTGATGGCGGTAGGTGTGCTGGTGATGGTGCTCGCGCTGACCACCAGTTATGCCGTGTCGTTACGTCTGGCCACGGGGCTGGCGCTGGCGTTTATTGTCACTATCTTTACCGCCGGAGTGGTGGCCTGGGTCCGTGGCTTGCGGGTGGCGCGCTACTTTGTGATCGCCTGGTCGGCCTTTTTACTTGGCGGGCTAGTTAATACGCTGATGGTGCTGGGCTATCTGCCAAATGTATTCCTGACCATGTACGCCAGCCAGATCGGCTCGGCGATCGAGGTGGGGCTGCTGTCGCTGGCGCTTGCCGACCGGATCAATGCCATGCGTGACCTGCAGGCGCGCACGCTGCAAGAGTCCGGGCAGAAACTGGCCGCGATGAACCAGCAACTGGCCCGTACCAACCAGCTTAAAGACGAATTTCTGGCCACGGTTACCCACGAACTGCGCACCCCCATGAATGGTGTGATCGGCTCTCTGGAGCTGATCAAGACCCTGGACATGAGCCCCGAACTTGAGCAGTACACCCAGACCGCGCAAGGTTCGGCGCGGGAAATGATGCATATGGTCAATGGTATTCTGACCCTGACGGAGCTGCAGGCAGGGCGGCTGTCGGCGCGTCCACGGCCATTCAGCTTGAATGAGCTATTGCAGGGGCTGAGTGAGCAGTTCGGGCCTGCAGCACGCAACAAGGGCCTGGAATTCTCCTATGAAGTGGCCCGTAACCTGCCTGATCATTGGGGGGGCGATGCCGAGAAAATCCGTCAATGCCTGGAATGCTTGCTGGATAACGCCATCAAGTTCACCCGTAAGGGCGCCGTGCTGGTGCGTGTTACCGGCAAGGCAGGGGAGGCGGGGCGCTGGGCACTGGCATTCAATGTCATCGACACAGGCATCGGTTTTGTTCATCAGGAACAGGCCGAGCTGTATCAGCACTTCTTCCAGGTTGACGGTTCCATGACCCGCGAATATGGCGGCCTGGGTATCGGCCTGGCAATTTGCCGACGCCTGGTGGAACTGCTCGGCGGACGCCTGACCCATCATTCGTTGCCGGGCCAGGGCTCACAGTTTCAATTGTTGCTGGAGCTGGAGTTGTCGGAGCAACCCCTGGCACACAGCCCGGCATTGGTCCGGGCGCCGGGTGAGTGTGTTGTCCTGCTGGTGGAAGATCCGGCCAACCCCGCCATGGTGCGTGCCATGTTGCTCAAGCTGGGTTACCGCGTGCTTGGCGTCGACAGCGGGCAGGCAGCCATAGACGCCCTGCGCCGCGAGCGGGTGGATGCGGTGTTGCTGGCCTGCCCGCTGGCGCTGGTGTCGGGCACATCCATGGGCAGCCAGTTGCTGACTTTGGCTGCATGCGCGCAATTGCCCGTGCTGGCGCTGTTCGAATCTGAGGCCGAGGCCCTTAAGGCCCGTGAACAGGTCGATGGCATCACCGACTACCTGCTTAAACCGCTGCGTTTTGAAGACCTGCAACAGAGCTTGGCCCAGCGGTTATTGATTAAAGAAGGTGGTAAAAACGCCGAATTTTAGGCGTTTATGACACTTGTTCAGGCTCGCATGCGTGCTTCACTGGGTCCATAGGCATGATCCCCAGGAGCCCGCGCAATGAACCTGCATCAGTACGCTGAAACCCACAAAGTCACCAATCAGCCGCCGTCTCTGGACGGCGTGAACCTGTATCGCATCGACCTGCCGCTGCAGCACTGGAGCCAGCACTTCGGCGCGGGCTGGGCGCAGGGTCGGATTGACGAGTACGGTGCGCTGGCGGGTGGCCCGTTGATGGCGGCGGGCTTTTTGGCCAATGAAAACAAACCGCAGTTTGTCAGCCATGACCGTTATGGTCATCGGATCGATCTGGTGGAGTTTCACCCGGCTTACCATGAGCTGATGCGCACGGCGATTGAACACGGTCTGCCGTCCTTGCCCTGGACCGACCCGCAACCCGGTGCCCATGTGGCCCGTGCCGCCATGACCTACCTGCACAGCCAGGCCGAAGCGGGCAGCGGCTGCCCCTTGACCATGACCTTCGCCAGTGTGCCGGCCCTGCGCCTGCAACCACAGATTGCCGACATCTGGCTGCCCAAGGTACTGGCCACGCAATACGACCCGCGCAATGTCGATATCAGCCAGAAAGCCGGGGTTACCCTGGGCATGGCCATGACCGAAAAGCAGGGCGGCACCGACGTGCGGGCCAATACTACGCGAGCTTATCCCGTGGGCGGTGCAGGGCCGGGGCAGGCTTATGAGTTGCTGGGTCACAAATGGTTTTGCTCGGCGCCGATGTGCGATGGCTTTTTGACCCTGGCGCAAACCGACAAGGGCCTGAGCTGCTTTTTGCTGCCGCGCCATCGCCCCGACGGCAGTCGCAACGAGTTCTATATCCAGCGCTTGAAAAACAAACTGGGCAACAGCTCCAACGCCTCCAGCGAAGTTGAATTCCGTGGGGCATTGGCCTGGATGATCGGCGAAGAAGGTCGCGGTGTGCCGACGATTATTGAAATGGTTGCCATGACCCGCTTCGATTGCATGGTCGGCTCCAGCGCCTTGATGCGTCAGGCGCTGACCCAGGCCAGCCATCATTGTGCTCATCGCCTTGTAGGAGGGCGGGTGCTGGCCGATCAGCCGTTGATGCAAAATGTACTGGCCGACCTGGCCCTGGAAAGCGAAGCCGCGTTGGCGTTGAGCTTGCGTATGGGCCGGGCGCTGGATCATCTGAATGACCCGCAGGAAGTATTGTTTTCACGGCTGGTGACGGCGGTGGGCAAGTACTGGATCTGTAAACGGGCCCCGGCCATGATCAACGAAGCCGCCGAGTGCATGGGCGGTGCGGGGTATGTCGAAGACAGCATTTTGCCGCGTCTGTATCGCGAGGCTCCGGTGAATTCGACGTGGGAAGGTTCCGGCAATGTGCAATGCCTGGATGTGCTGCGTGCCTTGTCAAAGGAACCGGGCGTGCTCGATGCCTTGTTTGCCGAACTGGGCGACGGGCACGGCGACAAGCGCCTGGGACAGCATATAGCGCAGCTTAAAAGCGCATTCAAGGACACTGACGATATCCAGTACCGTGCGCGCCAACTGACTGAAGACATCGCCTTGGGCCTGCAGGCAAAACTGCTGCTGGAGGCGGGCAACAGTGATGTAAGCGACGCATTTATTGCCAGCCGCCTGCAAGGCAGCGGGCGGGTCTACGGCACATTGCCACGGGGGGTGAATGTGGCGGCGATTGTTGCTCGTTCCACCCCTGCGATAGCCTGAGAGTTTGCCCTATGTGGGCACCACACCCCCTGTGGGAGCGGGCTTGCTCGCGATAAAGACGCCGCAGTTTGTCGGGTGTACCGCGTCGATCCGATCGCGAGCAAGCCCGCTCCCACAGGGCCGCCCCGCATGAGTTCCTCCCAAGAGGTCTTCTCGCAGGAAATCCGTGGCACGACTGCATTTTGTAGCTGTCTTTACCCATTGATGCAGGCAAGATAAAGGCCTGCCCGTTCAGAAGACAGGATGCTTATCGTGACCGAAGCTTTTATTGTCGTTTCCACCGCTGAAGAGGCCGTCGACCGGCTTGCTGCCTTGCACGAGCGCGCAACCACGGCCTTGAGTCAGGCACTTAAACGTTATCTCAAGGACCGTGCCGAACCCTCTGCACAAGAACGCGCACTGTTTCGCTACCCCGAGCTGCGTTTGACCTACCGCAGCAATGGCGAGGTGCCTACCACCACTCGCGCTTATGCCAAGGTCCAGTTGCCGGGCACCTACAGCGTCACCGTCACTCATCCCGCCTCTTTCCGTAACTACCTGCTGGAGCAGTTGGTGCCGTTGATGCGCGATTTCACCGTAGAGGTGGAAGTGGGTGTCAGCGAGCAAAATATCCCTTACCCCTATGTGGTCGAACAGGGCGATGAACTGGCCGGTTCCGGTGTGACCGCCGCCGCCCTAGCGCGGGTGTTCCCGAGTACCGACCTGTCCGCCGCCACCGATGGCATTGCCGATGGCCTGTATGATTGGGAAAATACCGATCCATTGCCGCTGGCGCTGTTTGACGCCGCAAGGGTCGACTTTTCGCTGCGCCGACTGGTGCATTACACCGGTAGCGACTGGCGTCATGTGCAGCCGTGGATCCTGCTGACCAACTACCATCGCTATGTTGACCAATTCATCCTCCATGGCCTTGAGCAGTTGCGCGACAACCCGCGCTTTGTGCGCATGGTGATGCCGGGTAACGTGATCATCGAAAAATCCATGGACTATGGTGAAGCCCAGGC
The DNA here is from genome assembly GCF_055408445.1 of Pseudomonas sp. B414. Classification (NCBI taxonomy): domain Bacteria; kingdom Pseudomonadati; phylum Pseudomonadota; class Gammaproteobacteria; order Pseudomonadales; family Pseudomonadaceae; genus Pseudomonas; species Pseudomonas sp. B414. The sequence goes on along the minus strand of NZ_JBUZTQ010000045.1, from coordinate 20,127 downwards.
CATTGCGGCGGGCGTGGTATGGCACCGCTACCAGATGCCGGCCTATCACCTGCAGGCCAATGATGGCCACGGTGTGACCCTGGTGAATATAGGTGTTGGCCCGTCCAACGCAAAAAACATCACCGATCATCTGGCGGTGCTGCGTCCGCATTGCTGGCTGATGATTGGTCACTGCGGTGGCCTGCGCCAGTCGCAAACCATCGGCGACTATGTGCTGGCCCACGCCTATATGCGTCGCGACGGGATTCTTGACCGGGTTGTACCGCCGAATATCCCGATTCCAGCCCTGGCCGAAGTGCAATTGGCCTTGCAGGAAGCGGCCGCGCAGGTCACTGGCGAACGGGGCGATGAACTGAAAAAACGCCTGCGTACCGGTACCGTGCTGACCTATGACGACCGCAACTGGGAGCTGCGCTGGGCTCAGGAGCGCCCGCTGATCAACCTGTCCCGCGCCGTGGCCGTGGATATGGAAAGCGGCACCATCGCTGCCCAGGGATATCGCTTGCGCGTCCCCTACGGCACCTTGCTGTGTGTGTCGGATAAACCGCTGCACAGTGAAATCAAACTGCCGGGTTCGGCCAACGCCTTCTATGAGCGGGCCGTGAGCCAGCATCTGAAGATCGGCATTGCCGCCGTCGACCTGATGCGCAGCCAGCTCAACTCACTGCATTCGCGCAAACTGCGCAGCTTCGACGAACCGCCGTTCCGTTGATCGGTGATGGTCATTTGGCGATCCGGGGGCTAGCATTGCCAGCCCTGATCGCCAGATGTCCTTTTTTGTCATGTCCCGTCCTGCCCCACGCCGCCCGGCATCGAAAACTCCCAACCCGCAAGCTGCCAATCGCCGAGTGGCCAAGGCACCGCCGTGCGACCCCAAGCTGTACCTGTTCAATAAACCCTTCGATGTACTGACCCAGTTCAGCGACGAAGGCGGGCGGGCGACGCTCAAGGACTTTATCCCCATCCCCGGGATCTACCCGGCCGGGCGCCTGGACCGGGACAGTGAAGGCTTGTTGCTGCTGACCAATGATGGCCAGCTACAGGCGCGGATTGCCGACCCCAAGCACAAACTGCCCAAGACCTACTGGGTACAAGTGGAAGGCGAACCCACGCCAGAGCAACTGCAGCAGTTGCGCGACGGCGTAGAACTCAATGATGGCAAGACCCTGCCCGCCGAGGCGCGAGCGCTGGAAGAGCCGCAGTTATGGCCGCGCAACCCGCCGGTGCGTTTTCGCAAAAGCATCCCCACCTCCTGGCTGGAGCTGGTGATTCGCGAAGGGCGCAATCGTCAGGTGCGGCGCATGACCGCCGCCGTGGGCTTGCCGACCTTGCGCCTGGTGCGAGTTCGCATCGGTGACTGGTCGATCGAGGGGCTGGAGCAGGGGCAGTACAAGGAAGTTCCGGCGCGGCTATAGCGCCCCGGATTCGATCAGGCCGATGACCACGCTTTTGATGATGAATGCGGCAACACCCAGGCCCAGTACGAAAAACAGGATAAATGAGCCGAAGCGCCCGGCTTTGGACTTCTTCGCCAGATCCCAGACGATAAAGGCCATGAAAATGATCAGCACGCTGACCAGAATTGTCATCATCCACTCTTCAAGTACGGCAGGATCCATCAGTGTTCTCCAGCGTCATCGGGGGTAAAAAGCCGGGGGAGTATACGCCAGGGCGTGCGGGCGGATATTGATCTGGGTGGTGAGAGGTCTGCTCAACCTGCGGCAATGCGTTCATCCAGATACTCCGTGGTGCCTGAATCGCGAGCAAGCCCGCTCCCACACTATTCCCTGCAATGCCCACTCTTTGTGGACACCGCCAAACCTGTGGGAGCGGGCTTGCTCGCGATAGCATCAACGGAGTCCACCAGAACTGGCGGGTCGTCAGCATCGCGAGCAAGTCGAATCGTCAACCCAGAGGATCACGTACGCAGATGAGTCAACGGCAACTCGGTGCTGTTAAGCACCTGATTGAGCACAAAGCTCGAGCGTACGCTGGTCACGCCTTCAATGCGGGTCAGTTCGCCCAGTAGCAGTTTCTGATAGTGATCCATGTCGGCGACCACCACTTTTAACTGGTAGTCGGCGTCCATGCCCGTTACCAGGCTGCACTCCAGCACTTGCGGCAAGGCCCGGATGCAGGCTTCGAAATTCTCAAAACGCTCTGGCGTGTGTCGGTCCATGCCGATCAGCACGTAGGCTGTCAGGCTTAACCCCAGCAGCTTGCGGTCAAGCAATGCCACTTGCCGCGAGATATAGCCGTCATCCTCAAGCTGTTTGACCCGTCGCGAGCAAGGCGACGGCGACAGGCCGATCCGCTCGGCCAGTTCCTGGTTAGAGATGCGTGCGTCACGCTGCAATTCCGCCAAAATGCTCAGGTCATACCGGTCGAGTTTGCTCACGAAGTTACCCTTTGTCATAACTATTGCGTGAAAGTATCCACCTTAAGGCAAAAATTGCGCAAGTAATGTTTTATTGAGCAATCTTCGCAATCGCCTGCTGCGGCCAAAAGCCTATTCTTAATACCAGAATCACTGCCCGGACATAGAGTCCACTGCGGCCCGCCGAATCAGGCCAGCCGCGGCCGCCAACCCCACAGGGTTGCCCCGGCCCCCGGGCTACGCACTGTCCAGATGACGGCGCGAGGTGAGCCAACATCACAAGTGTTGAGCCAGGACGAAAGTTTTTTTGTGAAGAAGCAAAGGGCGACCGACGGGTCGCCCTTTTTTCGTCTGGCAAAAAATAAATTGTCTTACCCTCTGCTTGGTGTAGAACCGGTTCCTCAAACGCCAGTCTTATGTATAGGCCCTGTCCCGTGGTGAGAAACAGCATGAAAGCGCGTATCTGGCATTTGGCTACAGTTGGCATGCTCTGTGTGAGCGTCAGCGGCCAGTTGTTGGCCGATGATGGCTGGCAAGGTCGGTCACAGGGCGAGGCCACTGGCCAGCCGCGCCCAAGTCAGCACGGTAATAACCTGCCGATCCAGCAGCGTCCCGACAGGGTGCAGCAGACTCAGGCGCCGAACCGGGGCGGCAATCAGAATTGGTATGGCGGCGGTTACAACCCCGGCGCGGCTAACCGTCATCCCAACGACCAGCGTTGGGTCGGGCGCCCGTCAGGGCATGGCAATGGTTGGGGGCCGGGCCCGCAATACCGTCCGGGATATCAGGTAAACCGATTCCCCGGTCAACACTGGCAAGTACCGTATCGCGGTCAGAATTACTACTTTTCAGGCGGCTACTGGTATCGGCCGCAAGGCCCACGTTACATCGTGGTGCAGCCGCCTTATGGGATTCGCGTAGGTTTTTTGCCTGACTATGCGCGGGAAGTGTGGTTTGGCAGCACCCTGATGTTTCTCGCAGCAGGGGCGTATTACGCCTATCAACCCGCTACCCGGGATTACATCGTGGTTCAGCCCCCGGCGAACTACCAACAGCCCGCCAGCAACGACTATGAAATGGTGGCTGATCCGATAAACGGCCAAAGCCCGGCGCAAATCGGACAGGATCGCTACGATTGTTATCGCTGGGCAGTGGAGCAAAGCGGTTTTGATCCGGCCAAGGCCACCTACGCCCCTGCACCGCAAGTGGTGCAAACCTATCGGCAGGCGCAAGGCAGTTGCTTGAGCAGTCGCGGCTATCAGGTGCGTTATTGACCTGTAGTCGTTGCCGAAGGCTGCGAAGGGTTGCGGAGCACCCCGTTATCTCCAGTCCCCTGCAAATCCCATCGCTGCCTTCGGCAGCGACTACATGGCCCGGCTTTTGACCACTTCCTTCGGGTCTGCATGCACCAGCACTTCAGCTCGCGGATACACCTTCGTAATAGCGTCGGCAGCGCGGTCACAAAGGACATGGGCGGCAGACAGAGTCAGCTCGCCCGGCAGCTCAAGGTGAAACTGCACAAACCAGATATTGCCCGAGATGCGCGTGCGCAAGTCATGAGCACCCAATACCCCGGGCACGCTGCATGCCAGCTTGAGCATGTTTTCGCTGACATCGCTGGGTAACTCCTGATCCATCAACACGGCAAAACTCTCACGGCCAATCTGAATTGCGCTCCAGAGGATATACACCGCAATCCCCAGCCCAAACCAGGCATCCAGTTGCGGGAAGCCGACACTGGCCAGTACCAGCGCCAGCAAAATACTGCCATTGAGCATCAAATCCGAGCGGTAATGCAGCGAATCTGCGCGCACGGCGTTGGAGCCGGTGGCCTTGATCACCCGGTGTTGCAGCACCAGCAAGGCCACGGTCATAAGCAGCGAAAACACGATCACGCCAATGCCGATCCACGGCGCGCCTACGGGCTCGGGGTTTTTCAGCCGTTCGACGGCCTGAACAGCAATCAGCACCGCACTCACACCGATAAACAGCGCCTGCGCCATGCCCGCCAGGGACTCGGCCTTGCCGTGGCCGTAACGGTGATCGTCATCGGCAGGGCGCAATGCGTAATGCACGGCCAGCAAATTGAGAAACGAGGTCACGCCATCCAGCAGCGAGTCGGTCAAGCCCGCGAGCATGCTGATCGAACCACTGAGCCACCAGGCGATGGCCTTGGTCACGATCAACAAACTCGCCACGGCCACCGATGCACGGGTGGCCAGGCGTAACAGGCGGGCGTGTTCCGGGCTGCTGGTCATAAATGTTCCTGTGTCAGGCGGCTGGCTGCAGGCCGTACATGGCCAATTGCTGGGTGCTGCCCTTGTGCTGGATCAGGCGTGGGTCGTTCAGCGGGAAGCTGCGGCCCAGTTCGCTTTCAAGGATGGCCTGGAGCTTGGCGTTATCCACCTTGCCGTCTGCGCCGATGGCTTCACGCAGTTTTTCCGGGGAGATTTGCGCGGTTTTGCCTGGCGGGAAGTAAATCGCGCCCGTGGCAAAATCGACACCGAAGGCGATCAACCCCGGGATCACATAAAACAGCAGGCCCACAGCATCCAGTACGACGATCATCGGGTCGATCTTGCCGTCAATCTGGCCACGACGATCGGGGAAGAAAATACTGCCGCAGGCAGTCAGTTGGGTGAGCAGGGCCGCAACCACGACCCCGCCGATCAAACGGGAAGGCATACGCATACAAAAACCTCAAAGACGCTTAAAGGACTGGATCAAACATCACTTAATACCAGACTGTTCGCCGTTATACTCGCCGCTCTGTTCTGGAGCCACCATGATTTCCTTGCCGATTGATGAAGTTTTACCTGCGCTGCGCCTGGCCCTGGCCGAGCGCGATGAAACCGTGCTCGAAGCGCCGCCCGGCGCCGGTAAAACCACCCGTGTGCCGCTGGCCCTGCTCAATGAGCCGTGGTTGGCCGGGCAGAAGATCCTGATGCTCGAACCACGGCGTCTGGCTGCCCGTGCAGCGGCCGAGCGACTGGCCAGTGAACTGGGTGAAAAGGTCGGCGAAACTGTCGGCTATCGGATTCGCCTCGATAGCAAAGTGGGGCCCAATACCCGGATCGAAGTGGTTACCGAAGGCATCCTCACCCGCCGTCTGCAACACGACCCGGCGCTGGAAGGGGTGGGGCTGCTGATTTTTGACGAGTTCCATGATTTGCTGATTTGTTCTGTTTCTGCTTTTGCTTATCAGGATAATCAATCACTGCCCACAAGGCATTGATGCTCCTGCTCCTTCTTCCCCTTTAGCTCCATCATCCTGCGATTTCTTTACCCACCTCCCCGATATGCTAGATGAAGTAGGGTGCGCTATGTCGTCGCAATCCGAGTGATTTCCTTGGATCAGCAGCAGATTGAAATTCATGAACGGGAGAGTGGATGACAAGTGGATGACAAAGGCAAGATCTGGAGGTAAGAAGGCGGATGCGGGTTCAGCACGGTGACTCCATAGAGTGACGACGTCCTAATCCCGTCCTGACGCACCTATAATTCACCTTCCCTTCCAAATTCCGCAGTCACACCCTGTCATCATCCCACCCCCACCCCCACCCCCACCCCCGCCCTCATTTGAGTAATCTCAAGCGATACTACTCTCGCCATCTTCAGGCTGAACGAACGCTGAAAGTGGGTTGTTACCTCACCCTGAACAACCTTGCTGAGAACTCACAACCCGAAACGCTGTGGTAGTGGCCAATTGCTCAGCGCGAGGGCTACTATGGCGCGTTGTTGCCATCGCTTCACGTCAAAGACTTCCAGGGAGGGTCGCTATGTGGGTTGATAACGAGACGGAAGTAGACTTCCTTAATTTCTCTGGGGTTGCTGACACAGTTGCCGAGATCGTCTATCAGGCGAACGGCCGTCCAATTTCCATCGGCGTGTCCGGTGCTTGGGGAGCGGGCAAGTCGTCGATGATCAAGCTGATCCAGGCGTCCCTTAAAGACCCGCCCGAGCGCAATGAGAAGCAGGCTAAGGACTTCGTGTTCGTCGAGTTCAATGCGTGGCTATACCAGGGCTACGACGACGCCCGAGCCGCCCTAATGGATGTGATCGCATCACGCCTAGAGGCTGAGGCCCAGAAGCGAGCAAAGGGGCTGCAAAAAGCAGCTGAGTTGGTATCACGTGTCGATTGGTTGCGTGCTGCGAAGCTCGCCAGCAGCACGGCCATTTCGTTTGCGACTGGTGCACCGACACCTGGGCTGCTGGGCGAGATCATCGGGCTGGTTGATCGACTTCGATCCGGAACGGTTGATCAGGACACGATTGAAACACTGCACGACACTGCTGAGCAGGCCAAGCAGGAGGCTGAGAAACTCTTTCATAGCGCGCCTCCCAAGAAGTCTCCACCGAAAGAGATTCAAGCGCTCAGGGATAATTTTGAGGCTATCTTGGATGATCTGGGTGTTACGCTGGTCGTGCTGATCGACGACTTGGATCGCTGTCTACCCGAAACGACGATTTCTACACTGGAAGCCATCCGACTCTTCCTGTTCCTGCGCAACACGGCATTCGTGATTGCCGCTGACAACGAGATGATCAAGCACGCCGTTCGCAAGCACTTCAGCGGTGTGCCTGACGATGTCCTCGTCACCAGCTACTTCGACAAGCTGATTCAGGTGCCGATTAGGGTTCCTCCTCTGGGCACCCAGGAAGTCAGGGCCTACATGATGATGCTGTTCTTGGAGAACAGCACGCTCCCCAAGGACGTGCTCGAAGAAATCCGTATCAAAGTACGCGGGCAGCTTCGGACAACTTGGCAGGGTAGTCGGGTAGATCGCGCCTTTATGCAAGGCTTGTACAACGACTACCCAACAGAGCTGATCGGCAAGTTTGACACTGCTGAGCGCCTGGCCGCTGTCATGACGTCGGCTTCTGGTATCCAGGGTAACCCCCGACTCATCAAGCGTTTCCTGAACGCCCTAGCTATCCGGATGAGCATCTCTCGCGCCCAAGGTGTCGGTGTCGACGAGGCTGTGCTGGTTAAGCTGATGCTGTTCGAGCGAAGCGGCAATCCCAAGGCTTACGAGGAACTGATGAAAGCCGTGGCTACCGATAAAAATGGCAAGCCAGCCATGCTCGGCGAGTGGGAAGCGGATATCAAAAAAGGCAAGAATCTGTCACTGCTGCAGCCCTGGGATCAGCTTTTCGTGAAAGAGTGGCTAGCTCTGCCTCCTGCATTGGCGGACAAAGACCTGCGTGGAGCGATTTACGTCAGTCGTGAGCATGCGCCGATCATTACGGACGAAGATCGGCTTTCGTCGGAAGCAGCGGAGTTGCTGACCGCGCTACTCGAAACGCCGGGAATGGCCATGCATCTCAAAAGCCGGTTGGCGCTCATCGCACCGGTCGAGATCAACGTGCTGATGGATCGCCTCCTGGATAAGGCGGGCGGTGAACAAGAGTGGGGCGTCCCAGACATTCTTGAAGCTTTGCTGGTTGTTGGACGGCTTGATGCCCAGCAGGGGCATCGACTGGCTGCATTTCTGAAGGAGCGTCCGCCTGCCCAAATCCAAGCGGGTATTGTGCCGAAGCTAACCGATGAAACATGGGCAAAGTCGGTGTACGAATTCTGGCTGACGGCTGACGTCAGCGGGCCGGTGAAGGCTGCAATAAGGAAATTCGATGGGAACCTCACAAAATAACGATGGGCCTGGAAAAGGCCTGCCGTTTGTACCACCGTGGACACCTCCGCTGCCGCCGTTACCTTCTAAGCCGCCAGAGCCTCCGGAGGATGACCCTCATGACGATGGGCCACCTGAACCGGATAAGGACGAGCCTAAAGACGGCGATGACGTTGTCGATGATCCCAGACCAATGCCGCAGGCACCTCCACCCCTAGCGCCGCCAGGGCGATTCGGTGGTGCCCGACGTGGCCTTGGCGACTACGCGAGCAATGGTGATCGCGGTAGCTTGCGCAAGAGCCTTCGGGAGTATGTGCGTCATGGGTACGGCGGCGCCAAAACCACCACTGCTCGCTTTGGCGGCACTGCGTCGATCGCGGGTGTGTTTGGCAACACGCTGGAAGCTGTCGCTGGTAGTAATAATCAAACCGGCCCAGCCGTGCTTGATCCTGCCCTGTGGCAGGGCAAATCTGCTTCTGAGGTCATGGATGCGCTGGTTGAAGCGGTGCGTCCAGTGGACGGTACCCAAGATGCAGAGGCCGAGCGTGCTTCCATTCGAGGCTCGCTTTCTGATGTTCTAGTGCGTTATCCAGATGCCGATCTACTCAATCTGTCGGTTGAGCAGCGGGAGTTTGCCATCGAGCGTTTTACTGCGATGGACGTGTTCCATCGGTTTGAGCTCGACCTAGGCAAAACTATCCAGGAAAAGGCCAAGTCGGCGTCCATTGCAGTGCGTCGCTTGAAGGAGATCAAGGATTACATCAGAGAGTGCGTCTCCGCATCGTTCCGCAAGATCGCTGCATCGAGTGCGCGTTTGACCACGGGTCGAATATCCCAGATGGTCACGCAAGCGTTGCAAGACACCTTTGAAGTGTTTGAGGGGTACGTAGAATGAAATTCGTGTGCGGCCCAGTTGGCTTCAGTGTGCCGGGCGCCGAAGATGCCATTCAGGTGGTGATCTACGGCAAGGCAGAGAAAGGGCAGGTAAGCGTAGGTGGTTATGCTCGAGAGCTTCTGGAGAAAGCCCACCTGGAGATCAATCCCCAAGCTTGGGATTTCCTAAGCATTGCGCTTGCGGTAGTGGCGGCAGACTTCACTGCTATTCGGGCAAAGAGCGCTGATGCTTGGACGCGCGTGATCAATCTCGAGATCGCCGTTCAGGATACGGTTTTCTGGAATAGCCAGGCGCGAGCACTTGAAGGGGCTTTGCGTTTCCTCACCACGGATCGTTGGACGCTTTCTTTCCATGCGGGCGGTTTTGGCCCTCCTGCTCAGCTGCAGGCCTTGCACCCAAGCGAAGATTCAGTGGTGCTGCTGTCGGGCGGGCTAGACAGCTTGATTGGTGCCATCGACTTGGTGGAGCAGGGCGTGAAGCCTTACGCGGTTAGCCAGATTGTGAGAGGCGATGGAGAGAAGCAGGCCACCTTCGCGAAGAGCCTGGGTTTGAACCGGATTGGCCTCAATCACGTTACCAAGTCCCCTGGCCAACAAGAGCCTTCGCAGCGTGCGCGCTCAATCATTTTCTTGGCATTTGGACTTGCGGTGGCGACCTCGCTTGATCGTTACCATCGGGGTGAGACAGTCCCACTCTACATCTGTGAGAACGGCTTCATTGCCATTAACCCTCCCTTAACGATGTCGAGGTTGGGGAGCCTGAGCACAAGAACAGCACATCCTGAGTACCTTGGACGGCTCCAACAGATCTTTGATGCTGCCAGCATCAATGTGCAAATCCGAAACCCTTATGCCCTAATGACCAAGGGTGAAATGCTCGCCGCATGCCGAAACCAAGAGCTGCTCAAAGAGCATGCTGTGGCCTCAACCAGTTGCGGGCGTTTCCAACGTTTCGGCTACAAGCACTGTGGGCGGTGTGTGCCTTGCCAGGTGCGTCGTGCTTCCTTCAAACGCTGGGCTGCGATAGGCGACGACACCCGGTATGTTTACGACAACCTAAGTCAGGATGATCTGCAGCACGGGAAGTTTGAGGACGTGCGATCTGTTGGCATGGCGTTAGCCAATGTTGCCCAAGAGGGATTTGAGCACTGGCTGGGACATTGTCTCTTTTCGCCCTTTATCCAGGATCGAGCTGGCTACAATGCGATGCTTGCTAGAGGATTGAACGAGCTTGGCCACCTGCACCGGGCCTACCAAATCACCTAGCTGATTCATCGCAACGCCTCGTAAAGCTCAGTGCGAGTCGATGCTGTGCTTCAAGTGCGGCATCGACATAGGTAACCTCACGGGTTGACCTTTACAAGGCCGTGAAGGCTGATGTGCGCTGGTAAGTCAGCTAGGGAGTACCTTTTTACGACATTAATGAGAGCTGTGGAGAAGTGCATGTTGGATGCTGGGTTTTTCGATCCGCGTATGCCGTGGTGCTTTGAGCAGGTCGCGCAGGATTACAGCCAGAAGCTCGCCGCGCTTGGTAAATGGCTTTTTGTGGGGAGTGGCGCGTTGTTTTTTGTTCCGCTAACCCAGTGGATGGCACTTGGATTGGCCGGTGCTCTGCTTGTGACTGCTGTCATCCTGGGGCGTGCTTACAATGAGCATGTCGATGAATTCATCAAGCACACTTCGGTTGCAAATCTCGTCAAGATCTTCGCTCCAACGTGGCGATACATGCTCATTACGAGCCTTCTTCTCGGGGTTGGCTTAGGACTGAATGAGTGGAGTTTCTTCGCCGAGCATAAGCAAATCATTATTGGTTTGTTTGTTTCGGGCGGGATTCTGGATGTGGCAAAAGGCTTCTTCAGCAACTGAAGAATGGCGGGTAGCGGGCCGGTTTGGCCAGTAATCTGCCACGCAGAGCCGCTACCAGACGAACCTTTGTATACTGCCCCGCATGTCGCAGGAGTACACATGAGTTCATTGCCGATCAATGCCGCGTTGCCGGCTCTTCTTGAAGCCCTCCACAAACGAGATGAAGTGGTGCTCCAAGCACCGCCAGGTGCCGGTAAGACGACGCTCGTCCCGCTCGCTTTGCTCAACGAGCCTTGGCTGCGAGGGCAGACGATTATCATGCTCGAGCCACGACGGCTTGCAGCGCGCGCAGCTGCGGAGCGAATGGCCAGTGAGCTTGGTGAGAAGGTCGGTGAGACCGTTGGGTATCGCATTCGCCTGGATAGTAAGGTCGGGCCGAAGACGCGAATTGAGGTGGTGACAGAGGGGATCCTGGCGCGCCGTCTGCAGAGCGATCCTTCTCTCGACGGTGTCGGCTTGGTGATCTTCGATGAATTCCACCTCCGAAATTTGGATGCGGATCTAGCCCTAGCTCTGACTCTCAATGGCCGCGAACTCTTCCGCGATGATGCACCACTGAAGGTGCTGCTGATGTCGGCAACACTTGAAGGGGAGAGGCTATCGCGCTTGCTTGATGATGCTCCAATCGTGACCAGCGAGGGCCGGATGTTTCCGGTTAAGACGATCTGGAGCAAGCCCCAACAGCCGGGTGAGTACATCGAGCCGCGAGTCATCAGTGCGTGCTTGGATGCGCTCGCTGAACAGACCGGCAGCGTGCTGGTCTTCCTTCCAGGCCAAGCGGAGATTCGTCGAGTCGTGACGGGCTTGGAAGAGGCTCTGAGCAACTCTCCATCCCTTCAGCCTGACGTACTTCTTTGCCCTCTTCACGGCGAGCTCGACCTGAATCAGCAGCGGGCTGCGATTGATCCTGCCCCATCAGGAAAGCGGAAGGTAGTACTGGCAACGAACATCGCTGAGACGAGTATTACCATCGACGGTGTGCGTGTCGTTATCGATGCAGGACTTGAGCGGGTTCCTCGCTTCGACCCTCGCAGCAGTATGACCCGCTTGGACACTCAACGCATATCCAAAGCAAGTGCAACTCAGCGCGCTGGTCGAGCAGGCCGAATCGAGCCAGGTGTGTGCTATCGACTCTGGTCTGAAGCCCAGCATGATCAGATTCCCGCTTTCAGTTCACCTGAAATTCAGCAGGCAGATCTCACAGGCTTAGCTCTCCAATTGACGAAGTGGGGCGTGCAGCCGGGTGACCTGAAGTGGCTTGATGCTCCGCCCGCAGCTGCTTACTCCCAAGCGAGCGATTTGCTTCGGCGCCTTGGCGCGTTGCAACCAGATGGGCAACTGACAAAGCACGGGCAAGCTATGGCAGAGCTGCCGAGTCATCCACGGATTGCTCATCTCCTATTGCGAGGTCACGAGCTGGGTCTGACTGAGACGGCGTGTAACATTGCAGCGTTGCTCGGCGAGCGCGATATTCAGCGTGGTGGTGGAGCAGACCTTCACAGCCGTTTGGCCATCATGTCCGGTGAGCAGAGAGCACAGCGCGGGGAGCAAGGGGGGGGCCAACGCGCGAAGCAACTCGCTAGGCAATATCGGTCATTCTTGCGCGGCCAAGCATCGCAGCCAGTCGCTGATTCAAACCACCCTCAATGGGTGGGCTGCCTGCTGGCCTTGGCCTATCCCGATCGGGTAGCGCAACAGCGCCGCGCTGGCGGGGCTGAGTATCGTTTGGCGAATGGTCGTGCGGCGATGTTCACCGAGACCGATGTGCTGATGAAGCATTCGTGGCTGGTGATCGCTGACTTGGGTAGCCGACAGGGGCAGCGGGAAGAGCGAATCTACCTCGCGGCCGACTTGGACGAAGCATTGTTCGAGACTGTGCTGAAAGAACAGGTTACCCAGGTGGACGAGCTCTACTGGGATGAGCGGGAAGGTGCTTTGCGCGCTGAGCGACAAGTGAAAGTAGGGGAGTTGATTTTGTCCCGCTCACAACTGGCCAACCTGGGCGATGAGGCTCGTGTACAGGCGTTGCTTAACTTTGTTCGTCGTAAGGGTTTGGAGCTTTTGCCCTGGACGCCCGAGCTTCGCCAGTGGCAGGCGAGGGTGGAGTTGCTGCGCATATTGGATGAAGAGTCGGGTAACCGAAGTGAGTGGCCTGACCTACGTGATGAGGCATTGCTGCAGTCCCTGGAAGAGTGGTTGGGGCCATATGTCGGTAAAGTCACTCGCCTCAGTCATTTTGGCCAGCTCGACTTATCGTCCGTCCTGCGCAACCTTCTGCTCTGGCCTCTTCCGCAGCAGCTTGATTCCCAGGCGCCCCAGACGGTTTCGGTACCGTCTGGATCGAATATTCGAATCGACTACAGTGAGCGACCTCCGGTTCTTGCAGTGCGACTCCAGGAGCTGTTCGGGCAATTGGATACGCCACGCATTGCGAATGGACGACAGGTGCTCAAGCTGCATCTTCTGTCACCGGCACGCCGTCCGGTACAGGTTACTCAGGACTTGGCGAACTTCTGGGCGTCGACCTACATCGAGGTGAAGAAGGATTTAAAGGGTAGGTACCCAAAGCATTTTTGGCCTGATGACCCTTTGATCGCGGAAGCTACCGCACGAGCTAAACCGAGAGGAACATAGCTAGGCTTCAGGCAATTTATAGGTATCGTATTATAACTCTGCGAAATGAGAGCTTGTTTACCGGTTGGCAGTTGATGGAGCGTGGCGCAGTCAAAGGTCATCCCCCGAAGGATCAGTCCTTCTGCCAATACCGCTGAACCGTCGATGTGGGCAGGCCTAGTTCACGGGCAGCTTCCGCTTGGGTCTTGCCCTGCTTTCTCAGGCTAATCACAGCACTGACGCTCTGGGCGTTCGCTCGAGTGCCACGACCGCGCTTTTTCAACGCGCCATCCTGCATTTGATCCTCCATGATATTGAGTCCCCCCGACTCTATGAAGCAAAGGAGTTCCTTTTGCGCCTTTTTCAACTCGGACTCGGGAGATTCTTTGTCACGGATCGCCAAGCACAACGCCATGAGCGTAAGAAGGTTGATACCGAGCGTCTCGGCCACTTTTACAAGGGTCGGTAGCGTAGCCTGGATTTTCCCTTGTTCCAGCAAGCTTAGGTTGCTCTGGCTGATAGTCCCTGCTAGGGCTTCATAACCTAATCCTTTCAGTTTCCGGATGGTGCGTAGGGTGATGGCTAGCTCTTCCTTCACGTTCAGTATCTCAAAAGGAAGAATAGAGCCACAGTCGTGTAGGCCCACCAAATATCATATGTTGTTATTGGTGAGCTGCTTCCTTATCATGTCCATTCAATGGGCGGCGCGCTGACCCGCAAATTGGGGATGCTTCAGCAGCTTCCCTATCTGGCTGCCAAATGTATTAGCAGCGTTTATCTAGAGGATCGCCTTGAGCTAAGCCGATCAAAGGTTTGGCAGGGCAAGGACTGGGTTTTTTGCCGTGTTTGTAACTTATAACAGTGAACTGCAGGGGCAATTTAAAGCGCCGGAGAGTGTTCGGATGCTCTGGAGATCAGTGGACATCAGTCGTTGTGAATACTCATTTCTGATCGAAGGCATGGGATGGGAGGATGGATGCATAGGCCCGGTTGCGCATCTCGTCACGGATGTGAGCACCATCCAAATGATGCGCGCAGCAGAGGTTGGTAATTTCCTGAGCGTGAGCAAAATCCATCTTATCCAGCCGCCTGCAAAGAATAATCAGGGCTCATACACCATGGAGCCTCTATCCGATATTCGGATTCAGGCCGGTACCGAAAGGAATCCGGTCTACGAGTTCGTAACGGATGTAGGCCGGATCTACACGAGCGCAAGGCAATGAAGTTCCATGATCAGGAGGACACATGGCTGTGACTCTGGATGATGTCACTTAATCTTTTTACGGCGCATCAGCGGTCGCACTAGGCTGGCATGGAACTGCGAGTGGGCTCGTTAGCTACTGCTGCTACATAAAGAGAAAAATGCTATGAAGCTGCAAATTTATTCAGATTTGCATAACGAATTCTCGCGATTCGAACCTCCTACCAGCGACGCGGACGTAGTGATTCTCGCCGGCGATATTGATATCAAATCGCGTGGAGTCTCATGGGCGAACGACACATTCCAGTGCCCTGTTATCTATGTGTGTGGCAATCACGAATATTACGGCGGCCACATAGGTCACACACTGCGAAAGATGAAAAACGCTGCATTGCCCCATGTGCATGTACTCGAAAACGAGATGCTCATTCTCGATGGCACACGCTTTTTGGTCACAACGGCCTGGACGGATTATTCGGCTACTGGTGATGTGGTTGCGGCAAAGCGCGTTGCTTGGGATTCGATGAACGATTTCTTGGTGATTCGAGCCGACTTGGATTACAGACGCCTGCGTCCAGATGACCTAGTCGCGAAATCAATGAGGGCTCACCGATGGTTAACCCAAGAGCTTAATAGACCTTTCGACGGCAAAACAGTGGTGGTCACACACCATGCACCAGTGTTGGATCGTCTGGGTGACGATCACCCCGGACATCTGGCTGCAGCCTATGCGAACGATTGGTCAGAGCTACTTAGTAAGGCTGATCTGTGGATACATGGACACACGCATTTTGCAGCAGACTTCCTTAAGAACGGGTGCCGAGTGTTTTCAAATCCGCGCGGATATCGGGGGCAAAGTACAGGCTTCGATCCTGAGTGCTTGGTAGAGGTTTGATGGTGAGTATTTCTCTGCAGTTCCATGCTTTAGGCTCGTAGTCGCTAGATCAAAACTAGCGGGTATGAGATTGCTCGAACGGTCGGTATTTAGAGCGAATTTGAGGGTTGTGAATGGTCACTTTAAATGAAATCTCGCAGCTGCTTTACGGCGTAGGGGAAGAGATGCCTGGCTGGCAGGGCACCCAGGACGAACTAATTGCATTGGCCGCAAACGCCTTCCCTGGCAAAGCCTTCTGTGTTGTGGAGCAGTGGATCCTGATCGACCTCACTGTGACACCTGCGGAGAAGGAAAAACTCACCGGGCTTGGTCTATTGCCCGCGACCCTGTTCGCCCATGAGGTCGTGCTCGATAGCCGTAATCGATTTCAACCCACCATGTGGGTACGCAGTAATTTCGGCGTGTCTTCCAACGCTTACATGTTTGAAACCAAAAATACTGTCTATCTCCTGCTTGGGCCTGGACTGAGAAAAGAGGCTGGCATTGGTGCCGCTTTTTCAATGAAGGTAGGGTGAGCGATGCTGGCCGACGGTGTATTCATGGTCGTTTTGGAGCTTGAGTTGGATGCCTGAAGTAATTGAGCTGGAATTTCATAGTAAAGATGTCAGCGAATTTCAGCTGCACCGTTTGGTGCGAGCAAGCTTTCGCAAATACACGGTGCCTGTCACGGCATTCATCAGCGACGCTTTTATTGCAGATGACACATGCGTCGGGGTGTCCTTCGACCATTCGAAGCGTGACGATGCATACCACAGGGTGGATGGTTCCATTCTTCTCACAGGTAAAATTCAGTCAGCGAGAAAAGAGGGCCGGTTTTGGTTGCTCGAGACTCAAGATGGTAATTACGTCATCACTAGCTTCAGGCGAGACCTGGGCAGAGCTAGCTTTTTGAAGCTTCTCCAGTCCGCCGATAGATCCTAATCGGTAGTATGAAAGCCATCATTTGATAACCTGGTAGGGCCGTGTCATATGCCAGATGAACGATGGTCAGTCGTTAGGGCAATAGCCCATTTTGACGAGTTGCTCGACCAGGTGATCACGACTCGCAAACCAGTTTTCGTTGATGGAGAACGCAGGACTGCGGTGTTCATTTCAATGGAGGAGTGGCTGTCGATTCAGGACAAGCTCATTGCTCGAGCTCCCTCAAACCTCTGAACTTTCGCTTGCTAGGCCTCTTACGGTTTTAGTCTGCTGCGCTCCGAGTCCACCATGCGGAGCGCTTCAAGCGGCATCTGTCCTGTAACGCTCGCCTTAGCTCAGTAACCGAGCTCGTTCAGCAGCTGTTGCAAAAAACCACGGCGCCTACGAATCGCGCACAGGATTAGATAGTCGCGGTCGGTATCGGTTGTTGAAATATGCCCGGCGTCCACCAAGCCATGGATGTAGCCTTCAGCTTTTCCTCTCGCCTCCAGCAGGGCTTCGATGGAAGTGCTTTTGAAAATGTCGCCAGCAATGAGCTGCCACCGCTTCTTCTGGCGGTTCCCAACGGGGTCGTCGGAAAATTTCGGTGCGTTGATAAGTGTGTTGAAATCGGCAAGTGCGTCAGGTGTGTTCAAAGCGAATTCTCGGAACGGTGATAACTGAGTTGAGGCTATCATGCGCACACTAAGTCGCTTGTTGTGAGCTGGTTTTTGTAGGCGCTGGCGCGAAGGGACGACTTCAATGATGGTGCACGCTATCGGTGGCACCTTTGAACATTGCGGAGCGTACAGGCAGTGTTATTCAGCGATTACATTCTTAGCCCGGAGTTGGTATGGGATATCTCAGCCTAGAGGACATCTACCCGGATGACGTACACAAATATGGCCATATGCGGGTAGGAATGACCGATCTCTACGTTAAAGACAATCACGCCGCTTATGGTGTGGTGACGCGTGGCGAATGCCGCGAGCTGACCAGTAGGTTACTGCGTGACGAAACAGTGCAAATGATCATTAGCGCTAATCTCGCCGCATTGCCAGAGGACTACGATCCGTGGATTAGGCGGATCGAACGCAATCGCGCCTTACACGCTAGGTATGGGGACAAATTCGATCCATGGGGAGACGACAGACCTTCATGAGGGCTTCGGCGAAGCCCGTATAGCGGTTCGTTCCAAGGATTATGGGGGCGGCTACTGTTGGCTGGAACGTGCGCATATCCTTACGTAACGTCGTACCCTCCTGCATACATAATCCCATGTTTGGATGTTGCGCGTAGGCATCATGACAGGTGGGGTTTCGGGAAGTTTTGGTACAAATAATACGCGTATTTGCAGTGCTGCTATTTTCTAGAGTATGGGTGCCTTGGGGGAACACAGGTCGTGCCAAAATAAGCGCTTTTCAGTTGATGCCTCTCTCCAAAACCGAAATCTCTTCTTGACGAAGATTGACCCGCTGACGATCTTTTGAGTAGTTGCCGCATCCTTTCACCCGCATGGAGAGTCATATGAGCGCTGGTCATAGTCACGGTCAAGCTCGTGCAGGACACGAGAAAAAATTGTGGATCGCTTTGGTGTTAACGACAAGCTTCATGATCGCGGAGGTCATTGGGGCTTTTGTGACAGGCAGCTTGGCGTTGTTATCCGATGCGGCTCACATGCTAACCGATTCCACTGCCTTGGCTATTTCATTGATAGCTATTCAAATTGCCAAACGCGCTGCGGATAAAAAGCGGACATTCGGCTATGCACGATTTGAGATCCTCGCAGCTGCTTTTAACGCGATTTTGTTGTTCATGGTGGCGGTGTACATCTTGTATGAAGCTTATCAGCGGTTTAAAGCCCCGACAGAAATCCAATCGACAGGGATGCTGATCGTCGCAGTGATCGGACTAGTTGTGAACCTTGTTTCAATGCGGTTGCTAATGTCTGCCAGTGCCGAAAGTCTTAACGTAAAAGGCGCGTACCTAGAAGTATGGAGCGACATGTTGGGCTCCATGGGCGTAATAGGGGCGGCATTGATCATTCGTTTTACCGGATTCACTTGGGTTGACTCGATCGTTGCCGCAGCTATCGGCCTGTGGGTGCTTCCCAGAACCTGGGTTTTGCTCAAAGAAAGCATGAACATCCTGTTGCAAGGGGTTCCGGATGGCATCGATATCGCTGAAGTGGAAGCGTGCATCAGGGCGGTTGAAGGCGTTGAGGATATCCATGACCTGCATATCTGGGCCCTGACCAGCGGCAAGAATGTCATGAGTGCTCACCTTGTAATCTTGCGTAGCTCCCGATCTGAGCAAGATATATTGGCTGAGGTGACTCGGCTGATGAGCGAGGTATTCCATATCAGCCATACGACTCTTCAACTGGAAAACTTGCAGTTTCATGCAGCGCTTGAAGAAAACGAAGGCATGCAGCACTAGAGCGGGATCTTGCAAACATCTCATGTCGGAGTAGGGGTTGCTGCGATTTACTCAGAACTCAGCGGACATTAAAAAACCTGACCACAGGCGCATGTCCAGTGGTGCAGGGAGGGTTGCACAGGTTTGTTGCGGGAATTTACCCTTGAACCTTTCTAGCCTGTTGCCAAGTGGTCTGTCCGTCGAGGTTTGGGAAGCTCAGCCTGAAAACGGTCATGCTGCCAGGCATGCTTTGAACATCCGCAGTTCCCTGGTGGAGGCTCATGATCGATCGAACAATAGCTAAGCCAAGACCAGTGCCACCTTCAGCACGCGAGCGACTTGTATCAATCCGATAAAAGCGGTCAAACAAGTGCAACAGATGCTGAGGTTCGATTCCTGCTCCAGGGTTGCCTACAAGTAGCGATACCTGTTCGGCATAGTTTTCAATAACAATTGAAATAGATTGTCCCGCAGGGCAATGGCGAATTGCGTTGGACAATAGATTGGATATTGCTCGCTGTATCATTAACCTGTCGCCAATCGTCTTGCCAGTTCCGGTAACATTCAGGGTGATACGTTTCTCTTCCGCAGACAGTGAAAACAGATCGACCACCTTAAATGCTTCATCTTCTAAGGTGATTGTTTCGAACGGGACAAGTGCCGCGGGATGGCTGACCTGAGCTAAGAAGAGCATATCCGAGACAATTCGCGTGACACGCCCCAACTCCTCGGTGCATGACTCCAGCACAGCTTTGTATTCTTCTGCCGGACGCTCCCGAGAAAGGGTAACCTGGGCCTTGCCCATCAAATTGGTGATCGGGGATCGTAATTCATGGGCTAAGTCATCTGAAAATTGCGACAACTGCTGAATACCGCTGTCGAGCCGGTGCAGCATGAAGTTGATGCCATGAGCCAACTCACTAAGCTCCTGAGGCATTTTAACAACAGAAAGTCGATGGTTGAGATCTTGAGCCGAGATCATGGCGGCGACCTTCCGGAACTCTCTCAGTGGAGAAAGTCCTTGTTGTACTACGGCCCAAGCACTTGCTCCGATGAGTATTAGTAAAAGCGGTAGTGCAATAATCGTCGACCTAAGGTACGCGCTGAGCAGCGCTTCATCGTTCGCACAATCCATCGACAGCAATACGGGAACGCTTACACCGTTCTTTAATGGGATGAGCTTGGATGCGGTAAGGAAGTGTCGACCTTCACCATCTGAATTGGTGGAATAGGAAAGGCGGTTGCAGGAGCTGAGTGCAACACGGTTATTGAATTGAAGCCGGAGCATCATGCCGCATAGCCAAGGCTTCCTGCATCACCTCTCCCATGACTT
>NZ_JBUZTQ010000044.1:0-35950 GCF_055408445.1 Pseudomonas sp. B414 | reverse complement strand
TCACAAGTCCGATTTCAGCCCCAATCATTGTGGGAGCGAGCTTGCTCGCGATGGCATCAGCGCAGTTGGCCTGATGTACCCAGTCGCCTGCATCGCAGGTAAGCCAGCACCCACAGGTCTTGTGGCATTCACAAGTCCGATTTCAGCCCCAATCATTGTGGGAGCGAGCTTGCTCGCGATGGCATCAGCGCAGTTGGCCTGATGTACCCAGTCGCCTGCATCGCAGGTAAGCCAGCACCCACAGGTCTTGTGGCATTCACAAGTCCGATTTCAGCCCCAATCATTGTGGGAGCGAGCTTGCTCGCGATGGCATCAGCGCGGTTGGCCTGATGTACCGAGTCGCCTGCATCGCAGGCAAGCCAGCTCCCACACGTCTTGTGGCATTCACAAATCCGATTTCAGCCCGCTCCCAGGGTTGTAGAAAATTCAGCCTCTGCTGAAACGCGCCAGCCGCTCTTCATCCAGCGTCAGGCCCAGCCCTGGGGTACGCGGAATATGCAGCTCAAAGTCGCGGTACTGCGGCGCCTCGGTAACGATGTCTTCGGTCAGCAACAGCGGCCCGAACAGTTCAGTGCCCCAGGTCAGTTGCTTGAGGGTCAGAAAGGCATGGGCCGACGCCAGGGTGCCCACCGAGCCTTCAAGCATGGTGCCGCCGTAAAGTGCGATACCTGCCGCCTCGGCGATATGCGCCGTACGCAACACGGCGCGAGGGCCACCGTTTTTCGCGATCTTCAGGGCAAACACGCTGGCCGCACCGTCCGCTGCGAGGCTGAAGGCGTCCTCGACACTTTCGATGGACTCGTCCGCCATGATCGGCGCCGGGCTGCGCAGATTCAGGCGCACCTGCCCGCAGCGGTTGACTCGGGAGATCGGCTGCTCGATCAGGTCGATGCCGTTGTCACCCAGCACCTGGCAACCCCGAATGGCCTGGGATTCGTCCCAGTACTGGTTAACGTCCACGCGCACACTGGCCCGGTCGCCCAGGGCCTTTTTAATCGCCAGTACATGCTTGAGATCCTGCTCCAGCGGATTGGCACCGATCTTCAATTTGAAGATGCGGTGGCGACGCCTGTCCAGCATCTGCTGCGCTTCAGCGATATCGCGGGCGGTGTCGCCGCTGGCCAGGGTCCAGGCAACTTCCAGGCTGTCACGCACGCGGCCGCCGAGCAGCTCGCTGACCGGCAGGCCCAAACGCTTGCCCTGAGCGTCGAGCAGCGCGCTTTCGATACCGGATTTGGCAAAGGTATTGCCCTTGGCAATCTTGTCCAGGCTTTGCATGGCGGCGTTGATATTGGCCGCCGGCTTGCCCACCAGGATTGGCGCCAGGTGCGCGTCGATATTGGCCTTGATGCTTTCCGGGCTTTCATAGCCGTAGGCCAGGCCACCGATGGTGGTGGCTTCGCCGATGCCTTCGATGCCGTCACTGCAGCGCAGGCGCACAATCACCAGGGTCTGCTTGCGCATGGTGTGCATCGCCAGGGTATGCGGGCGGATGGTGGGCAAATCAACGATCAGGGTGGTCAGGCTTTGAATCAGCACATGGGTCATTTCACTGTTCCTGTCAGAGAGGGTTTGCGGGCCTTTCAACCGAGGTCGCCACCGCCGACCGGCAGGGTTACGCCGGTGATATAGGAGGCTTCGTCACTGGCCAGAAACAGGATCGCGCCGACCTGCTCATCGAGGCTGGCGTAGCGTTTCATCAGGCTGCTGTCGAGGGTCTGATCGACGATTTGCTGATACCAGGTTTTCTCGTCCGGGCTCTGTTCGGCTTCATTGCGCGCTATACGTCGTGGCGGCGCTTCGGTGCCCCCCGGGGCGGTGGCGTTGACCCGAATGCCACGCTTGGCGTTCTCGAAGGCCAGGCAAGCGGTCAGCGCATTAACCCCACCCTTGGCTGCGCCATACGGCACCCGATTGATGCTGCGAGTGGCGATGGACGAGACATTGACGATCGCCCCTTTGCCCTGTTCCAGCATGTACGGCAGCGCCGCATGGCAGCACCACAGGGTGGGGAACAGCGAGCGGCGCACTTCGGCCTCGATTTCCTCGACCTGGTAATGCTCGAAAGGCTTGGCCCAGATGGTGCCGCCCACGTTGTTGACCAGCACGTCGAGGCGGCCGAAGGTGTCCACCGCCGCCGCCATCACCCGCGCGCAATCGGCGTATTGCTCCAGGTCAGCGGTCAGGGCCAGCACGCCCTCGCCCTGGAGCTCGAAAACCAGCTCTGAGCGATCCACTGCAATCACTTGCGCACCTTCGGCCAGCAGACGTTCACACACCCGCCGCCCGATGCCCTGTGCCGCGCCAGTGACCAGCGCCACCTTGTTGTCGAATCTGTTGTTCATGGCAACCTCGTATAAAAGGGGATCAGGCCGCAGCGGCGAATTTTTCGTAGTAGAAATTGGCCGGGGTGATGCCCTGCTCGCGGATATACAGGTTGACCGCCTCCACCATTGGCGGCGGGCCGCACAGGTACACGTCAACATCACCGGCATTGAGGTGGCAGGGTTCGATATGCTGGGTGACATAGCCCTTGAGCGGGTGCTGGCTCTGCGGGTTGGCCACGCAGGCACTGAAGCTGAAATTGGCGATACGCTCGCTCAGGGCATGCAGGCGGTCCAGCTCGACCAGATCAAAGTCATTGCTTACGCCATAGATCAGATGCAGCGGATGGGCACTGCCCTGCTCGGCGATTTTTTCCAGCATGGCGGTAAACGGCGCCAGCCCGGTGCCGCCGGCCAGCAACAGCAAGGGCCGCTGGATCTGGCGCAGGTAGAAGCTGCCCAGCGGCCCGGCCAGGGTCATGCTGTCGCCCGTCTTGGCGATGCCGGTCAAGAAGCTGCTCATCAGCCCGCCCGGGACATTGCGGATCAAAAAGCTGACTTCGCCATTCTTTTGCAGGGTGCTGAAGGAATAGGCCCGCGTCTGCTCGCTGCCCGGCACCTGCAGATTGACGTACTGGCCCGGCAAAAATGCCAGGCTGCCCAGTGCCTCGCCCTTGATCGACAGTGCGATGGTGCTTTCGGACAACTGCCGTACATCGCTGATAACCGCGTCAAAACTGGCCTGTTGGGTCTTGCATACGGCCGAAGAGGCAGGCACCCGCAATACGCAGTCACTGGCGGCGCGCATCTGGCAGGTCAGCACATAGCCCTGTTTGACCTCATCCTCGCTAAGAGCGTCGTCGATATATTCATCGCCCAGCTCGTATTGCCCGGCTTCGGCAAAGCACTTGCAGGTGCCGCAAGCGCCGTCGCGGCAGTCCAGCGGGATATTGATGCCCTGGCGATAAGCCGCGTCGGCGACGGTTTCCTGGCTGTTGGCCTGGATAAAACGAGTGACCCCGTCTTCGAAATTGAGCGCAATTTGATAGCTCATAATGTACCTCGCAGGCAATGCCCGGCCCGGGTGCCCACAGGCAGCCTCAGGCACGCATCACAGCGTTGATCAGATGTGGTAGATGTCGATGACCTGACGCACGTAGTCATTCTTGAGCACGACTTTTTTCGCCTTGATCAACGGCTGTGGGCCGCGCATATCGAGAGTGTAAAAGCTGGTGCCAAAGTAGCTGTCGGTGGTCTTGTAGCGATAGCTCAGGGTGTGCCAGTTAAAACGCACTTGGCACAGCCCGTTGGCTTCGTCGACGATCTCGATATTGCTCAGGTTGTGCGAGGTACGGGTGTCCGGCATGGTCGCACTGGAGCGCTCGGTCTTGATGCGGAACACGCGGTCTTCCAGGCCACCACGGTTGCCGTACCAGATCAGCGAGATTTCGCTTTGCGGGTCTTCGGTGAGGCTGTCGTTGTCATCCCAGCACGGCATCCAGAAGCTGGCATCGGCGGCGTACAGCTCCAGCCATTGATCCCACTGGCCATCGTCCAGGTAACGCGCTTCGCGGTACAGAAAGTCCCGCACAATCGGGTAAAGGCTGTTCATTACACGGCCTCCACAGGGATCAACTGTGGCTCGCCGGCGGCGGCCTTGAGCATTGTTTCCTGCCAGTACTTGTGTTGCAGCACAAACAGGCCTTCATCTTCGGTACGCACCCCGGACAGCAGCGGTTTGAGATCGATTTCTGTGGCGGCGGCATCGGCGCCTTCGACCCAGTGCTCAGCCCCACGGGACATGTCATTCCAGCCGCGGCCAGCGCCGTAGCCGGTCTGGCAGGAGCGGAACTCTTCGAGGTCATCCGGGGTGGCCATGCCACTGACATTGAAGAAGTCTTCATACTGGCGGATGCGTTTGGTGCGCGCCTCGCTGCTCTCGCCCTTGGGCGCGATGCAGTAGATGGTGATCTCGGTCTTGTCCACGGAGATGGGCCGGGCGATGCGGATTTGCGAGCTGAACTGGTCCATCAGGTAGACGTTGGGGTACAGGCACAGGTTGCGCGAGTTGTCGATCATCCAGTCGGCACGGGCCTGGCCGAAGTCACGGGCCAGTTCATCGCGGCGCTCGTAGGCCGGGCGGTCCTCGGGGTTGGCCCAGCGGGTCCAGAGCAGCAAATGACCGTGGTCGAAAGAGTAGAAACCGCCGCCGCCCTTGGCCCAGCTGCCGGCGCTCATGGTTTTGATTTCTTCACCGGCTTCGCGCAGGGTGCGCTGGTTTTGCGTCGCGGCGTAGTTCCAGTGCACGGAACTGACGTGGTAACCATCGGCACCGTTTTCGGCGGTGAGTTTCCAGTTGCCTTCGTAGATATAGGAGCTGGAACCGCGCAGCACTTCCAGGCCGTCAGCGGACTGGTCGACGATCATATCGATGATCTTCGCCGACTCACCCAGATGCTCGGCCAGGGATTTGACCTCAGGGTTGAGACTGCCAAACAGAAAGCCGCGATAGGACTCGAAGCGCGCCACTTTGGTCAGGTCATGGGAGCCTTCGCAGTTGAAGCCTTGCGGGTAACCGGCAGCGCTCGGGTCCTTGACCTTGAGCAGCTTGCCGCTGTTGTTGAAGGTCCAGCCGTGGAACGGGCAGGTATAGCTGGCGCGGTTGCCGCTCTTGTGGCGGCAGAGCATGGCGCCGCGATGGCTGCAGGCGTTAAGAAAGGCGTTGAGTTCACCGGCCTTGTTACGCGCGATAAAGATCGGCTGGCGGCCCATGGTGGTGGTCAGGAAATCGTTGACGTTGGGGATCTGACTTTCGTGGGCAAGGTAGATCCAGTTGCCCTCGAAGATATGGGTCATTTCCAGTTCGAAGAGGTCCGGGTCGGTAAACATCTCGCGCTTGCAGCGGTAGATGCCCTTCTCTTTGTCGTCTTCAAGCATGGCATTCAAGTAATCGATACCCAGGGACATGGCCAGGGCCTCCGTTGTTATTATCCAGGCCGGGTCAGGTTAGGGAATCGATACAGGGGGTAATAGCCGTTTACTGCCAATCGCTATCCGATTAGTGCACAGAGCGGCCCTCACCCTCCTGCGCAGGGAGAGGGGACTGACCGAGTCGATGCTGGATTCACGCAATGCTTTCAGACTTGAGAGATTCCCCAATAAGCTCTCTGGGCATGGGCCTGGACGAGTTGCATGTACTGGAACAGCCGGACGGCACGAAAAAAAACCTCACCTTTTTAGAGAAACAGATTACATACATCGATTAGCCGATCGGGCAGAGTTGCCGCCAAGACACCCATCACCCTTCTTGATCAACCCTACCTCTAACAACTGCGTAGCTTCGCTGCATAGTTGCTTCAGCATGTCGAGCGGTCGGCTGTTACGCAAGACGGGATTTTCGAATGATTACACCCTGGGTATTCACAATTGGTCTGCCATTAACGGGCTGGCCGAGAATCAATTATTTGTCAGAAGGCATTTATGAATCAGTGCAGCAAATTCTTTTTGTTGGCAGGCGCTTTTTTTGGTTGCCAGGCGCACGCGGCCGAGACAGCACCAGGCATAAACAACTTTACAAAACCATTCAACGAGTACACGTGGGTGACAGCCCATAACGGTTATCTGGATGATATGGCGGTTCAACTGAACCGAGGCGTGCGTGGTTTCATGCTGGATTTACACCCAGGAAAGCTTAAAGCTACGAAAGAGGCTTATTTGTGTCACGTCTCCAAGAACTCGACATGCGATGCACGCGCACATAAAAAATTCTCGACAGCTTTGAAAGAAGTCTTTATTCCTTTTCTTCTCAGTAACCCCAATGCAGTCGTCACGCTGATATTGGAAAACCACATGGATAACGAGGGGTTTTTGAAGTCGCTTCAGGCCGTTCCAGAGTTGGGCAACTGGGTCTTTGATCCCGAGGCCTATAGTGGCTCCTCATGGCCGACCCTGCAACAGATCATTGCAAGCAACAAGCGTTTGATTATCTTCACAGACAGCAAGAGTGGGCGCTATCAGGTGAGCGGCAGAACGGTCCCTATCCTACTTAACAATAGTTGGCAGACTCAAAACTACTGGGATCTGGGCCTCACTGCGCTCAAACATAACTGGAGCTGTGAATCGCGGTGGTCAGATAAAAAACATGCCATACAGACAACGACAGATTCTGGCGTCGATAACTGGAAGCGCTTGTTTGTGCTCAATCAGTTTCATAGATGGGGTTCGTCCACCGCACATGCCGGGCATATGGATAACAACTTGACTTATCTGGAACGCCGGGTCGATCGACATTGCGCCACTCTTATTGGTCAGCGCAAAAACCCCAACTATATTGCGATCGACTTCAACCAAACTGGCGATGCCTTTCCTTATGCAGCCGCTCTGTCTCAGGGTGGATTTTATTTTTATGAAGGTAATTCCGCTAGCCAGGATTCAGTTTGCGTTATTCCTGCGGGCCATAACTATAATTTCCGCCTGGCCAGTCGTGGCTGTGAAAATGATGAAGCCCGATCCATGCGGCTACGTGGCGTTGCGAAGGGAACCCGGATTACCCTGTTCGACTCGCCCACAGGCAGCCAGAAAGATGACTACGTCATTATTGATGTGAAGCGCGATATTGGCATCAATGAAAACAATATTGTGATTGGCAGCTTTGAGAAGAACTTCGAGAACCGCACTTTCAAAATCAGGGCTTTTTACCACAATGGCCTTGATGGCAAGGTTTCTCGAGTCAAGATTGAACAAAAGCGCTAATAAAGCATTCTGGAATAATGTCTCATATGTGCAGCATGGCAGGCTATTTAAGCCCTGCCATGTTTTATTACCTCGATGTTATTGGTGCACAACACTACCTTTGAGGTATGGCGCAGGTGCTCTCCCAAGGTTGTTCAGCCGGCGCTTGAGGGTGCTCGAAGGCAGCTCACCGAACTGCAACCGATAGCTTTCGGAAAACCGCCCCAAATGCACAAAGCCATAATCCAGCGCCAGCTCGGTAAGGCTGCGCACCGTGCAACTGGGGTCATTCAGGCAGGCGTGGATACGTTCCAGCTTGCGCTGGCGGATGTACTGCAAGGGCGTCACGCCCAACTGGCGCTCGAACAGGCTATAGAGTGAACGCTGGCTGATACAGGCCTGCGCGGCCAGGTCTTCAGCGCTGATTTCCTGTTTGAGACTGCGCTCGATGTAATCGAGGATGCGCTCAATACTGACACTGCCTGATGCCAGGTTTTCACGGCTGATATTGGTCTGCATCAGGGTCAGCAATTTGCTGCCGACAATCTGCGTGTAATGCTCCTGCACCCGCAACAGCGGGTCGCTGGCCTCGGATTCCTGGCACACCATGCCCAGCAAACCGAGAAAGCCTTCCAGCTCATCGAGCCGGTAATGATTGCGCACAAAGCGCACACCGCCAGCTGGCCGTCGCCAGCGCTGATCGTCACACACTGACTCAAGCAATTTGGCCGGTATTTTAAGGATGAACTTTTCGCAGTCCCGGGAGTAAGTCAGATCCACCGGATCATCCGGGTTGATCACCAGCAACTCTCCCGGCACCAGATGGTGCTCGCGGTTCGGGCCGCGCCACAGGCAATTGCCGCTGAGCAGCACCTGCAAGTGAAAGATGGTCTCCAGTGCGGGCGAGGTCACGCGCACACTGCCGCCATAACTGATACGGCACAGGTCCAGTTCGGCAAATTTGCGGTGATTGAGGCTGGCCAGCGGCCGGGTGGTTCTGGAAAGGCCAATGCAGTGCTGGCCGACATGCTGGTTCACATAATCGGACACGGCATGTGGGTCGGCGTGTCGGAACACGCTACTGCGCTCACTCAGCAGGCGGCTATCCATCGGCAAGGTACTCGGTGTTGTCATTATTATGGGTGTCACGTATGCCAGAGTAGGCATGGGCACCCCGGCAGATCAATTGGACCCTCGGCTAATGTCCGGTAACCGCACACTTTTAGCCCGCCGGTTTCGCATATGGGCCTGGCGACGCCTTACCCTGTGCGCCCTAAAAACAACAAACAAGAGAACAATGATGTTCAGCCGTCTAAGCCCTGCCCCCCTGTATCTCGCGCTGTTGAGCGCACTGACTGCCAGCACCAGCCAGGCTGCAGACCTCAGTTGGGTCAACCCCGCCGTTGCCGCGGTGAATGCGCAGGTCATTTCCTTGCGACACACCCTTCACCAGAACCCGGAGATGGGCAATCAGGAGTTCAAGACTGCCGCTCTGGTCGCCGAGCAACTCAAGAGCATGGGTTTGCAGGTGCGCACCCAGGTGGGCAAGACCGGTGTGGTTGGCGTGCTCAAGGGCGGCCTGCCCGGCCCGGTGATGGCCCTGCGGGCCGATATGGACGCCCTGCCCGTCAAGGAGATGACCGGCCTGCCCTATGCCAGCACAGCCACCGGCGTGCGCCTGGGCAAGACCGTGCCGGTGATGCACGCCTGCGGCCATGACACCCACACCGCCATGCTGCTGGTCGCAGCCAAGGTGCTGGCCGAGCACCGTGATCAAGTGGCAGGCACCGTGGTGTTCCTGTTCCAGCCTGCCGAAGAAGGCGCGGCGGATGTGGACGAATTTGCGAGCGATACCCTGATCGGCGCCCAAGCGATGATCCGCGACGGCGCGCTCGACTCACCCAAGGTCGAAGCGATTTTCGGCGTGCATGTGATGGCGGGCTACCCCACCGGGCACCTGTATTACAAAGCAGGCACCGTACTCAACAGCAGCGACGGCTTTCGCATCATCGTCAAGGGCCAGCAGACCCACGGCTCGGCACCCTGGAGCGGAGTTGACCCGGTGGTGGCCAGTGCGGGCATTATCAATGGCCTGCAAACCCTGGTCAGCCGCCGGGCTGATTTGACCCAGGGGATGGGGGTGATCAGTGTCGGCACCATCAATGCCGGTTCTGCGGCCAATATCATTCCCGAAACCGTGGAAATGACCGGCACCATCCGCAGCAACAGCGCGGCAGTACGTGACACCCTGCTGAAAAAAATGCCGCCATTGGTGCAAGGCATCGCCAGTGCCTATGAGACCGAAGCCCATTTGCTGCTGGTCAACCATGCACCGGTCACCAGCAACGACCCACTTCTGACTGCGGCGATGGTCCCGGCACTGGAGCTGGCAGCGCCCGGCAAGGTGCAGTTGCTGCCGGCGTCCCTGTCGCCCAGCGAAGACTTCTCGTACTACGCCGAGAAAGTCCCGGGCCTGTTTGTATTTTTGGGCGCCACGCCTGAAGGGCAGGATATGAGCAAGGCGGCGAATAACCACAGCCCCTACTTCACTGCCGACGATGCCACCCTGGCCACCGGGGTCAAGGCTCATGTGCAGTTTGTGATGAATTATCCGGGGCGGGTACAGGGGAGCTGAATCTGTGGGAGCGAGCCTGCTCGCGATGGCAACAACGCGCATGCTCAGGAAAACCGCGTAGCCTGCATCGCGAGCAAGCCCGCTCCCACAAATCCACGGTGCTTGCCTGAGATTCGGGCGACGCGGTATATCAGGTCAACTCACTTGCGCTGGTTCTCCCGAATCAGCTTCTTGTTGATCTTGCCCACACTGGTTTTCGGGATCTCCACAACAAAGTCAAACTGCTTGGGAATCGCCCACTTGTTGATCCGGCCACAGGCCACAAATTGCTGCAAGTGGGCTTCAAGTAGTGGTTGATCGAGTACCTGCCCGGGAGCGCACACCACCAGCGCCATAGGCCGTTCGCCCCATTGCTCGTCGGCAACGCCCACCACCGCGACAGCACTCACCGAGCTGTGCTCACTGATCAGGTTTTCCAGGTCCAGGGAGCTGATCCACTCGCCGCCCGTCTTGATCACGTCCTTGATCCTGTCCTTGATTTCCACCCGGCCCCTGGGGTCGATGGAAGCCAGGTCGCCGGTGTGCAGCCAGCCATCCTGCCAAAGCTCGGCGCCCTTTTCGGCTTCGTGCAGATAGCCCTGGGTCAGCCACGGCGCCCGCACCACGATCTCGCCCAAAGACTCGCCATCGTGGGCCACGGCATGGCCACTGCCATCGATGATTTTCAAGTCCACCATCGGCGTCGGCATGCCGGTCTTGATGCGCAGGGTCAACTGCGCCTGGGTGGACTGTTCGATTTCGGCTGCGCTCAGGTAGCTGGTGCACAGCAACGGGCAGGTCTCGGACATGCCGTAGCCGCTGTGTACCTGAATGCCTTTGGCACTGGCCTGGGTGGC
Organism: Pseudomonas sp. B414; assembly: GCF_055408445.1. Lineage (NCBI taxonomy): Bacteria > Pseudomonadati > Pseudomonadota > Gammaproteobacteria > Pseudomonadales > Pseudomonadaceae > Pseudomonas > Pseudomonas sp. B414. Next base: position 25,424 of record NZ_JBUZTQ010000044.1, on the reverse strand, counting down.
AAGCCCCAGGGTCAGGGCACTGCCGCCCAGGAGCATTTTCCAGCCGTCAAAACGGGTGTCCCTGGCTTCGTCGCAAGCCAGGATCATTTGCAAAATGGTCGGTACGCAATGGGAGAAGGTGACCTTCTCGTCACGAAACAACCGGACCAGGCTGTTGGGCTCGTAACGGCCGGGGTACACCTGCTTGATCCCCATCAGGGTTGCCACGTAGGGCACGCCCCAGGCATGCACATGGAACATCGGGGTGATGGGCATATACACATCATCGGAACGCACCAGAGGCATGCTCTGGTAACCGCTCAGGGAGCCGACGGCCGTCAGGGTATGCAGCACCAGTTGTCGATGGGTGAAATACACGCCTTTGGGGCTGCCGGTGGTGCCCGTGGTGTAAAAGACCGTCGCCACCGAGTTTTCATCAAAGTCAGGGAAATCGTATTCGGATGAAGCCCGTGCCAGCAGGGTTTCATATTCGCCCAGCACCGGTATTGCAGTGCCGCACTCAGGTTCATCGCAGAGACGGATATAGCCTTTGACGGTAGTCAGGCCGTCGTGGATCTGCTCGATCAAGGGCACAAAATCATCATGCACCAGCACCAGGTCATCCTCGGCGTGGTTCATGGTGTAGAGCACCTGATCTGCCGAAAGCCGGATATTGACCGTATGCAGCACGGCGCCAATCATCGGCACGGCAAAAAAACACTCCAGGTAACGGTGGCTGTCCCAGTCGAGCATGGCCACCGTGTCGCCGGCCTTGACTCCGGCCGCCGTGAGCGCATTGGCCAGCCTGCGGATGCGCTGGTTGAGGGTTTTATAGCTGTAGCGCAGCTTGTCGGCGTAAACGATTTGATTATCGGGCTCGTAGCGCTCCCCCGACAGCAGCAGGCTCTTGATCAACAGGGGGTAGGTGTATGCCCCGGGTGCTGGTGGAATTATTTTTGTCTTCAGCATGGTGGTGGGTCCTGAAACTGTTTTAGAACTGCGCAGTATCGAGCAGGTAGAGGCTTTCGCTGCCCGCCTTGACCGATGCGCTCAGGGAGGCAATACGTGGCAACAGGCGGGCGAAGTAGAAACGTGCAGTGCCCAGTTTGCTGGCGTAGAAGTCATCTTCCTGAAGTTTGCCCAGCGCCGCCCCGGCCATGCGCGCCCACAGGTAAGCGTAGGCGGTATAACCGAACACCTGAAGATACTCGACCGAGGCCGCGCCAACCTCATTGGGGTTGTTTTGCGCGCGGTCCAGCAGCCAGGCGGTCAGCTCGTCCAGAGTGTCCAGTGCGGCACCCAACGGCTGGTTGAACTCGCTCAGTTCAGCTCCGGCAGAGGCGATAAACTGGCGGATTTCATCAGCGAACAGCCGGTACAGCGCCCCGCCGCTGCCCACAGTCTTGCGCCCTGCCAGGTCCAGCGCCTGAATGCCATTGGTGCCTTCATAGATCTGAGTGATGCGCACGTCGCGCACCAGTTGCTCCTGGCCCCACTCGCGGATATAGCCATGGCCGCCGAACACCATTTGCCCGTGCAAGGTGGTTTCCAGGCCCATATCGGTCAGAAACGCCTTGGCCACCGGGGTCAACAGGGCCACAAGGTCTTGTGCGCGCTGGCGGGTGGCCGCGTCATCGCTGTATTTGGCAGTATCCAGTTGCAGTGCCACATAGCTGGAAAATGCCCGCCCGCCTTCGTTCAGGGCTTTCATGGTGAGCAGCATGCGCCGCACGTCGGGGTGCACAATGATCGGGTCGGCGGGCTTTTCCGGGGCCTGTGCGCCTGCGGATGCGCGGCTTTGCAAACGCTCGCGGGCGTACTCGATAGCGGCCTGATAAGAGCGCTCACCCTGGGCCAGGCCCTGGATACCCACGCCCAGACGCTCGTAGTTCATCATGGTGAACATCGCCGCCAGGCCCTTGCCGGGGGCATCGACCAACCAGCCGGTGGCCTGGTCGAAGTTCATTACGCAGGTGGCAGAGGCCTTGATGCCCATCTTGTGTTCGATGGAGCCGCAAGCCAGCGAGTTGCGTTCACCCAGCGAGCCATCGGCATTGACCAGCACCTTGGGCACCAGAAACAGCGAGATGCCCTTGGGCCCGGCAGGGGCATCCGGCAGACGGGCGAGAACCAGATGAATGATGTTTTCACTCAGATCATGCTCGCCGCCGGTAATAAACATCTTGCTGCCGCTGAGCGCGTAACTGCCGTCGGCGCGTGGCTCGGCGCGGGTGCGGATCAGCCCCAGATCAGTACCGCTATGGGCCTCGGTCAGGCACATGGAACCGGTCCAGATCCCGGCATACAGATTGGGCAGGTACTTTTGCTTCAGCTCTTCGCTGGCGTGGGCGTAAATCGACAGGCAAGCACCGGCGGTCAACATCGGGTACAGGCCGAACGACAGGTTGGCACCGTTGACCATTTCTTCGACCTGGGCGCAGATCACCTTGGGCATGCCCATGCCACCGAACTGCGGGCTACCGCCCACGCCCACCCAGCCGCCTTCGGCAAATGCCTGATAGGCCGCAACAAACCCCTGCGGGGTTGTCACCCCGGCGCTGCTCCACACGCAGCCTTGCTCATCGCCGCTCTGGCGCAACGGCGCAATGATCCCGGCGCTGATCTTGCCCGCTTCTTCAAGGATCGCCGCAGCGGTCTCCTCATCCACCACCTCGGCCATACCCGGCAGTCGGGCCCATAGCCGGGACACCTGGAAAACCTCATTGAGCACGAAGCGCATATCGCGCAGGGGAGCTTTGTAGTCAGACATGATTGGCGTTCTCGGACAGAGTACGGGCATGACGCATGCCCGTTTTTTGAAGGTTGGCGGCGCGTTGCTCCGGAGCAATACGAGGGTTCAACGCGGGGCCGCGCAACAGGAAATACGACAAGGCAGGAATCAGAATCAGCGCCCCCAGCATGTTCCACAGGAACATAAAGGTCAGCAGGATGCCCATATCCGCCTGAAACTTGATCGGCGACCAGATCCAGCACACCACGCCTGCCGCCAGGGTAATGCCCACCAGCGCCACGACCCGCCCGGTAAAGGCCACCGCCTTGCGGTAGGCCTCACCCAGTGACAGGCCCTGGCGCTGGTAATGCAATTGCACGCTGAGCAGGTACAGCGCGTAATCCACGCCGATGCCCACCCCGAGGGCGATCACCGGCAAGGTCGCCACTTTGACGCCGATGCCCATGACCACCATCAGTGCTTCGCACAGGATCGAGGTCAGCACCAGCGGCAGCAAGGCCACCAGAGTGGCGCGCCAACTGCGGAAGGTGATCAGGCAGAACAGCGTGACCGCCGCATACACATACAGCAGCATGGTGCGGTTGGCTTCGCGCACCACGATATTGGTCGCTACCTCGATGCCCGCCGTACCGGCCGCCAGTAAAAACTGGCGCTGCGGGGTGCTGTTGGCCCTGGCGAACGAGTCGGCAATGGCGACCACGGAATCCAGGGTCTGGGCCTTGTGGTCCTTGAGATAGGCAATCACCGGCATCAGCGAGCAATCGGTGTTGAACAGTTCCGGGGAGTTGACCGAGGCCTGCTGGGCGGCATAGTTGAGCACGTCCTGATTGCGCTGGATGCTGTTGAGCTTGGGGTTGCCTTCATAGGAGCCTGCCGTGATCTGGCGCACGGCGTTGACCAGCGACGACGTGGCCTGTACCCCGGGCGCCTGTTGCAGCTCCCAGGCCAGGCGATCGGCGAGGATCAGGGTCTGGTAATCAAGGCAACCTTCCGGTGCAGTCTTGACCATCACCGCAAACAGGTCACTGGACAGCGCGTAGTGACTGGTGATGTAGGCGTTATCACGGTTATAGCGCGAGTCGGCACGCAACTCCGGGGCGCCGCTGTCGAGGTCGCCGATCTGCAAGTGCAGGCTGACCATAAAACCACCGACGCCCATCAAGGCCGCTAGCAGTACCGCACCCGTGGCCCACTTGCGGGTGGTGAAGCGGTCAAGCAGGTCCCACAGTTTGCCCAGGCCCCGGTGCCCGTCGGCGCGGATCTCGATTTTCAACGCACGCTCGGCCGCCTTGCGCCCCACGCCAACGTAGGACAATGCCACGGGCATCAGCAGCAGCGAGGTAAAGATCAGCACCGCAACCCCGATACTGGCGGTGATGGCCAGGTCCTGGATCACCGGAATATCGATCAGCATCAGCACCGCAAAGCCCACCGCATCGGCCAGCAACGCGGTGACACCGGCAATAAACAGACGACGAAAGGTGTAGCGCGCAGCAATCAGCTTGTGGGTGCCACGGGCAATGTCCTGCATGATGCCGTTCATCTTTTGCGCCGCATGGGACACGCCGATGGCGAAGATCAAAAACGGCACCAGCACCGAGTACGGGTCAATCGCATAGCCCAGCCAGGCAACGATGCCCAGTTGCCAGACCACCGCGATCAGCGAGCAGCCCACCACCAGCAGGGTGCTGCGCACGCAACGGGTGTAGAGGTAGATGATCAGCAGCGAGGTGACTACGGCCAGGGCAAAGAACATCATTACTTGGATCAGGCCATCGATCAGGTCGCCCATCAGCTTGGCAAAACCGATCACGCGAACCTTGTACTGTCCGCCGCCCTCCTCCCCGGCCTTGCGGGCGGCGCTGTCCCCGCCGAACTCGATACGGTCGCGCAACTGCTCTTCGAGCAAGCGGGAGAACTGCTGGTAGTTGATGCCCTGACCGGTGGCCGAGGTGGTGTCCAGCAGGGGCACGATCAGCATGCTGGATTTGAAGTCGCTGGCCACCAGGCTGCCGACGATCCCGGCTCGGCTAATGTTCTGGCGCAGCTGTTCGATGTCGGCAGCCGTGCCCTGGTAAGTACCGGGCATCACCGGGCCACCCTGAAAGCCTTCTTCGGTGACTTCGGTCCAGCGTACGCCTGGGCTCCACAGCGACTTCATCCATACCCGGTCAACCCCAGCGGTGATAAACAGCTGGTCATTGACCTGCTTGAGTACGTCCAGGTAACCCGGGTCGAAAATATCCCCTTGGGTGTTCTCCACCACTACCCGCACCGAGTTGCCCAGACCGCGCAATGACCGACGGTTCTCCAGGTAATTCTGGATATAGGGCTGGCTCTGGGGAATCATTTTTTCGAAGCTGGGGCGCAGTTCCAGGCGGGTAACGGCCATATAGCCCAGCACCACCGTGATCAGTGCCATCAACAGCATAAACAGCGGGCGATAGTTGAACACCAACCGCTCCAGCAGGTTGCCGGAGTTGCGGTCGAAATCGCGCAGATCGCGGATCACCGGCATGCTGTCTTGCTTGATATTGCCCATGTGGGTTCTCGCTCTAAATGTTCGAGGTCTTATTCGCCAGCCAGTGCCTGCGCACCCCGGCTACCCACCACCACCCGCGAACCGTCAGCCGCACGCACGGCACCGGCCACCGGTGGCAGGCCCGGTTGCGCCAGCGTCTGCAAGCCGGTGCCGCTGCTGACCAGTGTGTAGCCCGCTTGGGTAAACAGCTCGTAGCGGCCTTGGGCATCGATGATTGCTGCGGTGATACTGGCCTGCGGGCCGCTATTGAGCGGGCTCCAATGCTCGCCTCCATCGGTGCTGCGCAATACGTTGCCGCGCAGGCCGTAGACGATCACCTCTGCGGGTTTGCCGATCACCCCGAAAAAACTGCCCTGGTAAGGTGTGTGCAAGGCCGTAAAACGCTGCCTGCCCTCTTCCCACTTGAGCAGCAGGCCCTGTTCACCGGCGATATACAGCCCGTCACCGGTCGAAGCGATGGCGTTGAGGTGAAAGCCCTGGGGGTTGTCGATGCGGTCCTGAAACGGCGTCCAGCTCTGACCGCCATCCTCGGTACGCAAAATCAGGTTGAACACGCCCACCACATAGCCGAGCTTGTCGTCGGCAAACCAGACGTCGAGCAACGGCTTGTCGGCGCCTTCTGCGGCCAGGCGCCGACCTTGCGCCACCAGCAACGGCCAGTGCTCGCTGCCCGGTTGCGCTGCGGCCAGGGCGCTGTAATGCCTGATCAGCAAGTCGCCGATTTGTCGACCGTCCAGCTGTTTACTCCAGGTGGCCCCGGCGTCGCTGCTGTGCAGCACCACACCATCGTTGCCCACCGCCCAGCCCTGGGTGGGCGACGGGAAAAACACCGCACTCAGATCACTGCTCAGCGGCACACGGGCCTGCTCCCAGTGCTGGCCTGCGTCATCGGAATAGACAATATGGCCGCGCTGGCCCACCGCGACCAGACGCTCACCGGCCCGGGCAATCCCCACCAGAGGGCTGCGCACGGCCAGGGCACTGGGCTTGGCCGGCAGTTCCAGGACATCCACATAACCCGCCGCCAACACAGCGCCCTGCATCAGCAGCGAACCCAGGCATGCCAGGGTGATTTTTTTCAAAGCATCCATACCGCACCTTCCAGAAGTACGACGCCGGGTTACCGCTAAGTGCATCCCGGCGTGCGAGTCGGTCACTTAGCGAATCCCGGCACCGGCCAGGGCGTCCGGTGCCCACTGCACTTTGGACAGGGTCTCGATGTACTTGATGCCGCCGTACGGGCCGACAATGCCGTTGATGTTGTAGTTGCCGCCCACCAGGTCGTAGATCATGAACGGCGTGGTGTCGGGGGTCTGCTTGTCGTAGCTCTGGCTAAGGAAGGTGAAGGCTCCACGGTAAAGCTTGCCACTGGCGTCATATTGATCGGAGGCCAGGGCGATCCAGCTGTCTTCATCCAGGTAGAACCGGCGCTTGTGGTAGATATGCCGCGCACCGGGCTTGAGCGTGGCTTCCACTACCCAGACGCGGTGCTTCTCCCAGCGCACATAATCGGGGGCAAGATGGTTGGGGGTGATCAACGCTTTGGCCTGGTTGGCATAGGTCAGCTTGTAGGTGTTGTAGGGCACGATCATTTCCTGCTTGCCCACCAGCTTCCAGTCGTAGCGATCCAGCGCACCGTTGAACACAAACGTGTCATCGTAAGTGTTGGCCCCGGCAGTCCCGGGGTTGGGCGTGTCATAGGCCAGGTCCGGCGCCAGCTTGACCCGACGCTGCCCCGGCAGGTATTGCCAGGCCTTGCGCGGCTGGGCCAGCGGGTCGGCCGAGTCCTTGAGCATGATCGCCTCGCCTGCACGACGTGCAGGCCCGGTGTAGTAAAGCTTCATCTGGTAAAAAATATCGCTGCTGGCCACCGGCTTCGACATGCTTTCGTAGATCGGGTAGTTCATGAATGCCATTGCCGTAGTGGACAGGGTTGGCACGCCCGCAGCGTCTACGTTCCATGAGTCGTACTTGGCAGTGAAATTGGTGCCCAGATAGCGCAGTAGATGGTTCCACATGGCCTCGTTGCCCGATTGCGGAATCGGAAACGGCACGCCGGGCAGTACGTTATCGATCGATAGGCCGCCGTTAAGGGCCTTGGCATCGGTGGCGTTTTTGCGGCTGTTGTCCAGTACCGCCGCGGGCAAGGACACCGTGCGATGGGTCGGGTACACATCGATGCGGTAAGTCGGGTAACGTCTGGCCAGCTCCACCGTGGTGGCGGTCAGCAGCCCTTTGTACTGGTCGACGTTTTTGCCATCGATCACCCACAGCGGCTTTTCATCGACAAAGGGGTCCGGGCGCATGCTTTCACCCGCCTTGAAACTCGCAGGCGGGGTGGTCAGGCCGCCACTGTAGGCCGGGATCGAGCCATCGGCATTGGCCGCCATCTCGGCGCCCACGCCGGTCAGGCTGGCGCCCAGCTTTGTCGCATCCTGGGGCGAAACGGCCGCCTGGGCCTGAGCACCAATCACCGCAGCGAGGGACGCTGCCAGTACGCTGTATAGAAGGTTCATCTGAATACTCTCCAGTTGTTTTTATAATTCGAGCGTCGATCAGAAGGTGGTCTTGAATGAAGCCGTGACCATCCCGCGGTCTTTCAACAGCGGTGACAGACCGGCCTGTGAGGTGATCTGGCCGGGAATGCACTGGTACAGGCCGTTGGCCCCGGGGGTATTGTTGTCAAAGCCGGTTTCGCAGGTATCGAAAGGGCCAAAGGCATCGACGTATTTGAGGTCGAGTTTGTACTTCTGATAGATGTCCGCCGCGACACCGATGGAGTAACTGCCAGCGTTTTCATTGCCGCCCAGCTGCACCGCCGAGTTGCCCTTGATACCCATGTTCCAGGCCAGCGGCATAAACATGTCGACACCCGGGAACACCTGGAACCAGGTCGGGGTCAGGTTGACTGCCAGGGTCCAGGCATTGGTGTCGACCTTGTCCACACCGCGGTAGCTGCTGTCGCCCTTGAAGGTCTGCTTGCCCTTGTCGACGCTGACCAGATGGATCATGGCGCCTTCAACGGCCAGCGCGGAGGAATCCCAGAATGGCGTCTTGCCAAAGCTCACCAGGCCATTGAGCACCACATGCAAGGTCTTGCCCCGGGCCAGCCCGGTGTCACCCTTGCCGGGCACACCGGCAATCAAGTTGGCGCCATTGATCAGCCCTGCTCCCGCCTGGGCATCCAGCGTCGCGTTGACGGTGCTGAAGTTGCTCATCAGCGGCATGTTTTCGCGGTAGTTCAGGTCCAGGCCCACGCTGACCGGACCCACGCTTTTGGACAGGCTGATGCCATAGATATCGATGTCGTCGGCATACGCGGTCATGTACTCGGCGCCCTGCAGACCGGCCAGGCCCGGCAGGTGCAAATTGGGCGCATTGATCAGCACTGCCGGCATGGTGTCCGAGGTATTGCGATAGTAGAAACCCAGGGTGCCATCGAGCCACTCCGGGCTCCACTTGGCCATCAAGCCGAAATCACCGGAGTTGTGGGGTTTCACATCATGACCACGGGGTGCGCCGTAGTAGGCCCCGGCACCGCCCAGCAAGCCGGGGACCGGCAACCAGAACAGGTCAGCACCCTCGCCCAGCATGTCGTAGCCGCCCATATAGGTGCCGCCTTCGGGCAGGCGCGAGTTCTGAAACTGCAGAAAATATTGCGCGCCCAGAGTCAGTTCCGGGTTGACCGTAAAGGCCACCGAGAGCTGGTTGCGTGGCAGGAACAGCTCCTTGGTTTCGGTGCCGGGCACGTTGTACAGCTTGGCCAGATCAAGGGCCGACTGGCCGTAGTTGATACCGTTGGCGGCGTTGAACAGAGTCTCGCCCCAGTAAACGTTGTGCCTGCCCAGCTTGGCACTGAGCATCGACTGCTCACCTATTTCGGTGCTGTAAAACACAAAGGCATCCAGAATCTCACCGGACGGGCCGTTGTAGTAGCGGTCGGTGTAATTGCTCAGGCCATGCTTGCGAGCCGTGTGGCCATTGAGCGAGTCGCCGGGCTGAATCGCACCGCCTGCCGCTGGCCGCGCCGCCACCAGATTTCCGGCATTGCCCGCCTGCCCCGGAAAAGGATTGGAGCTGGAGCCCACATGGTCATAGGCATGGTCGTACCAGCTCGCGCCGCTGACCCGAAAGCCCATGCTGCCCTGGTAGACCACATCCAATTCAGTGAGCAAATCGACGCGCTGGGTGACAGCGCTGCCGACACTGAAGTTTTTGTCGCCGTCATTGAGGTTAGCGGTGCTGGCAATTTTCGAGTTCTGCTTTTCAACCCGCTGCCCGTAGCTGGCCTTGAGTGTGTTATCAAAACGTACGGCCCAGTCTTCAGTTCCGTCGGTGAGTTCAAAAGCATAAGCAGCGGGCATGCAAGCGAGCAGCATGGCGCTGCCCAGCAGGCTGCGACCTGTAGTGTTGTGCATTGCGTTGTCTCCGTTTTTCTTGTTTTTGTTTTTTGGTTTTAACAACGGCTCACACCCGGTCCTGACACGGGGGGAGCATAGGTGCGGCGGTTTTTTCAGAAGCTGAAACTAGCGATCCAGGGTGCGGATAAACTCGTCGGCCTGCGGCCAGTCGCCGTAACCGGCGGCCGGGTTGAGATGGCCCACAGCGCCGAGGTTGACCAGTTCACTGCCCCAGCCACGGGCCATCTCCGTGACGGCTTGCAGACTGGCAAGGTGGTCATTGGTACTGGCCGCGACAATCGAGGGAAATGGCAAGGCGCCCTCGGGCAGCGGGTCCCAGCCATTGGCGCGCAGGCTGTGCGGGGGCGGATAGCCTTCTGGCCAGTTGGCCTTGAGGTCCGGCGGTGCCGCCAGCAAGGCGCCCTTGACCGGACGCTGATACCGGGCTGCCCAGTGCGCGACCATCAGCACCCCGGCACTGTGAGCCACCACAATCACCGGGCCGGTGATGCTTTGCAGTTCGCGCTGGATGGCGTCCACCCGGGCTGTAAGGCTGAGCTTGTTGTGCTCCAGGGGCGGCACTGAACGAACCTTGCCCAGCCGCGCTTGCAGCAGTGTCTGCCAATGTTGCGGTACGTGATCACGCAAGCCCGGCACCATCAAAACCGTCGTTTCACTCATTGATCCATTCACCCTTGAACAGCCCGTCGAACCGTTCGCCAACACTGCGAACCCTGCTGACTGCACAGTAGATTTCGACAGCCCATCTGCGCTTCACATTTAGCGTCAGCCACTTCTCTTTTGGTGACAAAGGGGGCGGATCGGGTTGCCGGTTTGCTTGCGGGTACTTTTCAATGCACGACCAAACCTCTATAAATGCGCGGCAGTAGCGCTGGTGAGAGCTCTTTTGTTAGCCAAGGGAAGACATACACGCCATGACCGTTCTAGCCCGATCCGCTGCACTGACCAACTACCTGGAAGTGGCTCGCCATTTGCGGCTGAACGTCAACACCCTGCTGGCTGACGTGGGCTTGAGCCCTGCGACCATCAGCGATCCCAAACAGCGCATCCCTGCCAGTGCGGCTGTTGCATTGCTCGAACACTCCGCGCAACAGAGCGGCTGTGAAACCTTCGGCCTGCGCATGGCCGAGTTGCGGCACTTGTCGGATTTTGGCGAAGTGAGCCTGCTGCTAAGCCACCAGAACAACCTGCGCGATGCCCTGCAAGTGATCGTGCAATACCGCCACTTGCTCAATGACTCGCTGGCGATTTTTATTGAAGAAACCGGCAAGACCGTGATCATTCGTGAAGAGCTGATCACCGAAGTCGCTACCAGCAACCGCCAGGCCATCGAACTGGCGATTGCGGTCATGCATCGCTTTTGTGCCGCCCTGCTCGGTGCGCACTGGAGCCCGGTGAATGTGTGCTTTACCCATGAAGCGCCGAGCGATGCGAGCGTGCATCGACGCATCTTCGGCTGCAAAGTGGAGTTTGGCTGCGAGTTCAACGGCATCGTCTGCCCCGCCACCAACCTCGACACCGCCAACCCGCTGGCCAATGAGGCCATGGCCCGGCACGCGCAGCGCTACCTGGACTCACTGCAGGGCAAAAACAACGTCTCGCTGGCGTTCGACGTACGCAAGTCGATTTACCTGCTACTGCCCATGGGCCGCGCCACCATCGAACAGATCGCGCAAAGCCAGGGCATGAACGTGCGCACCCTGCAACGTCGCCTGGTGGACGACGGCGCCAGTTTCAGTGAGTTGATCAACAGCGTGCGCCGCGACCTGGTGATTCGCTACCTGGAAAACCCCGGCTATTCCCTGGGGCGTATTACCGACATGCTGGGCTACTCGATGCCCAGCTCCTTCACCCGCTGGTTTATTTCCCAGTTCGACATGCCACCTGCGGCCTGGCGCAGCGAACACAAGATAGCTACGCGCAAAGACAACTGAACACAAACAAAAAAACGCCCGCCGGTGACCCGGGCGAGCGCAAAGGGAGCAGCCGTTTACAGGCCCCAGCGCATCAACAACAGCACCAGTAACACAAGAAACACCGTCTCACCCAGCATCAGCAGTATGGGTTTGAGCCCCACCGCCGCCAGCTCCTTAAGCCGGGTTTTCATGCCCAGGGCACTGATCGCAACTACCAGGCACCAGCGTGACAGCTCATTGGTAAAACCCTGCACCACTGGAGCCACCCACCCGGTACTGTTGATGCACGCCAGTAGCAAAAACCCGACCGCAAACCAGGGCAGCAATGGCGGCCGTTTGCCTGTTGGATCGGCGCCCTGCATACGGGTAATCATCGCCGCGCAAACAATCACCGGCAGCAGCATGGCCACGCGCATCAGCTTGACCACGGTCGCCGTATCGCCGGTTTCGGTGGACATGCTGTAGCCGGCACCCACCACCTGGGCAACGTCGTGAATGGTCGCGCCCAGAAACACCCCGGATTGCCGGGGTGAAAGTTCCAGCCAGTCGGCAATCATCGGATAGACAATCATCGCCATGGTCGACAATGCCGATACGCCTATGACGGTAAACAATGTAGCCCGCTCTTTCTGCGGATGATTGGGCAAGGCCGCTGCCAGCGCCAATGCCGCAGAAGCTCCGCAGATCGCAGTGGCGCCGCCGGTGAGCATGCCGAACAGGCGCTGAAAACCCATGGCCCTGGCGGCCACAACCGACACCACAATGGTCACCAGCACCAGCGTCACCACCAGTGCCACGGGTTTCCAGCCCAGCGCGGCGATCTGCTCCAGGGTGATGCGCATCCCCAGCAGTGCCACACCGATACGCAATACGGTGCGCGAAGTGAACTCGATACCGGCCTTGCAGGTGCCATCTTCTGCGAGAAAGTTCAGCGCCATGCCCAGCAACAGGGCAAACAGCATGACTGGCGCAGCGTAGTGCTCCGAAAGAAAACTGGCAGCAGCGGCGACGATCAGGCTGACGATAAAACCGGGGGCCAGCTCGCGTACACGGCCTTGCGCGCCAGCCAGTGCAATAACACTCATACGACAAGTTCCTTGGCGGCAATAACTATAAATACCTGGCCGTCTACTACCTCGGTCGGGTAGTTGGCGACTTTCAGGCTCGTGGAGTTGAGCAGGTAGCCGCTGGCCAGATCAAAGCGCAGGCCGTGGGCGCAGCACTGGATCACCCGGCCCTCAAGGCGGCCACCGCATAGCGATGAACCCTGATGGGGGCAACTGTCGTCAATGACGTAGAGCTGACCGCCAACATTGAACAGCGCCAGGCTGTGGCCCGCCGCCTCGAACAGCATGCGCATCCCCGGCGCAGGTACTTTTTCGCCAGGCACGGCAAGCCGCACAAGTGCAGTCATGACAGCACCTCGCAAGCCGGTTTGCAGGCTGCTTCAGCGACCTCGTCGCCCTTGGAGCGGGCAATGTCGTTGAGGTAGTAATGGCGGGTATAAAAGAATACGACTGCCGCCGCGATGCTCATCAGCACCAGCCATTGCAAGGCCCCGTGCAACCCCACAAGGTCGGACAAACGCCCCGTGATAAAGGGCCCCGGGGCCAGGCCAAGGAGGTTATTGACCAGTGTGAGAGTGGCGAACGCGGTGCCGTGGACCGAGTAATGCGTCAAATTGGCAACCATGGCAGCGGCCGTACCATTGGTACCCGCGACCAGCAGCATGCCCATACCGATCAGAACCAGTTGGGCAAGCCCGGCGGGCAGCATCAAGGCCAGCGACAACAACAGGCAACTGCCCAGGCAATAAGCAATGGATATCTCAATTTTGCGCAACGGCGACTGACGACACAGGCGGTCACTGAGCATGCCGCACAAAATGGCCCCGGCACCACAACACAGCACCATGATCGCCGCCACGCTGCCCGCCCTGGCTTCGCCCATCGCGTAATAGCGATTCAGGTAACTGGGCATCCATACGATCAGGGTGCCGGTCACAAACATCTGCAAGCCGCTGCCCAAATAGGCGCCAACCACCGAGCGGGTGCTGTACAAGGTTCGCAGCGGCCGCTTGAGCGCGGCTTTGCTGTTGGCCCTGACCAGACGTTGTGGGGCGATACGGGCTTCCTTGACGATCAGCGGATAAAGCGCTGCCAGCACCAGGCCGAACAACGCCATGCTCGCAAACGACCAGCGCCAGCCCAGTTTGGCGGCGATTGCCCCGCCCAGAGCGATGCCCAGCACCGAACCAAACAGGCCGCCTGCCATAAAGGCACTGGCCAGAGTGGCACGCATGCTTTTAGGGAACACCGACACCACCACGGCGATGCCGACACTGCCGTACGCCGCCTCACCGACACCGACCATAAAGCGGGCAATCAGCATGTGCTGGTAGTTTTCTGCCAGGGCGCAGCCCAGGGTCGCCAGGCTCCACAGCATCGCCATCAATGCCAGGCTTTTGACCCGGCCAAAGCGGTCAGCCATCAACGACAAGGGAAAGGTCAGAAGGCCTACCATCAGGGCAACAATGCCACTGAGCAGACCCAGTTGGCTGTCGCTCAATGCCCATTCGCTTTTTAGCGTCGGGAATACGGCATTGAGGACCTGGCGGGACATGTAATCGGAAATCAACAAGCCAAAGGTCAACGCGAATACAATCCAGGCGTATCGGCGCGGGATACCGGCCGACGTGTCTTCTTCATCGCCCACAGCGCTGTGGTGATAGGCCATGCAGCCTCCTCGGTGTCGTGCACCTGTTTTTATTGTTGTTTTGGGACCTGCCGGCGCAGCAAGCCTGTGGCCTGCTGCGCCCTTTCATATCAACCGCGGCGCGGCACACCTTTCTGGCCCGGCTTGCGGTTGGGCGCCATGCCGTTGGCCAGCAGGGTTTGCTCGGCCGTGTCGTACTGCACGCCGATACGGTAGATATCGCGAGCCTCTTTGCCGCTGGCAATCTCACGCCCCAGTTCATGGGCGATGCGCACCGTTTGCTGGATCTGCTGCACGCTGGTAAAGCGTTTGCCGTGCTGGTCGATAATGGTGTCTTCGGTGCCCACTCGCGGGTGCAGCCCCATGGCCAGGCCGATGGTATTGAGCGGCAGCATGTTCTTGATCAGCGACTCAGTGGTGAGCGTGCAACCGTCCGGTACACGGTTGATAAAGTTGAACAGGTTGTACGGGTTGGGGCCGTCGAAACCGCCGCCGATACCGATCCAGGTCAGGTTCAGCGGGCCCTTGTAGAGTCCCTTGCGCACCATGCGTTCCAGGGTTTCCCAAGCATGAATGCCGGTCAGCTGGAAATGCGGCTGGATATTGTTAGCCTGCAAACGTTTAAGGTGTTCGGTAACCCAGGCCGGGCCAGCGGGCACGGTCATCTCGCTATAAGCGGCTTCATACAACGGGTCGGCCAACGAGGTACCTTCGCGATATTCCGGGTACAGCAACTCCATGATGTTCATTTGCGTGGTGTTGATCGCCACGGTGACCTGATCCGGCTTGGGCGACAGCTCCGCCAACATGTGCCGGGTGTCATCGGACAGCCACAGTGCCGCTTCGCCGTCACTTTCCGGGGCGAAGGAAATCGAACCACCTACCTGAATAATCATGTCCGGCACCGCCTCACGCACACCGCCGATCAGTTCGTTGAACTTGGACAGACGCTTGGAACCCTTGCCGTCGAGCTCACGCACATGCAAGTGCAGTACGGTGGCGCCTGCTTCATAGCAGTCAACAGCCTTTTGTACCTGCTCATCCATGGTCACCGGGATATCTTGCGGGAAGTCTGCGGGCATCCACTCGGGGGCGTACGGGGCGACGGTAATCACCACCTTTTGCATGTTTTCCGGGTGCAGGGAGTCGTCAAAAAATTGCATGTCAGTGTCCTTTTTATTGTTGTTTGGCCTGGGATCGCTTAGTAAGTTTTCTCGCCCATGATGCCGGCGCGTTCCATTTTTCGATGGCAGGCGGGGTAATCCATCACGGCGTAATGCTGGGTACTGCGGTTGTCCCAGATGGCGATGCTGTTGGGCTTCCAGCGCCAGCGCACCTGGTATTCCGGAATGCTCGCCTGGCTGATCAGGTAGCGCAGCAGCTCGGACCCGCCGTGGCTGAAGTCCTGGCCATAACGCACGCGCTCGGCGGTGTGGTAGTTGCTGAAGTGGGTGGTAAAACCATTGACGAACAGCACCTGCTCACCGGTTTCCGGGTGGATACGCACCACCGGGTGCTCGGCATCCGGGTACTGAGCCTTGAGCGCCAGACGCTTTTCGACAGGCATGGCCGCACCGAAAGTGGCTTCGATGCTGTGGCGTGCGCGCAAGCCTTCAATCTTCGCTTTCACGTCGTGTGGCAAACGCTCGTAAGCCACCACCATATTGGCCCACATGGTATCGCCGCCCACAGGCGGGCACTCGACGCAGCGCAGCACGCAACCCATGGGTGGCGCCTCGCGCCAGGTGGCGTCGGTGTGCCAGCTGTTTTCGTAACGGTCCACCGGGCTGGCCGGATTCTTGTAGATCTGCACCAGCCCTGGGTGATCCGGGTGGCTACCCACCACAGGATGGTCCTCCAGCTCACCGAAGCGCCGGGCAAAGGCCGCATGATCGGCACGGCTGATGTCCTGGTCTCTGAGGAACAACACGCGATGCTTGAGCAATTGGGCTCGAATCTCGGCAAACAGGCCCGCATCGTGAACGGCATCGGCCAGCTTCACCCCGCTCAGTTCGGCGCCAATGTGACAGGTAAGTTGTTCGACTTGCATGACGAATAACCTCCCTGATCCTTAGATGACGAAGATCGACGAGCCTGTGGTCTTGCGCGATTCCAGGTCACGGTGGGCCTGGACGGCATCCTGCAAGCTGTAGTGCTGGTTGATTTCAATCTTGATCCGGCCGCTTCCCACCAGGTCGAACAACTCACCGGCCAGGTCGGCCTTCTCGGCCGGGTCAGCGATATAGTCGGCCAGTGCCGGACGGGTCATGAACAGCGAGCCCTTCATCGCCAGCAATGCCGGGTTGAAGACCGGAATCGGGCCGGAAGCCGTGCCCACGCAAACCATCAGACCACGACGTTTGAGCGAATCCAGCGAGCCCATAAAGGTGGACTGGCCAACACTGTCGAACACCACATTGACACCCACATTGTCGGTCAGCTCGCGCACGCGGCTGGCGACATCCTCGTGGCTGTAATTGATTACATGGTCGCAACCATGGGCACGCGCCACCTCGCCTTTGGCATCGCTGGACACGGTGCCGATTACCTTTAGTCCCAGCAGCCTGGCCCACTGCGAAACGATCAAACCGACGCCACCGGCTGCAGCGTGCAGCAGGATGCTGTCCCCGGCCTTGAAGTCATAGATGCGGCGCATCAGGTAAGCAGACGTCAGCCCGCGCATGGTCATGGCGGCTGCGGTTTCGAAAGAGATGCTTTCCGGCAGTTTGATCAAGGGCGCGGCCGAGATCAGGCGCTCGGTGCTATAGGCACCCAGGGTGTTGAGAAAACCGGTGTAGGTAACGCGATCGCCGACGACCACGTTGGTAACGCCCTCGCCTACGGCGGTGACGATACCGGCGGCTTCAACGCCCATGCCGTTGGGCATCGGGATCGGATAGGTGCCATTGCGAAAATAGGTATCGGCGTAATTAAGGCCGACGGCGACATGCCGCAGCTTGACCTCACCCGGGCCCGGTTCGCCCACTTGCACTTCCTCAAAGCGAAGCACCTCGGGGCCACCGGTTTCATAAAAACGTACGACTTGGGCCATGCTGTTAGTTCTCCAATCAGCGTTCTAAGCGCACAGCGGCGCTATACGATGACTGGAATGTAAACAACGGCTGAGCAAGGCGCTTCTCATCAGACGACAGCGCCTTCTCTTTTCATGACACTCGACCCCACCCTGTAGCCATTGACGAGTAGAGCGAAGCTACGTTCGGCAGCTGCGCGAAACGCTGTCACCCTGCCCGTTAGCGCGGCTAAACACGCCACTCATCCAGCAAGGTGTCAAACATCGCCTGGGCCGCCGCAGACAGCTCATGACCCGGCTTGGTCAACACGCCTATGGCCCGCTCAACCACCGGCTCATGCAGGGTGATGCAGCATGCGCCGAGTTCGCGCATCTGCTCCGCGCACAAGGCCGGGACCACGCTCACACCCAAGCCGCGGGCGACCATGCGCCCCACCGTAGCGAGTTGATGACTTTCAAATTCCACCGGCAACTTCATCTGCCGCGCCTGCAAGTGTTCTTCCAGCAGCACCCGTACGGCGGAAGGCCGTTGCAGGGTAATAAAGGGTTGTTGCAGCAAGGTTTGCCAGTCAATCAGGGTGCGCCCGGCCAGTTCGGAATCACGCGGCACCACGGCGACAAAACGGTCCAGATACAAGGGGGTGAACGTCAACGAAGAACCGGGCGCAGGTTCGAAAGCCACACCCAGTTCCACTTGCCGATCGCGAACCATCTCCAGCACCTGCTCATTGATCACGTCGTTGACCGTGACATTGACCTTGGGGTAACGCACGCGGAAATTCTTCAGGATCGAGGGCAGCAGATTGCCCGAAAACGACGGGATGGCCGCCAGGGTCACGCGCCCGCGTTGCAGGGTGAAGCGCTGGCGCATCTCATCTTCGGCGTTGTCCCATTCGGCGATCAGGCGCCGGGCCAGTGGCAGCAGCGATTCGCCTTCGGGGGTAAGCGCCACATTGCGCGTGGTGCGGCTGAACAGGCGCCCGCCAAGGCCTTCTTCCAGGGCCTTGATGGTCAGGCTCAGGGCCGACTGCGATAAATGCAGGCGCTCGCAAGCCACGGCAAAACTCAGGCTTTGGGCCACGGCGAGAAAAGCGCGGATCTGTTTTACGGTCATGTGCTGAGCCTCACAGCGATTGATTTGTTTTATCTATTAATCCACCTTAAAAATCAACTTAACAAATCAATCTTACGCAGTAACACTCCCTGCCATAGCCCATAAATAATAAAAGAGGTGCATATGGCTGGTTTCGACAAGTGCGTGGCGACCTACGAAGAGGCCCTGGCCGGGCTCAAGGACGGCATGACCGTGATTGCCGGCGGATTTGGCCTGTGCGGCATCCCGGAGAACCTGATCAACGAGATCAAGCGCCAGGGCATTCGCGACCTCACCGTAGTATCCAACAACTGCGGCGTTGACGGTTTCGGCCTTGGCGTACTGCTGGAGGACCGCCAGATCAGCAAGGTGATCGCTTCTTATGTGGGCGAAAACGCCCTGTTCGAGAAGCAATTGTTGAGCGGCGAAATCGAAGTTGAACTGACCCCGCAAGGTACCCTGGCTGAAAAAATGCGCGCCGGCGGTGCCGGTATCCCGGCGTTTTTCACTGCTACCGGGGTTGGCACACCGGTGGCCGACGGCAAGGAAACCCGCGAGTTCAAGGGCCGTGCCTATCTGATGGAAGAGTCCATCACCGGCGACTTCGCGATTGTCAAAGGCTGGAAGGCTGATCGCTTCGGCAATGTGATCTATCGCCACACCGCGCAGAACTTCAACCCGCTGGCTGCCACCGCCGGCAAGATCACCGTGGTAGAAGTCGAAGAAATCGTCGAACCCGGCGAGCTGGACCCGACGCAGATCCACACCCCTGGCATCTACGTCGACCGGATCATTTGCGGCACGTTTGAAAAACGTATCGAACAGCTCACCGAGCGCGCCTGATCCCCTTCCCCCAGCTCTGACGGAGAACTTACATGGCTCTTTCCCGCGAACAAATGGCTCAGCGTGTCGCCCGCGAAATGCAGGACGGCTTTTATGTAAACCTGGGCATCGGTATCCCGACCCTGGTCGCCAACTACATCCCCGAAGGCATGGAAGTCATGCTGCAATCGGAAAACGGCCTGCTCGGCATGGGTGCCTTCCCCAAGGTCGGTGAAGCCGATGCCGACATGATCAACGCCGGCAAGCAAACCGTTACCGCCCGCACCGGCGCATCGATTTTTTCTTCGGCCGAGTCCTTCGCGATGATTCGTGGCGGCCATATCGACCTCACCGTACTCGGTGCATTCGAAGTCGACGTACAGGGCAATATCGCTTCCTGGATGATCCCCGGCAAGCTGGTCAAGGGCATGGGCGGCGCGATGGATCTGGTGGCCGGTGCGGACAATATCATCGTCACCATGACCCATGCGTCCAAGGACGGCGAATCGAAATTGCTGTCGCGTTGCAGCCTGCCGCTGACCGGTGCAGGATGCATCAAGCGCGTGCTGACGGACCTGGCCTATCTGGAGATCGATAACGGCGCCTTTATTCTCAAGGAGCGCGCACCCGGCGTCAGCGTTGACGAGATCGTGCGCAAGACCGCAGGCAAGTTGATCGTCCCGGACCATGTCCCGGAAATGCAATTCGCTTGAGCCGCCCATTTTTCAGGAGAGATGTGATGCAAGAAGTCGTTATTGTTGCCGCCACCCGCACCGCGATTGGCAGCTTTCAGGGTTCGCTGGCCACTGTTCCGGCAGCCGATCTTGGCGCTGCAGTGATCCGTCAACTGCTGGCCCAAACCGGCCTGACAGGTGATCAGGTAGATGAGGTGATCCTCGGTCAGGTGCTCACCGCAGGCTGCGGGCAAAACCCGGCACGTCAGGCATCTATCCTCGCCGGTCTGCCCAACACAGTCCCGGCACTGACCCTCAACAAACTCTGCGGTTCGGGCCTCAAGGCCCTGCACCTGGCGACCCAGGCCATTCGTTGCGGCGATGCCGAGGTAGTGATCGCTGGTGGCATGGAAAGCATGAGCCTGGCCCCCTACGTGCTGCCCGCAGCACGCACCGGTTTGCGCATGGGCCATGCACAGATGATTGATAGCCTGCTGCACGACGGTTTGATGGACGCCTTCAATGATTACCATATGGGCATTACGGCCGAAAATCTGGCGGAAAAATACCAACTGAGCCGCGAGCAGCAGGATGCTTTTGCAGCCGCCTCGCAACACAAAGCCAGTGCGGCGATCGAGTCCGGGCGCTTCGCTGACGAAATCACGCCGATCCTGATCCCCCAGCGCAAAGGCGACCCGCTGTCCTTCGAAGTCGACGAACAGCCCCGCGCTGGCATTACCGCAGAGTCCCTGGGCAAGCTCAAACCTGCATTCAAAAAAGACGGCAGCGTCACCGCCGGCAACTCTTCGACCATCAATGATGGAGCGGCTGCGGTAGTACTGATGAGCGCCGACAAGGCCAAGGCCCTGGGCCTGCCCGTGCTGGCTCGCGTGGCCGGTTACGCCAACGCCGGGGTCGACCCGGCAATCATGGGCATCGGCCCGGTCGCGGCCACCCGCGCTTGCCTGAGCAAGGCTGGCTGGAACATCGACCAGCTGGACCTGATCGAAGCCAACGAAGCCTTTGCCGCACAATCATTGGCAGTGGGCAAAGAGCTGGAATGGGATATGAGCAAGGTCAACGTCAACGGCGGCGCTATTGCCCTGGGCCACCCGATCGGTGCCTCGGGCTGTCGCGTGCTGGTGACATTGCTGCACGAGATGATCAAGCGTGATGCGAAAAAAGGCCTCGCCACCTTATGCATCGGTGGCGGTATGGGCGTAGCCCTGGCCATCCAACGCGACTAAAGCACAAAGCGTTCAAACAGCCAGCGTGAGGATCCACGATATCCAGGCGCTGGCTGGCAGTACTCCCGGTGTGACTTCGGTCACACCGGGTTTTTTTTGACCCGGGTTTGCTCGGGGGCAATCACCTGCCCCTGCACAGTTACTGGCTGCATCAGGCCCAGTGGCTGGCCGGTGACAGTGTCCACCAGTTGCGATCGCGCCTCGTCGGCCTCGAAAAGATACTGCTCGGCCCATTGGCGAAACGCCACGACCACCGGGAACAGGCTCTGCCCTTTGGGCGTCAGCACATACTCCTGATACGAAGTGCCATCTGATGCGGGGCGCACTTCGAAAATACCGGTTTGCACCAGATGCTTCAGGCGGTTGGTGAGCACGCTGCGCGCCACGCCCAGACCACTCTGAAAATCCCCGAAACGCCTAACGCCATCGAAGGCATCGCGCACAATCAACAATGACCATCGATCGCCAATCAAATCCACACTCCGGGCCACCGGGCAGGTTGGTGCTGAATCAGTAAGCGGCTTGACCATGCAGGCTCCTCTTGTTGAACGGGATATCAGGGTGATTTCGGGCAACGAGTTTCATTTTAAGACTGGCTAACCTAGAATGGAACTAGTCTTAATTAGAGACTGGATTGCCAAGAGGTTTACCCGTGCACAGTGATCAACATCACCCGAGCCATGCAACGACCCCGCGCGGGCTGGTTGCACTGTTTGCTTGCGCCAGCGGTTTGAGCGTGGCCAATGTTTATTATGCTCAGCCCTTGCTGGATCAAGTGGCTGCCGACTTTGCCATCAACCCGGGCGCGGCCGGAGGCATGATTACCGCCACACAGATCGGCAGTGTCCTGGCATTGCTGCTGGTCGTGCCACTGGGTGACCAACTCAACCGCCGAAGCTTGATGCTGGCCCAGGCAGGCGCATTGATTGCAGCGCTGTTATGCCTTGGCATTAGCCGCTCGCCGGCGATCATGCTGCTGGCCATGCTGGCAGTCGGGCTGCTGGGTACTGCCATGACCCAGGGCCTGATTGCCTTCGCCGCCACCGCATCTGCGCCGCAGGAACGGGGTCGGGTGGTGGGTACGGTTCAAGGCGGGGTTGTTATCGGTCTGCTGCTGTCACGGCTGGTGGCCGGGGTGATTTGCGATCTGGCCGGGTGGCGCTGGGTGTATCTGGGGTCGGCACTGGTGATGACGGTACTCGCCCTGGTCCTGTGCAAAGTCTTGCCGACACAGCGCCCCTCGGTAGCGCCGATGGCCTATCCCAGGCTGGTGCTGTCGATGTTTGTGTTGCTCAGGAACGATCGCGTACTGCAAGTCCGCGGCATGCTCGCCCTGTTTGTGTTCGCGGTGCTGGGCATTTTCTGGAGTGCGCTGGTGTTTCTTCTGACTCAGGCGCCCTATGAGTTCACACATACCACCATCGGCACCTTTGGCCTGGTCGGCGTCGTGGGTGCGCTGGCGGCTTCACGCGCAGGAGTCTGGGCAGATAAAGGGTTGGGGCAAAGGACCACCGGAGTGTCACTCGGGTTGCTGATACTGGCCTGGATTGCCCTGTGGTTGACGCCTTGGTCGATGTTGTGGCTGGTGATCGGCATTGTCATCCTCGACCTTGGCGCACAGGCCGTGCATGTCACCAACCAGAGCATGATTTTCCGCGCCCGATCCGGCTCGCACAGCCGGGCCGTGGGCTGCTACATGCTGTTTTATGCCATTGGCAGCGGCTTGGGGGCTCTGGCATCCACAGCGGTTTATGCGACTTGCGGCTGGACCGGCGTATGCATGCTCGGCACTGGAGTCAGCCTTGCGGCACTTGGCTTCTGGGCTGTGACATTGGCTTATGCATCCGCACCGGTCCTGCCAGCCTGGTGACCTGCATGCTTGTCATGGCCGCTCACATTTGTGCGCGGCTGCGATGAATTCTGCTGGCTAGTCTTTTCCGAGACAGGCGATGCGCTGGATCGCGCCGCTCACAACCATTCATCGGAGCAAGGGATGCAAGCACAAAACAGTAGTTGCTATCTGTCTCCATATGGAGACAATGGCTATGAATCATCAAGTACAGCAAACCAGAGCTTTTGCATATTGGCTGCTGAATCTAAGGGATATGCGTGCACGAATTGCCATCGCACGACGGATTGACCGGCTGGCAGCCGGCAACTTTGGCGACTTCAAATCCGTGGGTGATTGCGTATCCGAACTGCGCATTGATATCGGGACTGGTTATCGCGTGTATTTCACCCTACGCGACGTCTCGATCGTGATTTTGCTGGCCGGGGGTGACAAGTCCACACAGCCTGCCGACATCCGTCAGGCAAAAAAAATGGTAAAGGAGATCTAACATGACCACGACCCTGCTGCCCTTTGATATGGCAGAACTGCTGGACACTGACGAAGCAATCAGTGAATACCTCACTCAAGTACTGGCCGAAGGCGACACCGACGAGCTTATCCGCGCGGTTGGTTACGTCGCAAAAGCCCGCGGCATGGGCACAGTCGCCAATCACACCGGCCTTGGCCGGGCCAGTTTATACAAGGCCTTTGCGCCGGGTGCCAAACCCCGCTTTGAAACCGTGATCAAGGTGATGCACGCCCTGGGTATTGATTTGCACGCGACAGCTCAACCCAAGGCCCCGACCGCAGCCTTGCAAGAAGGCCGCTGATCGCTCTGCATGCGCCTGTCACAAGCACTCACATATCAGCCCTGTCGGGCCAAAATACAGACGCTAGCCTTTACGGTGCAGCTCATAAAGCTGCACCTCCTCTACCAGGATCAAAGGCCCGTATATGATTATCTCTGCTCAAGCATTACTCCTGCTGCTGATCGCCCTGCCCCTTGGCGCGCATGCCAGTCAACCTGAATCACTGACCATCATTACCTTCGCTGACGGCAACCGGGGCAGCAAAAATGCTGTCGACATCGGCCCGCCCGGCCCATCACAAGGGGATCTGTTCATCTTTGACCAGCCCCTGATGAACGCAGAGCGTCAGGACATCGGCAACAACAGCGGCTACTGCATCAACACCCTGCCAGCCGTTCACAGCCAGTGCCAATGGACATTGACCTTCACCGATGCAGATGGCAAGACTGAAGGCAGCATTGTGGTTGCCGGGCAAGAACATGAAGCCGGCATATCCGTAGTGGCAGTTATTGGCAGCACGGGTAAATACGCCGGGTTTACCGGAGAAATGAGTTCGCAACCCAATCCGGACGGCACCTTTACCCAAACGCTGAAACTTGCCCGCCAGTAACCCGGCTGCAAGCCTATTGACGCGCCTGTCGCCAATCAGGCGCGTGCTGCTTTAGTGCGTTACCAGCGTGTCCAGCGACTTGTCGACATAACCTCTGGCCAGCTCCACCAGGTGCATGACCGACAACACTAAATCGCGCGAAGGCCCGCTCAAGCCATTCCCCGCCTCATTCGCGCAGGCACCTGCACAGCGCAACAAGTCTGACGCCTGGGCCAAGGCCGCTTCTGAATTGACACTATGCGGGATGGCCAGCATGGCCGTGCCCATTGGGCGAACAGGCTTATGGTTTTGCAGGTAGTAATTGAGCGCGCGATCAGTGGCGGCACGATCCAGCAACGGGTCGTTACTGTCAGCAGCATCGAGGGGTAAAACGGGGGGATCGGGGATGATTTTTTTCATCGTGATGACTCCTAGTACATTAAAAGGAGCTGTCACTTATCGCTACTAAACGATTGGGTGGCAGCCGCGCGCAGGTTAGTAGACCGGTGTACTAGGAACCCGGCGCACCCGAAGGCGCCCTGCGCACGGCCACCAGAAAGCAGAACCCGAAAAAACGGCTCGTTAAGGTGACGCATTGCGCCTAGTAAACCGGGCTACTAAACCCGACCGCTGATTTGCAGCGATGGGCCGAGACTATTCCCCGATTTTAAGCGGCGCAAGCGAACGGGATTTTCTAGGATGTTTCATGACAATGAAAGCGAAACGTCGTACGAAATGCCTGATATTAAAAGCTAAACAACTGACCCGCCGTGTACATATCCAGCATTTGTATATAACTGAAATATTGGTTTCGCCCTTACGGCGAGTCCCTTTTTAAAGGACCAAAAAGGAACCAAAAAGTCCTCGCCCTACCATACGGCCGCCTCGCCCAGGCTCGGCGGTGCCCTCACTCCGGCACTGTTATGGGGGCACGCCGCGACGGGCCATCCATGGCCCATCGCGGCTGGCGCGGCGTCCTGCCGCGCCACCCCCATAACAGCAC
>NZ_JBUZTQ010000043.1:0-37595 GCF_055408445.1 Pseudomonas sp. B414 | reverse complement strand
GTCCCCTAGGGGACGCCATTATTGCGGGAATAGCTCAGTTGGTAGAGCACGACCTTGCCAAGGTCGGGGTCGCGAGTTCGAGTCTCGTTTCCCGCTCCAAATTTTGTTTTTTGGAGCTACGCAGTTTCAAAAAACACATAGAAAGCAGCCTTAGAGCTGCTTTTTTTGTGTCTGCGATTTTCTCAGCCTGAACTCGAACCATGTCAGGCTGGCAACCAGTTGATCAAAAGTGCAAGTGATGTTGCGCAGAAATTGCGCAGTATCGGTGCAGTGCGCAATTGTATCGCCTAGTGTTGCGCTTAATGCATTTGTCCCGACGTTAAGAGACAGTGCTGGCAGCGTTGCCAGTATCTTGTGGCCACAGATCATGTGCGCGAGGATGCAGAAGGCAAGTGCAATCACGAGATCACGAATATGACTAATCAGCCTGAGTTTGGCCATGCAGACGCCACGGCAGAGCCACAAAGCCCACCCCCGGGTCACAAATTATCCAGGCGCAGAAAATTGCTGCGCACGTTCTGGGTTTTATCCCTATGCCTGTTTATCGCGGGCTTTATAGCCGTGGTCCTGTTTGCAGATAGTACCAGCCGGATTGACGCCAGCGGTTTGCTTTATGAACCACTGTTCTGGCTTATTCCTGTCAGCTATTTCTTTCTTTTTTCCGCGGTCATATTGGCAGTATTTGATCTGGCCCTGAATTTTACAAAGTCCCGTTAATACCTGTAGAGACCACCACCTGGCTACGGGGTTGGCGGTACGGGCAGAGCCACCGCTCTAAGCTAATAACCAATCGATCTGCAAGAAAAGTGCGACTCGCGCCACACAAGGATTCAAACCTGTTTTGAGTTCTTCAGATGTCGCATTACTTCGATAGCGCCCAGCAACGGGATATCCAGGCCTTGTCGCGCACCTTTACCGGTCGCAGCCAATGGCCTACCTGGTTATTGTTGATCGCCGTGCCTGGTGCCTGGTTCGCCTTGCTGCTGGGCAGTCCGGTGCTTGGCGCGGGCTGGACCATTGTGTTGCTGATTCCCGTGGTGGTGTTGTGGATGTCGGTGCAGCACGAGTTGCTGCACGGCCACCCCACCCGCTGGAACTGGCTCAACAAGGTGCTGGGCTATGCGCCTTTTGCGCTGTGGTATCCCTACACCCTGTATCGCGACAGCCATTTACAGCATCACCGTGATCATGACCTGACCCTGCCCGGTGTCGATCCCGAAAGCCGCTACTTGAGCCAGGCTCACTGGCAAGGCAGCCCGAAGCTGCTGCGCGGTTTGCTGTGGTTGAACAAGACGGTGCCGGGCCGCTTGCTGCTGGGGCCGCCATTGGCGTTATTCGGCATGGCCGCAGAAGAATTCCAGCGCTTGCGTCGTGGCGACCGGCAAGCCTGGCGTATGTGGTTAACCCACGGTTTTTTCACGCTGCTGATGTTCGTTTTTATTGCTCGCTACAGTGAATTAGCAATCTGGCAGTACGTTTTTCTGGTCACTGTGCCGGTTCTTTCTGTAGGAATGGTCCGCTCCTTCTATGAGCACCGCCCCGCAGTCCAGCCTGAACAGCGCACGGTGCTTAACGAGGCTGGTTGGCCCTGGACCTGGTTGTTCCTGAATTTGAATTTGCATCTGGTCCACCACGACTTACCCGGTTTGCCGTGGTTTTACATGCCTCGGGTGTATCGGGCGCGGCGCGAGCAATGGCAGCAGCGCAGCGGCGGATTTGTGGTTCAGGGGTATGGCGAACTGATTCGCCGTCACTCCGTGCAGGCTATTGATAGCCCGCAGCATCCGTTCAGTTAAATTCACAAGGAGCCTTCCATGTCTGGCAGTTATGCCGAATTGGCGATGTACGTTGCACCTGAGCAGGTAAGAGCAGCCAACGAGCAGTGGCTGACGCGAATTCTTGAGCTTTTGCAGCAGACCCGTGGTGATGCCAGCGGGCTTGGCTCGCTGGAGTTGTTCAGGTCGCCTGAGCTGTTGCTGAGCCAGACCTGCGGTTACCCGCTGTTGACCCAGTTACAGGGGCAGGTGCTACTGGTCGGCAGGCCACGCTACGAATGGCCCGACAGCAGTGGTGGCGAGCATTGCAGCGTTATCGTCAGCCGCGCAACGGACCCGCATACTGAGCTCGCAGACTTCAAGGGCTGCCGCGCAGTGATCAATGACCGGCACTCCAACAGTGGCATGAACCTGTTTCGCCATCGACTGGCCCCCCTGCAGCACGGCGGGCGTTTCTTTGCATCGGTTGCCAGCAGCGGTGCGCATCAGCAGAGCCTGCGCTGGGTACGCGAAGGCTGGGCCGACCTGGCTTGCATCGACAGCGTGACTTTCGCTTACCTGAGCCATTATGCGCCAGCAGAGGTCGCCGGGCTGCGGATAGTGGCGCGTACCGCCAGCAGCCCGACCTTGCCTTACATCACCGCGCTCAGTACCGGTCGCGACGGGGCAGAGCGCATCCGCGAGGCCATGAATACTGCCTTGCAGCAATTGCCCCAAGTGGCTGCAGCCTTAGGTCTGAAGGAAGTTTTACCGGCCAGGGAAGCGGATTATCAGAAGGTTCTCGGTTATCAGCAGGAAGCAGCTGAATACGGCTTTGAGGTGCTGGCCTGACAATAATTCTTTAAGTGCTTAATCGAATAAGCAAATGTTTTTTTAGTATTTAAATTGCATAAAGCCATTTGATAGGATCGCCGCACCGGATCACCGGACATATCGTTTTACTTACTTTCTGGAGCCCTTATGTCCGGCGCCGACACCGCTCACCGCGAGCATGTGAGCCATCTTTATCGCACCCACTATCTGTGGCTGCATGCACGTTTGTGCCGTTACCTCGATTCCAGCAGCTACGCTGAAGACATCGCGGCCGATACTTTTGCCCAGCTTTTAAGTGCTCCGCAAGAGATCGTCATCCGCGAACCGCGCGCACTGTTGACGACTATCGCCCGGCGTTTGATCTTCCAACTGTGGCGTCGCCGGGATGTGGAACGGGCTTATCTGATGACCTTGCAGCACCAACAACCCCTTTGTTCGCCATCGCCTGAAGCGCAGGCACAGGCTCATCAGGACTTGCAGATGCTGGATGCACTGCTCGACGGCCTGCCCGACAAGGTCAGAACGACCTTTGTGCTCTCGCGGATCAATGGCCTGACATACCCCGAAATCGCCCGGCAGCTGGGGATTTCCCAGCGCTCGGTCAGCGACTACATGGCCCGTGCGCTCAGTCGCTGCTGGCTGCTCGACACCACACAGCCAACAACCCGCCCCTCCATAACAAGAGAATCAGCATGACTAACTTAAAAAAATGGCTCGGTGGCTCGCTGCTGTCCTTAGCACTTGTTACCCAGCCAGTACTGGCTGATAACCAGAACGCTCCCGTTCACTTTGGTGATATCACCTGGGAAAGTGGCAGCCTGATTACCGAAGTGCTGCGCCTGATCACTGAAAAAGGCTACGGCGTAGCCACGGACACCTTGCCTGGCAGCACCGTCAGCCTGGAGGCTGCTCTGGCGAAAAACGACATTCAGGTGATCGGCGAGGAGTGGGCAGGGCGCAGCCCCGTGTGGGTCAAGGCTGAGGCCGAAGGCAAGGTCTTCGGTTTGGGCGATATCGTCAAGAATGCCAGTGAGGGCTGGTGGGTGCCTGAGTACGTGATCAAGGGCGACCCTGAAAAGGGCATCAAGGCACTGGCCCCGGACCTGAAGTCGGTCAACGATCTGGCTCGCTATAAAGAGGTATTCCGCGATCAGGAAGACCCGACCCGTGGTCGCTTCCTCAACAGCCCCACCGGTTGGACTTCCGAGATCGTCAACAGTCAGAAGCTCAAGGCTTATGGGCTGGACAAGGACTTCGTCAACTTCCGCACTGGCTCTGGCGCGGCCCTGGATGCCGAAGTCAGCTCCTCGATTCGTCGTGGCAAGCCGGTATTGTTCTACTACTGGTCACCGACCCCGCTGATCGGCCGTTACAAGCTGATCAAGCTTGAAGAGCCGGCCTTTGATGCCGAAGCCTGGAAAACCCTGGCGGACGTCAACAACCCCAACCCCAAGGGCACGCGCTCATTACCGGCAAAACTGGCCATTGGCGTATCGGCACCGTTCAAAGCCCAATACCCGCAACTGGTCGAGTTCTATGAAAAGGTCGATTTCCCCATTGACCTGCTCAACACCACCCTTGCCCAGATGAGTGAAAAACGTACCGAGCCGCGCAAGGCTGCCGAATCATTCCTGCGCGAGCAGCCGCAAATCTGGCATGCCTGGGTGACCCCGCAAGCGGCTGAAAAAGTCGATGCTGCGCTCAAATCCAAATAACCCACTGAATTCGGGCACTGCATGTTTCCTGACAATCTGACGTTTTCCATCGCAGGATGGGTCAACACCGGGGTTGATGCGCTGGTCAGCAATTACGGCGATGTGTTTCGGCACATCTCCGACACGCTGCTGTGGGCCATCGTCAACCTTGAAAGCCTGCTGCGTATAACCCCGTGGTGGCTGATGCTGGCCATCGTTGGCGCAATCGCCTGGCACGCCACGCGCAAAGTCGTCAGTACCCTGGTCATCGTTGGCCTGCTGTTTCTGGTGGGCGCTGTCGGCCTGTGGGACAAGCTGATGCAGACCCTGGCGCTGATGATGGTGGCCACGGTCATTTCGGTGTTGCTGGGCATTCCCCTGGGGATTCTGGCTGCGCGCAGCAACCGCCTGCGTTCGGTGCTGATGCCGTTGCTGGACATCATGCAGACCATGCCCAGCTTCGTGTACCTGATCCCGGTGCTGATGCTGTTTGGTCTGGGCAAGGTGCCGGCGATCTTTGCCACGGTGATTTATGCCGTACCGCCGCTGATCCGCCTTACCGACCTGGGCTTGCGCCAGGTTGACCGCGAGGTGATGGAGGCGATCAACGCCTTTGGTGCCAACCCCTGGCAGCAATTGTTCGGTGTGCAATTGCCATTGGCCATGCCCAGCATCATGGCCGGCATCAACCAGACCACCATGATGGCCTTGTCGATGGTGGTGATCGCTTCGATGATCGGTGCCCGGGGCCTGGGCGAGGATGTGCTGGTGGGCATTCAAACCCTCAACGTGGGCAAAGGGCTGGAAGCAGGTCTGGCCATTGTCATTCTGGCAGTGGTGATTGACCGTATTACTCAGGCGTATGGCCGACCCCGGCATGGAGGCGAGCAATGACTGAAGTCGCTCTTAGCAAGATAGAAGTACGCAACGTGTTCAAGGTGTTCGGCAACCGGGAAAAGGACGTGCTGGCCCTGATCCGTGAAGGCAGGAGCAAGGACGAAATACTGGCATCGACAGGATGCGTGATCGGTATCAATGATCTGTCGCTGTCGATTCGCGCCGGTGAAGTGTTTGTCATCATGGGCCTGTCCGGCTCGGGCAAGTCCACCCTGGTACGACACCTTAACCGTCTGATCGACCCCACCAGCGGGCAGATTCTGGTGGATGGTGAAAATATCCTTGAGTACGACATGCCCGCCTTGCGCCAATTTCGCCGGCACAAAATCAGCATGGTGTTCCAGAACTTCGGCCTGCTGCCCCACCGCAATGTGCAGGAAAATGTCGCTTACGGCCTCAAGGTGCGCGGTGAGACCCAGGCGCAGTGCGATGAGCGGGCGCGACACTGGATTTCGGTGGTGGGGCTTGCCGGCTATGAACAGGCTTTTATCCATCAGTTGTCGGGTGGCATGCGCCAGCGCGTCGGGCTGGCCCGGGCATTGGCCACCGATACCGATATCATCCTGATGGATGAAGCCTTCAGCGCCCTTGATCCATTGATTCGGGCCGAGATGCAGGACCAGTTGCTTGAACTGCAACGGACGCTGCAAAAGACCATCGTCTTTATCACCCATGATCTGGACGAGGCGCTGCGTATCGGCAATCGCATCGCCATCCTCAAGGACGGACAGCTGGTTCAGGTTGGTACGCCGCAGGATATTCTGCTGACTCCCGCCGACGAATATGTCGATCGCTTTGTCCAGCGTCGTCGAGCCAGCGCCTAGCCGATACCCCGCTACCACCTTTAGCGCCTCTTCATTGCGTTGAATTGCAAGATCAGGTCTGGCAGACGTCATCGCCAGGCCCTCTCTTGTGATTCAACACGATGGACTGGTCATGAAAAAACTATCTACAACCCCCGACTTGTTCGCCCGCTATTCGGTGCTGAGCAGTTTTGCCGAGCAGGACTTTGCTCTGCGCCCAACGCTTCAAGGTGTGATTGCCCGGCTCTTCAAGGATCTGCTGCAGGCCGACTACCCGGCTCTTGAAGTTGGCACGGCGGAGCTCTGGATAGCCGAGCCGCTTGCCAGCCAGCCCGGCCATTACCGGTTTATGGCCCTGGCAGATGTGCTGATCCAGAGCTATATAGATGCAACGGCGGTGAGTCTGGTACAGGGCTTTCATTGCTTGACCAGCGACCTGCAAGTACCGCATCCGCAGCCCTTGCCGGTTGATATGGCGCAAGTACAAGTACGCGTCAATGATTGCGCGCCGCTGGTGATCGAGGCTTATCAACAAGCCCTGGCACACTTCTGGAGCCAAGCGAAATCTCCCTCCATCAGCCCGTTTCAATGGTTGCAGCAGGTCTTGCAGGTGGGTCTGCATATGATCACTCAGACTACTGAAACTTTGCCGGTCCTGTCGAATGATCAGGCAGCCACTCTGACAGCGCTGACGGCTTTCCCCGATAAAGCCATACGCTTGCAGATGACCGAAGAAACCCCGCTGCATGCTTGCCTGGTCAATATTCAGTGCACGCAGGCAATGGACACCGTGCGATTTCAGATGCCCGGTACGGCATTGATTACGCGCCAACTGGCAGACCGTCAGTTGGTTATAGGCTACTCGCAGGCGCAGGGCGTGGAGGAGTTTGACTCCCTGCAACAGTTCGGTACGGCCTTGAGCCAGCGTTTGCAAGGGACCCTCGCAGGGTCGCTGTTTACCTGGTCACTGCATGAACCGGACGGCAATTTTTTTACGGGGCTGGCGCTGACCCTGCTGGACGAGCAGTTGCGCCACATCGCCCTGTTGGGCCAAACCGCTCAGGCGCAGCGCTGGAGTGTGGGTCGGCTGGAGCTGGCGCTGGATACGGCGGGTGCCATGCTCGGTTTTTTCAGCCAGCAGGAGCAGCCCGAATTTGATCGCGTCATGGCAAAGCTGCCCGCCTGGCTCAAACAGGCTACGGACAAGGATCAAATGGCTTACAGCAATTTGATGGCCGCTCAAGCAGTCGGGCAAAAGCAGAGCCGTGGGCAGACGTTCCTGGATGGCATTGTTTCGTTGCCAGCGTACGCGGCCCAAGTACTCAATGCCCGTATCCAAAGCGATTACCCGCAATCCCCGGTGGATGCGCAGCAGATCAATGTCCATGACGTGTCGATCGAAAGCCTGCAGATGGGCTGGCTGACGGAAGAGGTCATCCCGTTGCCGGAATTTGCACTGATGTATATCGGCGGCAAACCGGCCGGGCTTATGACGATGAGCACCCAGGATGGGCAACCCATGCCTGATTGGTTGACCTCGGGCTACATAAAAGGCGTGCTGAACGAGCTTGATATCGGTAACCAGTACATTGCATTGCTCAAGCGCCTGCTGATTGATGACCCGGCGGAGTCGGCGCAGCGTCAGGCGTTGTACAAAAGCCAGCTGAGTGTCCAGTTGCCCCTGCTGGCGCTGGAAAAAAAGATCAGAGGGGAGGCGAGTTTCACCGATAACGGCTGGCAAATGCTTGCTCGCCTGTTCCAGCCTGAACCGGCGCCCTGGTTATGTGTCAGGCCCTTGGCTTTTCATGCTTACGAGGGCGCCGAGGCGGATTATGTGGCGAACATGTTTGTGTTCGGACCACGGGACATTCAATCCGGCCCCTTTGTTCTCTATCGGCCCTTTGCCGATGATGCGTTGCTGGAGTTTGCGACTTGGGCAGCATTGATGACGGCAATACAACAACCCGATGAATTGCAGGAACTGGTGTTGGCCTGGCTCGATGACGATGCGCGGGGTTATTACGCCGATGGCGGTTTTCAGCGACCGCACCTGGAAGGCGCAATGGTTGAGGGGTTTCTGGCACTCTTGCCGCGCAGCCCGGCCACGCTAGGTACTCAATATGTGCAAGGCGATATCTTCGAAGCGATGTTCAGGGCCCATGCCGATGCGCTGATAACCCTGTCGGACAGGCAGACCGTGTCGCGCTCAGAGCGCCGCTGGATATTGCTCAAACGCTATGCATGGGATGTCTTTAACGGGTTGACGTTCTTCGTCAGCGGACCTCTGCAGAAAGCCGCCTGGCTCTTTCAAACCTTGATCAGCCTTCAGGCCGGATTACAGGCGAGCATAGAGGGTGACAAGCAGGCCGCTACGCAAACAGTCATTGACCTGCTCTTCAATATCAGTCTGGCATTACTGCACGAGGGGTTGAAATTTAAAGCTGCCGCCAATGACCGGCTGCGCCTCAAGCCTGTTATTGATGAGCCGATGTTTACCTTGGCTGATGAAGAAAAACCGGCACCGGCAGCAGCGCCGGAAGTTACTCCGTTAAAGCAGAAAAAAGTAGCCGATATCCCGGCTCAGGACCTTATCCGCTTTTCAACGCTGGACTTCTCCTGGTTCGGTCCGTCGGCACAGCTGACCGAGAGCCAGCGCAGCATGCTGGAGACGTTTGTCGCTCACGTTGATGTGAGTCAGGAAACACCGATCCAAACCGGCCCCTTGAAAGGCGTGATCCAGCACCAGGGCAAGTCATTTATACAGCTCAATGGCAAGGTCTACCGCGTCACCCGCCAGGCTGACAGCCTGGTGCTGCAGGACAATTTACAGCCCGAGCGGTTGGGGCCGCCTCTGGAACTTAACAGTTCAGGGCAATGGGCCCTGGATTTGCGTTTGAGGCTGCGTGGTGGTGGGCCGAAAAAACGTATTCAGGCGTTGCGCGAGGATAAACGCCAGAAAGTGGCGGAGCTTGTCGCACAAGAGGAACGTTTGATCAGCGAACTGAAACAGCGCGAGTCGGTGCTGTTGCTCACTGAAGACCTTCTGCGTAAAAACCCGCAGAGGCAAGCCACACTGCTTGACCGCCTTGAAATGGAAATCGGCTTGTGGCGAAAGGGGATTCTGGAACTGATCAGGGTCAAAGGCAAAAACCACAAAGTGGCACCTGTTGAAGGCTATGAACAGACAATCCAGGAGACGTGGATACAGTTGGTCATGAAGCTGTTCAGGTTACAGAACATTTTGGAGGATGCGCTGCGCGCATTACCGGTGAGCAATGACCGCAGCACCTATATCCCGGAGCTGCTTGAGTTGGTGACAAAAATTAACCAGGGCGACGTGGCTCCCTATGAGCAATGGGTGACGAAATTGAAAGACGCGCAACTTATGGAAGCGCGGTTGTTTAAAAATTCGGTCTACGAAAGTGCGGCGATTACCGAAGTCCTGAAACGTCCCCTGTCTAAAGACAGCCCCTTGCATAACATTACGGATACGGGCCGTCGGCAGTACTTTGATCGACACTGGGGGGCGGTCTATCTGGAAACCCTGAGCGAGTTATTGATTCGACGTGATGCGAACGACCTGATGCCTGAAGAGCAGTTCGCCTTCGATCTCTTTGGGCAGGGCACGCTGGCTGATATTGCCTGGTCGCAGATACACCTGCGTTACCTGGATGCGTTGTACAGCAATGAGCACCTGGATTTTTTTGACAATGCCATCCAGCAATACCACTCGGCTGAAGGTGTCTGCCGCAATTTGATGGAATTGGGCTCCGAGCATTTTCGCAATGAATACCTGCCCGCCATTATTGAGGTGATCGGTCATCTGCGCGACTTTGCAGAAAGCCAGATGGAGACACTGATTCGTGAGTCTGAAAGCTCGTCTTCCGAACCGGATGAGCCGCGGCCCGGCCCTAGCCGGTTGGCAGGCGCAACGAGTGTTGTCGCCAGGTTGCCCAACCCCATGCAGAAGATCATTAAAACCACCCGCAAACAGACACTGGTGGGTATCAAGCGCGACCCGGTGCCAGAGGCTGATAGCGAAATTGTAGATATCACCGAAGGCCTGGACGGTATGCATATCCGCTCGTTTCGTCTGGTCGAGGGCGGGGAGTGGGAAGAGTTCGGCAGCATCCCCCTGCCAACCCGACAGGCCTCCCACAGCAAAACCCTGGCCAGGCTTGAAGCCGATGCGCGGATGTTACTGGGGCGTTTTACTCGAACGATTATGGAAAACAGGGCCAGTGCGGCCACCTCGAAAATTCCCGTGGAAATCGAGGAGATCCTGACGTTCAAGGCTCAATCCATGGAGGATGTGGCCAGTCAGATCGAGCAGATAGTCCTGGCCACTCCTGCCGGGAGCGATTCGCTGGTAGAAGAGCACAGAACCGTCTTGCTGGCGCTCAGTGGCGAGCTTAAGTCCAGCGCTGGCAAGTTGCGCGCCGAAGGCAGAAGCCTGCGTATTCAAATTATCAAGCGGCTGCCTCCAACCGGGCCGGGTGTCGAGTATTTGCACACTCACGATGAGGTCACCATCACCCGGCTAGGGCCAAGACGACATTTATCCAAAGGTCAGCGTAAGGATTACCTTCAGGAGTACGCCATCAACGAAAAGGACGGCAAGGTCTTATGGTTTGCCCATTTCCATTACGCGGGGCCGGAAACTGCGCCTGCAAACTTTGATGCAGCGCATTTGAAAACGGCCGGGCAGCGCACCTGGAGTGAACAGGCCCTCTACGCCAAAGCCAGAACAGCCCATGAATAT
The DNA here is from genome assembly GCF_055408445.1 of Pseudomonas sp. B414. Classification (NCBI taxonomy): domain Bacteria; kingdom Pseudomonadati; phylum Pseudomonadota; class Gammaproteobacteria; order Pseudomonadales; family Pseudomonadaceae; genus Pseudomonas; species Pseudomonas sp. B414. Next base: position 26,851 of record NZ_JBUZTQ010000043.1, on the reverse strand, counting down.
ATTGAGGTATACCGGGCAAAGCTGGCCCCGGCCCTGGCACAACGGCTTTTCTTGTCGGTGCCTTAGCTGTACATACCCCGTTACCACCTTTGCCAAGTTTCCATTGGGTTTAATCGCAGCATCAGGTTTGGCCCGAGCGTTCGGCTCGGGGCAAACCGTTCTGTGAAGAACTACGCAATGGACAGCCCATGAATACACTCGCTTTTACCCCCGATCCGATGCCCCGTTATCACCTGATGCACAGCTTTGCTGCCCACACGTTTGCCCCGCACCCCACTTTTCAAGGGGTGGCCGTTCAACTGTTGAAGGCGCAGTGGCTGCAGAAATACCCGTCAATAAATGTGGACGTGGGCCAGCTCAAACTGGCCGAGCCTGTCCCTTTTCCTGACCCTTTCTCGATTGAAGCGGACAGTGAGCCTTCCCGTTATCGCTACATGTCTGTGGCGGATGTGATGATCCAGAGCTATCTCGACGCTCAGCCGGTACGCCTGATGCCGGGCGTTCATCATCTGTACACATGTTCGGATACCGAGGATCTGCACCTGCTCAGCGTGGACATGGCGCAGGTGCAAAACATGATCAACGATTGCTCGGCATTGCTGATGGAGGCTTATCAATACGCACTGGTTCAATACTGGAGCGAGAAATCCACGGGCACTGTCAGCCCTTTTGAGTGCCTGAAGCAGGCCTTGCAAACAGGGTTGAACAGCATCGTGCCTGACTCGACCCAAGCCGTTGAACTGTCAAATGAACAGGCTGCGGCCCTGACGGTGGTGGTCAGTTTTCCGGATAAGGCTGAGCGTTTGCAAACCAGCGAAGAAACGCCCTTGCATGCTTATCTGGTTGCCATCGAGAGTGCTCATCTTCCGGGCATGCTGCTGGTGACACGGCAAATGCCCGATAAATTACTGGTCTTGAGCTATTCGCAAGAAAACGGCATCGAGCGGCATGACTCATTGCAGTCGTTCGGCAATGCTTTAAGTCGGTACGCGGCTGACATCAGTGCGGCAGGCACCTTCAACTGGAGCCTGCATGAACCGCAAGGGCATGTCTTTACAGCTCTGGCGCTGACCCTGCTGGATAAAATGATTGATGATATTGCCGATACAGGCTTGCAGGCGCAGGCAGATCGCTGGAGCGTGGAGCGGCTGGTAAACACGCTCGATGATGCTGGCTCGGTGTTCCCTTTTTTAAGCCAGCATCGGCGCTCTTACTATGAACACGTCATGTCCAGGTTGCCTGCCTGGTTGAACCAGGCAAGCCCGCAAAATCAGCGGGCTTACAGCCAGTTGATGATCAGGCAGGTCATTTGGCAGGCACAGACTCAGGGGCAGACGTTTCTAGAAGGTATGGTTGCGTTGCCCGTTTTTGCCGAGCAACTGCTGGCGGCCGCAATCAAGTTGCAACATCCGCAGCCTGCGGTGGATGTGGCACATATCGATATCGACGAGGTGGTGATTGAAAATATTGAGTATGGGCAGGTTTCTCAAACAACCCAGTCACTGATCGAGTTCGCCCTGACCTACATCGGAGGCAAGCCCTCAACGCTGATGGCAGTTTTGGATCGGCAAGGGCGTTCGTTGCCAGACTGGTTGAGCGTGGCTTTCCTGAAGAGTCTGGTGGACGAGCTGGATATTGGTAATCGGTACATCGAACTGCTTAAACATAATCTGGTCGATAACGCCGCCGAGTCAGCTGGCCGATTGGCCCTGTATAAAACCCAGTTGAGTATTCAATTGCCTCTGCTGGCTCTGGAAAACAAGATCAGGGGGCGGTGCGGCTTTACCGAAGCAGGCTGGCACCTGCTTGAACGCATGCTGCGCACGGATGCACCCGTATCTGCGGCCAGCGGCCACGGGTGTGTGCGGCCTTTGGGCTTTTATGCCTATGCGGGTGCATCCGCTGATTTTGTTGCCAATATGTTTGTTTTTGGTGCCTGCGAAGTTGATTCGGGGCCGTTTATTCTTTACGCGCCTTTCGCTCGCGAGCCTCTGTGGGAGTACCCGACTTGGGCTGCACTGATGGCCGCCATCAAACAGCCCGGCGAGTTGCAAACCCTGGTGCTGGCATGGCTGGACGATTTTTCCCGTGGCTATTACATCGACGGCGGTTTTGAACGGCCGCATCTGGACGGTGTGTTGCAGGAAGGGTTTCTGCGCTTGCTGCCACGCAGCCCGGCGGTGCTGAGTACCCGGCATCTGCAGGGTGATTATGTTGAAGCAATGTTTGATGCCCATGCCGAAGCACTGGTAACCCTGGTCGACCGGCATACGGTGTCCCGCTCAGAGCGGCGCTGGAATCTGTTCAAGCAATGTGCCTGGACACTGTTCAATGGTCTGACGTTTTTTATCACCGGCCCCTGGCAACAAGCTGCCTGGCTCTTCCAGACCCTGGTAAGTCTGAAGTCGGGCCTGCTGGCGCTTCAGGAGGGGGATAAAGAAGCCTTTACGCAAACGGTGATAGACCTGCTGTTCAATATCAGTCAGGCGCTCATGCATGAGAGCCTGAATTCCATGGCTCACAGCAATGATCAACTGCGTGTGAAAGTGCCTGTCGATGAACCGGTTTTCACGATTTTTGACGATCAACCGCAAAAGCCTGCCGAGCTACCACCCGCCAGGGCGCTGACAGCCCAAAAGCTGCCTGACAGTGATTCCCGTACCGCGGTGCAGTATTCGGCTCTGGATTTTTCATGGTTTAGCCCGGCCCAGGCATTGACTGAAACTCAGCGTACGCGCTTGCAGACCTTTGAAGTGGATGTCGACCTGACACGGGGGCAACGAATCGAAGAGGGGGCGCTGCAGGGGCTGGTCAAATATCAGGATAAAACCTACGTACAACTCAATGGCAAAGCCTATCGCGTCACCCGCTCGGTCGAGGGATTGGTGATTCAGGATGCCAGGCAGCCAGAAAGATTAGGCCCGCGCTTGCGCAGTGATCAGCCGGGGCAGTGGCATCTGGATTTGCGTTTGGGTTTGCGCGGCGGCAGCCCGAAAAAACGCCTTGAGCAGGCTCGTGAAGAAAAACTCAAAGTCATGGATGAGCTTATGGTGCGGATGGCCCAATTGAAGCTTCAAGGTGATCGTCAAGAAATCCCGTTGACGGTGACAGAGAGTCTGCTGGATCGGGGCGGCGACTTGCGCCCCGATTTTATCAGCCGCTATGAAACAGACCTTGCAGCCTGGTCAGCCAGCGTTCGGGAGAAGCTGAACCTGATGGCCAGGATCGAGGAGATTTTCTCGGTCCCGGGCGTTCAAAAAAAAATCCAGGAGGGTTGGGCTCAGTTGGGTCGCCGTTCTTTAAAGTTGCACGATTATCTTGAGAGACAACTCCACACGCTCCCGATGGGAGAGTCCAGTGAGAAGTACTTCGAAGCCCGAACAAGAGCGATGGAGGCGATCAAGGCGGGCGATAGTGCGCCTTATCTGCAATGGATCGAGCAGGTAAAAATGATTGAACCGCTGGAAAAGCGCCTGTTCAAGCAAACTGACCATCAACTTGAAGTCACAAACCAGATTCGCAAGGAATCACTGCCCAGAGGCAGTGAACTGTTGACGTTGTTGCAGTTCCCCATGCGTGATTTATTTTCCCACAACTGGGCTGTGCGTTATCTCGAAACCTTGTGTGAGCTGGTGCTTAAAAAAGACTCCCCTGGTGTTACCGTTGAGGAACAACATGCATTCAGCGTGATCAGTGGCATGTCGCTTATCGAATTTGCCTGGTCTCAAATCAGCCTGCGTCGGGAAGGGGAGGGCTATGCTGCGGAGCACTTTTCTTTGCTTGAAGGCGCGATCAAGCGCTATCACGAAGTCGAAAGTATTTGCCTGAACCTGCAAGCACTGAATTCGGACAACTTCAGAAATGAGTTTTTGCCGGCGCTTGGCGAGGTGGTTACGCATTTGCGTGAGTTTGCGCAAAACCAGTTGGCCATGGTCATTCGCGAATCTGAAAGCTCTTCCTCGGAGCTGGATGAACCGAGACCGGGCCCCAGCCGGTTGATGAAGCCGGTACGCAGCAAGCATTCGGCTGGCAAGTCGCGGCAAAAGCTGTTCAAGACAACCGATAACACTACCCTGGCTGGTGTGGCTCGAGCGCCTGTTGCGGGCGCAACTGATGAAGTCGTCGAGGTGGGGGAGGCGCAGGGCAGTGGCAGGCGTCGATCTTTGAGCGCCTACCGGCGCAGTGACAGCGGGGAATGGGAGCCTGTCAGCCCCTCGCGCACACCGTCCCTTATCCCGGCGCTTATTTCGCAAAATATGAGCCTGTCCAAGCTGATGCTGGACGGCAGGGCTTTACTGGCGCGAGTCGACAGCGCGATCCTGGAGAACAGGGCGCGGGCGGCAACCTCGAAAATCCCGGTTGAGCTTGAGGAAATTCTCGAATACAAGGCTCGCTCGCTGGAAGATATTGCCCGGAAAATGGATCAGGTGGTGGCCGCACAAAGTGCAGAATTTATTGCCTTGGGACAGGCAGACAAGGCTGCTACTCCTACCTTGAGCCACGAACTTAAGGCAGGCGCCAACCGTTTGCGCTCCGAAGGACGGGCATTACGGATCAGTCGGATCAAAAAACTGCCTCCCACTGGCGCCGGAGTTGAATATCTCCAGGCTCAGGGGGAGGTAATTATCGCGGCTGAAGGACGTCGTCGGCATCTGTCCAAGGGGCAGCGCAAGGACTGGCTGCAAGAGTTCAGTATCAAGGACCGTGATGGCAGCCCTTTATGGTTTGCCCACATTCACTACAAGGCTCAGGGCACTGCACCGCACGACTTCGAAGTGGCGCATTTGAAATTCGCAGACCAGCGTTTTTTGAGCGAAAAGGCTCTGTATGCCAAGGCCAAAAACCCTGACGACTATATTGCGGTGTACCGGGCGAAGATGGATAGCGATTTGGCAATTCGGGTGTTTATGCATGTACCCAAGGACGCCAAGGCACCCGAAAAGCCTTAGTCCAGTTGATAGCGAACTGTGAGCACGCCTTTTTTCAGATTCACTGACAGCACACTGACCGCGTGTAACTCTCCCAGCGAGCGCACATGAGTGCCGCCGCACGGATAGCCCGGCAAGTCGCCAAAGCCGACGATGCGCTGTTGAGGGTCGAGGTTGAGCTGGCGCGGTAAATCGGCCTTGATCCAGCGCTCAAGCTGTTGCTCGATGGCTGGCGCTTCCAGCGGCTGGGCGTTATCGCCGGGGGTGAAGCTGACCCGGCACTCGCCCGGCCAATGATGGGCCTTGGCCGGCACCCAGCCGGCCTGCTCACCGACCACGCCAATCAAATGCCCGGCACTATGTAACCGGGCGTTGAGGTGCCGGCGGGGCGCATCCACTCGGGCACAGGCGGGGCCCAGGGCTACGGCCTGTTTGACGTAATGCACGATGCTGTCTGGCTCCTGCAGCACCTTGAGCACTTCACTGTCACCGATCTGGCCCAAGTCGCACGGTTGACCGCCGCCTTGCGGGTGAAATGGGGTCGCCTGCACGGTGACGGCAAATCCGTCGTCATGGGGAATGCAACTGATCACGTTGATGTCGGCAGTCAGAGCGTCGTCGGTAAAAAACAGGCGTTGGGTCATTGCAGTGTCCTGATCGGTTCCTGTTTTTAGTATAGGGTTGTGCCTTGTTCGTGATAATCCACTCAAATTTCAATGGACCTGTGCGCTGTGAGCATCAATCTACCCATGTCATTGCTGGCTGAAATGGTCATGTTTGTAAAGGTGGTCGAGGCCGGGAGTTTCTCCGAAGTGGCGCGCCAGCTCGGCACATCACCTTCGGCGGTCAGCCGCAGTGTGGCCCGACTGGAGAAAGCCCTGGCGATCCGCTTGTTGCAACGCACTACGCGCAAACTGCGCCTGAGTGATGATGGCGAGGAGGTCTTTAAACGCTGTTGCGAGGTGGCGGGTGCTGCGCAGTCAGTGATGGATCTTAGTGGGCGTTTTACTCAAAGCGCTGAAGGACTGATCCGGGTCAGCGTGCCCAAAGCGGTGGGGCGCTATGTGATTCACCCGCATATGCCCGAGTTTTTACGGCGCTACCCGAAAGTCGATGTGCAATTGATTCTGGAAGACCGTTATGTCGACCTGATTGATGACAACGTTGACTTGAGCATCCGCATCACCGATCAGCCGCCGCCGGGGTTGGTGGGGCGCCAGTTGTTCCCCATTGAGCATGTGCTGTGCGCTACGCCGGCTTATTTGACCGAGTACGGTGTGCCACTGCAGCCCGAGGATTTGCGTGGGCACAGCTGTATTTATCTGGGGGAAACCCCTGCCGATGCACGCTGGAAGTTCAAGCAGGGTGCCCGCTCGGTGACGGTTGGTGTAAGCGGACGTTATGCGGCCAATCACACTGGCGTGCGGCTGGATGCCGTATTGCAGGGCATAGGGATTGGCAGCCTGCCGTATTTCACCGCGCGGCAGGCGCTGGAGCAGGGGCAGGTCGTGCAAGTGCTGCCAGAGTGGAGTTTTATTGCTTCATACCATGGCGGGGCCTGGCTGCTGCATGCACCTTCGCGCTATCTGCCGCCAAAGATACGTGTATTTATTGATTTTCTGGTTGAGCGGATGGCACAAGAGCCGACCCTGAGTACGTACAAAATCCCGTAGCAGTTGGCGCAGGGTTTTGCGTCTAATCAAAAAAAGGCCCGCGCGGCTAAACCGGGCGGGCCTTGAATATTCAGCGTGGCAATCAGTGCTTGGGGCTATCTTCCGAGACCGGCAAGGCCATCAGCTGTTTTTCCTGGTTCCAGTCGAACGGCTCGTCGTTCTGCTCGGCTTCGTGACGACGCTCTTCCAGTGCCTCATACATGTCCAGTTCCTCATCGGAGAGGAAGTTGAAGCATGCACCGCCGAAGTACCACAGCAGGTCACGGGGCACCAGGTGGGCGATTTGCGGGTAGCGCTCGATAACCTGGCACATGATGTCCTGGCCCAGGTACTGGCTGTTGATCGGGTCTACCGGCAGCGAGCTGCGCATGTCGTCAAAGCGTTCCAGAAACAGCGCATGGCTTTCCTCGGGGATCTGCTCAGCATCACCGACAGCAACCAGGATGCTGCGCAGAATGTCGAGCAAGACAAGGTTGTGGTTCAGATCGTTGGTGGCCATTAGCGGGTGTCCTCTTGGGCAAAACGGGCGCGGGAGTATAAAGCCCCCGGCGCCCGTTGTCCTGTCAGCGTATCTTTCCTTCGCTGTGGCTGAGCTCTTCCTTGGAGAAGTCATCCACATCAATCACCTTGCGTCGCGCCGCTTCGGCGGTGCGCAAGGTGTCAGCTTCGGCCGGTTGCAGAATACCCGCTTGCAAGGCTGCATCGATGGAAGACTCTCCGGCGGCCGGGTTTAGCTGGCCACTTTTGAGCGCTTCGCGCAGTTTCTTGTGCAGCGGATGCGCCTCGTTGAGCAGGTCGCTGGCATGTTGCAGGGCGCCCACGGCGTCGTCCGGCGATTGCGGGCGATAGCAACCCGCGAGCACCGCCTCAAGGGTCGGGTCGCCTTTGGCGCGGCCCAGTACCGCAGCGACTTCGGCATCCAGTGCATCCGATGGCCCGGTATGACGTCGGCCAAACGGGAACACCACGACCCGCAGCAAGCAGCCCAGAGGGCGGCTCGGGAAGTTTTTCAGCAGTTCATCAAGGGCATGTTCGGCTTTGCCCAGGCTTTCCTCCATGGCCCATTTGAACAGCGGGTTGAGGTGTTCGGGGGAGTCCAGGTCGTGATAACGCTTGAGCGCGGCGCTGGCCAGGTACATATGACTGAGCACATCACCCAGGCGCGCCGACAGGCGCTCGCGGCGTTTCAGCTCGCCGCCCAGCAGCATCATGCTCAGGTCGGCCAGCAGGGCAAAGGCTGCCGCCTGGCGGTTCAGGGCACGGAAGTAGCCCTGACTGAGGGGGTTGCCTGGCGCATGTTCAAAACGGCCAAGACCCAGGTTCAAGACAAAGGTGCTGGCCATGTTGCTGATCGCAAAACGAATGTGTTTGAGCAGCAGATCGTCGAATTCTACCAGTGCCTGTTCTTTGTCCTCGCGTGCGGCCAGGGCCATTTCCTTGAGGACAAAGGGATGGCAGCGGATGGCGCCCTGACCGAAGATCATCAGGTTGCGCGACAGGATATTCGCGCCTTCCACGGTGATAAAGATCGGCGCGCCCTGCCAGTTGCGGCCAAGGTAATTGTTGGGCCCCATGATGATGCCCTTGCCGCCGTGCACGTCCATGGCGTGGCTGATGCATTCGCGGCCGCGCTCGGTGAGGTGGTACTTGAGAATCGCCGATAGCACCGAGGGTTTTTCCCCCAGATCCACCGCGTTGGCGGTGAGCATGCGCGCGCTGTCCATCAGCCAGGCGTTGCCGCCGATACGTGCCAGGGCTTCCTGAATGCCCTCGAAGGCGGCCAAAGGCACATTGAATTGCTCACGCACCTGGGCGTATTGCCCGGTGACCAGGCTGGTGAACTTGGCCGCCCCGGTGCCGACTGCCGGCAACGAAATCGAGCGCCCGACCGACAGGCAGTTCATCAGCATCATCCAGCCCTTGCCGAGCATTTCCTGGCCACCGATCAGATAGTCCAGGGGGATAAACACGTCTTTGCCCGAGTTCGGGCCATTCATAAAGGCCGCGCCCAAAGGCAGGTGGCGGCGGCCGATCTCGACACCGGGAGTGTCGGTGGGGATCAGCGCCAGGCTGATGCCCAGGTCTTCCTTGTCGCCCAGCAGGTGCTCGGGGTCATAAGCCTTGAACGCCAGGCCCAGCAGGGTGGCGACGGGGCCGAGGGTGATATAGCGTTTTTCCCAGTTCAGGCGCAGGCCAATGACTTCTTCACCCTGCCACTGGCCTTTGCAGATGATTCCGCTGTCGGGCATTGCGCCTGCATCCGAGCCCGCCAGGGGACCGGTGAGGGCAAAGCAGGGGATGTCATCGCCCCGGGCCAGACGTGGTAGGTAATGGTCACGCTGTTCGTCTGTGCCGTAGTGCAGCAGCAGTTCTGCCGGGCCCAGTGAGTTGGGCACCATTACGGTCGAGGCCAGATCACCGCTGCGGGTGGCCAGCTTCATCGCCACCTGGGAGTGGGCATAGGCTGAGAAACCTTTGCCGCCATAGGCTTTGGGGATGATCAGGGCAAAAAAGCCATGTTCCTTGATATGCGCCCAGGCGCGCGGTGGCAGATCCATGGCCTGACCGATTTCCCAGTCACTGACCATGGCACACAGCTCTTCGGTGGGGCCATCGATAAAGGCCTGTTCTTCTTCGGTGAGCTGGGCCTTGGGGTAGGCCAGCAGCTGGTTCCAGTCGGGGCGGCCGCTGAAGAGCTGGCCATCCCACCACACTGTGCCCGCGTCGATGGCATCACGTTCGGTTTGCGACATCGGTGGCAGTGTCTTTTGAAACCAGTTGAACAGCGGGGCGGTAAACACTTTGCGCCGCAGGTCAGGCAACAGCAGCAGGGCGGTTGGCGCTGCCAGCAGCAGCCAGAGGATGGCCAGCAACCAGCCCGGCACATGGCCGATCACACCCATTGCCAGCAGATAAACCGCCACCACGGCAATGATCGTCAGCGGGGCGATGCGCCGGTGAGCCATATAGGCAAGGCCGACAATCAGAACCAGTATCCACAACAACAGCATATTCAATCCTCCATGAAACCAAGGGGCATGCACCCTTGTGAGCTTAGTCGCAACTTTCGCCAAGGGTTATAAGGATAGTGACCTTGCGTTGCAGACGGAGTTCGGCATCCCGGCGTAGACTGCCCCGGCGTCTATCAATCAGGAGCCAGATCATGCTGAAAGTGTGGGGTCGCAAGAATTCGTCCAACGTGCGCAAGGCGTTGTGGTGTGTCGAAGAGTTGGCGTTACCGTATAGCCGGGTAGAGGCGGGCGGTGCATTTGGAGTGGTTAACAGCCCTGAGTATCGGGCGTTGAACCCAAATGGCCAGGTGCCGGTGATTGAAGAAGATGACGGCTTTGTGCTGTGGGAATCGAACACCATCGTGCGTTATCTGACTGCTAGATACGGCTCGGATACGTCCTGGTATCCGACCGATGCCCGTGTTCGGGCGCAGGCCGACAAGTGGATGGACTGGACCAGCACCACCTTTGCCGGGGTATTTCGCACGGTGTTCTGGGGTGTATTGCGTACACCTGCCGAACAGCAGGACTGGGTGGCCATTAACGCCGCAATCAAAGCCAGCGCTGAGTTGTTGACCATTGTTGATCGGGCACTGGCAGATAAACCCTACTTGTCCGGTGATGAAATCGGCATGGGCGATATACCGCTGGGATCGTTTATCTATGCCTGGTTTGAAATGCCTATCGAACGCCCGCCGTTGCCGCATCTGAGTGCCTGGTATGAGCGCCTGAAGCAGCGTCCGGCCTACCGGAATGCTGTGATGACTGCGTTGACTTAATAGCCACTATTAATACGGGCGACTGTACTTGTGCGACGAGGCCAAGCACCATAGGGCCTTGTCGGACTTGTCCTACAGGCGGTTCGCCCTTATTAATACCTCCCCTTTCCCCATCTTGGTGCGTAATCCAATATGAGTTCCGCTCTGTCCATACGGCAGCTAACCAAAACCTACGGCAACGGTTTCCAGGCCCTGAGTGGTATCGATCTGGATGTTGCCGAAGGTGACTTTTTTGCCCTGCTCGGCCCCAACGGCGCTGGCAAATCCACCACCATCGGCATTCTCTCGACCCTGGTCAACAAATCCGGCGGTACGGTGAATATCTTTGGTCATGATCTTGATCGCAATCCGGCAGCCCTTAAGCGCTCGATTGGCGTGGTGCCACAGGAATTCAACTTTAACCAGTTTGAAAAGACCTTCGATATCGTCGTGACCCAGGCGGGTTACTACGGGATTCCGGCGAAAGTCGCCAAGGAACGCGCCGAAAAGTACCTGACCCAGTTGGGGCTTTGGGACAAGCGCGACACGCCTTCGCGCTCGTTGTCCGGTGGCATGAAGCGTCGCCTGATGATTGCCCGTGCCCTGGTGCACGAACCACGTCTGTTGATTCTCGATGAACCGACTGCAGGTGTGGATATCGAACTGCGCCGCTCGATGTGGACCTTCCTCACCGGGCTGAACGAGCAGGGCACCACCATCATCCTCACCACCCATTATCTGGAAGAGGCTGAGCAGCTGTGCCGCAATATCGGCATCATCGATCACGGCACCATTGTCGAAAACACCAGCATGCGCCAGTTGCTTGGCCAACTGCATGTTGAAACCTTTTTGCTCGACTTGAAATACCCGTTGCAGGTGCCACCGCATTTGATCGGTTATCCGAGCCAGTTGCTCGATGCCACTACGCTGGAAGTGCAAGTGGACAAGGTTGTGGGTATCACCGGCCTGTTTACGCAACTGGCCGCACAGCACATCGAAGTGGTGAGCTTGCGTAACAAAACCAATCGCCTTGAGGAGCTGTTCGTGTCGTTGGTCGAGAAAAACCTGGCGAAGGTGGCGGTATGAGTACGGAGCTGCGCCCCAACCTGATAGCCCTTAACACCATTGTTTACCGTGAAGTCCGCCGCTTTATGCGGATCTGGCCGCAGACCCTGCTGCCGCCGGCGATCACCATGGTTCTGTACTTTGTGATCTTCGGTAACCTGATTGGTCGGCAAATCGGCGATATGGGTGGTTTCACCTATATGGAGTACATCGTGCCGGGCCTGATCATGATGTCGGTGATCACTAACTCCTACGGTAACGTGGTGTCGAGCTTCTTTGGTGCCAAGTTCCAGCGCTCGATCGAAGAGCTGATGGTCTCGCCGGTTTCGCCGCACACCATCCTGATCGGTTTTACCGTGGGCGGGATCTTGCGTGGCCTGATCGTGGGGTTGATCGTGACCCTGCTGTCGCTGTTTTTTACCCATCTGCAGGTACATCACCTGGGCCTGACCATTGTGGTGGTGGTGCTGACCGCTACGATCTTCTCGCTGCTGGGGTTTATCAACGCCGTATTTGCACGTAACTTCGACGATATTTCGATTATCCCGACCTTCGTGCTGACGCCGCTGACGTACCTGGGCGGGGTGTTCTACTCGATCACGCTGCTGCCGCCGTTCTGGCAGAGCGTATCGCTGGCCAACCCGGTGCTGCATATGGTCAACGCTTTCCGTTACGGCATTCTTGGGGTGTCGGACATCAAGATCAGCGTAGCCCTGACCTTTATGGTGGTAGCTACCATCGTGCTGTACTTCGGCTGCGCCAAGCTGCTGGTCAGCGGGCGGGGGATGCGCCAGTAATTTTTCAATGTGGGGCCCGCTCCCACAGATCTACAGGTGAAGTGCCACCCATAAGAAAGGCCCCTTTTGGGGCCTTTCTTATGGGCGCTTGTTTTTGCGGCCCTTCCATTTGCGACTGACCCACCAGCGCCAATAGAGCATGGTCAGGCAATAGGCCAGCGCTCCCAGCACCACGCCGCAGACCACTGAGCCCAGCAGGAACGGCTGCCACACGGTAGACAGCTGACCGCTGATCCATTCCCAGGTCAATTCGTCTGGCAGGGTGCGTGCCGGTACGTTCATCAGCCAGGCACCCAGCTTGTAGGTGCAATAAAACACCGGGGGCATGGTGATCGGATTGGTCAGCCATACCAGGCCCACGGATATTGGCATATTGCTGCGTACGTTTATCGCCAGAAAAGCGGCCAGCAGCATCTGGAATGGCATGGGGATAAAAGCTGCAAAAATGCCCACCGCCATCGCCCGTGCCACGGAGTGACGATTGAGGTGCCAGAGGTTGGGATCATGCAGCAAGGTGCCCAAGAATCGTAAGGACTTGTGTTCCCTGATCAGGGCCGGATCTGGCATGAAACGTTTGATTAAACGCCGTGGCATGGGCCTCTCCCTAGGTCGAGGGGGCAGTATGCCCAAATTCGACAGGATGCCTATTCAGACTTTGTGACAATTTCTTAAGCGCAGCTTCCCGATCCCGGCTAATCCGAGTTAAAGGGATAAGTTGAGTATAGGCATGTACACAGGGATGTTTGCGCTGGCAGCTGGCCTGATTACGCTGCGATTTTTACCGGTTTTACCCTCTGCAGGTTGGTTGCTGCTGATGTTGGCAGCGGCGGTTTTGCTATTGGCTTCACGCGCCTGGCCGGTCGGGCTTTTTATACTTGGACTGGCTTGGGCCTGCGTTCAGGGGCAAAGGGCGCTGGATGACCGTCTGGCGGATTCCTTTGATGGGCGCACGTTTTGGGTTGAAGGGCGTGTGATCGGGTTGCCGCAACAGGGTGAAAACTCCGTTCGCTTTGAATTGCAGGGGGCGAAGTCGCGTCACGGCCCTTTGCCCGCGACCATCAGGCTGAGCTGGTATGGCGGGCCGTCGGTAAACAGCGGCGAGCGCTGGCGGCTGCTGGTCAAACTCAAGAAGCCCAAGGGGTTGCTCAATCCGCAAGGGTTTGATTTTGAGGCCTGGTTGCTGGCGCAGCGTATTGGTGCCACGGGCACGGTTAAACAGGGGCAGTTACAGGCTAAAGCCAGCCACGCCTGGCGTGACGGCTTGCGCCAGCGACTGTTGCGTGTTGATGCCAATGGCCGGGCAGCGTGGCTGGCAGCGCTGGTCATGGGGGACGGCTCGGGCCTGAGCCGCGACGACTGGACGCTGCTGCAAGCGACCGGGACGGTGCATTTGCTGGTGATCTCGGGCCAGCATATTGGTCTGTTGGCTGGCTTGATCTACGGCTTTATTGCTCTGCTGGCGCGTTATGGTCTGTGGCCACGATTTTTCCCGTGGTTGCCCTGGGCTTGTGCTCTGGCATTCGTGGGGGCCACGGGGTACGGCCTGCTGGCGGGTTTTGAGGTGCCGGTGCAGCGCGCCTGCGTAATGCTCGGCCTGGTGCTGGCCTGGCGCTTGTGGTTTCGCCATCTGGGAGTATGGCTGCCCTTTATTCTGGCGCTCAATGCGGTGCTGATCGTCGAGCCTCTGGCGAGTTTGCGCGCAGGCTTCTGGTTGTCCTTCAGTGCAGTAGCGGTGCTGCTCTTTACCTTCAGCGGCCGTTTGGGCGCGTGGGGCTGGCGGGCCATGTGGCTGCGCCCCCAGGGCCTGATCGCTCTGGGTTTGTTTCCGATGCTGTGGATCCTCGATTTGCCCATCAGCCTGACCGGGCCATTGGCCAATCTGGTGGCGGTGCCCTGGATCAGCCTTGCAGTGCTGCCCACCGCACTGCTGGGGACCTTGTTGCTGCCTGTGCCCTGGCTGGGGGAAAAGCTGTTGTGGGTGTCGGGTGGACTGATCGATTTGCTGGTTCAAGGGTTGAGCCTGCTGGCCGGTGTGGTCACCCCCTGGTTGCCCGAATCGGTGCCGTTTTATATTTGGCTGTTGAGTGCCGCCGGGGCAGTGATCCTCTTGTTGCCCGCCGGGTTTGTGTTACGGCCGTTGGGCTGGCCGCTGGTACTGCTGGCGGTATTTGTGCCCCGCGAACAGATCCCCCACGGTCAGGTCGAGGTGCTGCAACTGGATGTCGGTCAGGGTCTGGCGATTGCTTTGCGTACCCGCAATCACACCCTTCTATACGACGCAGGCCCCAAGTTTGGGAATTTGGATCAGGGGGAGCGGGTGGTGGTGCCTGTTTTGCGTTCTTTGGGGGTGGGTAAGCTGGATTTGATGCTGCTCAGCCACGCCGATTCGGATCATGCCGGTGGTGCGCTGGCGGTGCAGCGGGGGTTCAGTGTGGCGCGAGTAGTCGGCGGTGATGTACCGGGTTTGCCTGAGCAATTACGCGCGCAACCCTGTGTCAGCGGGGAGACGTGGGAATGGGATGGCGTGAGATTTTCACTCTGGCGGTGGCCGGGGGCGAGCGACAGCAATCAAAAGTCCTGCGTGTTGCAGGTGCAAGCCAACGACGAACGGCTGCTGCTGACGGGGGATATTGATGCGCACGCAGAGCGGGACTTTGTGCGCAGCCCGTTGGCAGTCCCGACGCAGTGGCTGCAGGCGCCGCATCACGGCAGCCGTACCTCGTCATCGATGGTGTTGCTCAAGGCGCTAGCTCCGGACAGGGTGTTGATCTCCCGTGGCCACGGCAATGCGTATGGGCATCCCCATCCTCAAGTCATTGCACGGTATAAGGCTTTGGGTGTACAGGTGCTCGATAGCGCGGAGCAGGGGGCCATAAGGTTTCGTCTTGGTGGGTTTGGCGAGGCGCAAGGCATGCGCGACCAATGGCGGTTTTGGCGCAGCAGCCCTGGCTGACAGGTGTGGGAGCGGGCTTGCCCGCGATGCAGGCGGTATGTATGTAAAACTGCGCTGATCCCATCGCGAGCAAGCCCGCTCCCGCAAGTGCCGAGGCCGTTGCTCCGCTCAAGGTCGCAGGCAATCCTGTGGTAGAGTGGCGCACTTTTTCGAGGGGATTGTCACTGTGTGGGAACTGGTCAAATCCGGCGGCTGGATGATGCTGCCGATCATTCTGAGCTCTGTTGCCGCGCTGGGCATTATCGCCGAGCGCCTGTGGACCCTGCGTGCCAGCCGCGTGACCCCGGAGCATCTGCTCGGCCAGGTCTGGGTCTGGATCAAAGACAAGCAGATGGACAAGGAAAAACTCAAGCAACTGCGCGCCGACTCGCCTCTGGGGGAAATCCTCGCTGCGGGCCTGGCCAACTCCAGGCATGGTCGCGAGATCATGAAAGAGTGCATCGAAGAGGCCGCCGCCCGAGTAATCCACGAGCTTGAGCGCTACCTCAATATCTTGGGCACGATTGCTGCGATGGCGCCTCTGTTGGGGCTGCTGGGTACCGTACTGGGCATGATCGATATCTTCAGTTCATTTATGGGCTCGGGCATGACCAGCAATGCCGCCGTGCTGGCGGGCGGTATTTCCAAGGCTCTGATCACCACGGCTGCCGGCCTGATGGTGGGTATTCCTGCGGTGTTCTTCCATCGTTTCCTGCAGCGTCGCGTCGATGATCTGGTGGTCGGCATGGAGCAAGAAGCGATCAAACTGGTTGAAGTGGTGCAGGGCGACCGCGAAGTCGACATGGTCGGGAGCAAAGCGTGAAATTTCGCCGCAAGCCCCGGGAAACGGTGGATATCAACCTCGCGTCATTGATTGACGTGGTGTTTATCCTGTTGCTGTTTTTTGTTGTGACCACCACCTTTACCCGCGAAACCCAGTTGCGCGTCGATTTGCCCGAGGCCGTCAGCGGCTCGCCCAGCGAAGAGCAGAACAGCAAGCAGCTGGATATCGCCATCAGTGCTGACGGGGTATTTTCGGTCAATAACCAGTTGTTGCCCAAGAACGATCTGGCAAGCCTGATGGAGGCGCTGCAGAAAGAGTCCGGCGGTGATACCCGCTTGCCACTGTCCATCAGTGCCGATGGCAAAACCCAACACCAGGCGGTCATTACCGCGATGGATGCGGCCGGCAAGCTTGGTTTCACGCATTTGCGCATGACCACCGTTGAGGCGCAGACGACTCCCTGATGGCCATGTCCGATCGTTTACTGCGTGCCTGGTACACCGGGCACCCGCTGCTGGGCTTGTTGCGTCCACTTGAGTGCCTGTATCGCCGGGTAGTGGAGCGCAAGCGGGCGCGTTTTGTCGCCGGTGCGGGTGAGATCTACCGCCCTGCGGTACCGTTGGTCGTGGTGGGTAATATCACGGTCGGCGGTACAGGCAAGACGCCATTGATCCTGTGGCTGATCGAGCATTGCCAGCGCAATGGCCTGCGGGTCGGTGTGGTCAGTCGCGGCTACGGCGCCAAGCCGCCGCAACTGCCGTGGCGCGTAAGCGCTGAGCAGAGTGCCACGCAGGCGGGGGACGAGCCCTTGCTGATCGTGCAGCGTACCGGTGTGCCCCTGATGATCGACCCCGACCGCAGCCGTGCGGTCCAGGCCTTGCTGGCCAGCGAGCCGCTGGACCTGATCCTGTCGGACGACGGCTTGCAGCACTACCGCCTGGCGCGAGATCTGGAACTGGTGCTGATCGACAATGCCAGGGGCCTGGGTAATGGCCGCTGCCTGCCTGCCGGGCCGCTGCGTGAGCCGGCCGAGCGCCTGCAGAGTGTCGATGCCGTGTTGTACAACGGCGCTGCCAGTGATCCCCAGGGCGGTTTTGCCTTTGTATTGCAGCCCACTGCACTGGTCAATCTGGTCAGCGGTGAGCGTAAGGCGCTGGACTTTTTTCCTGCTGGGCAAGCGCTGCATGCGGTGGCCGGGATCGGTAACCCTCAGCGTTTCTTCACGACCCTTGAAACGCTACACTGGCGGCCAATTGCCCATGCTTTTGCCGACCACGCGCCTTATAGCGCTGAACTGTTGAATTTCTCGCCGCCATTACCCGTAGTCATGACCGAAAAAGACGCGGTGAAGTGCCGTGACTTCGCGTCACCTGACTGGTGGTATCTGGCGGTTGACGCAGTGCCGTCCGCGGCCTTTGTGCAGTGGTTTGAGCAACAATTGCTGCGTCTTTTACCTGATCGTCTTTTACCCTAACTCATCTCAAGGGGAACATTTATGGACACCAAGCTGCTCGATATCCTCGCCTGCCCTGTTTGCAAAGGCCCGCTCAAGCTCAGCGCCGACAAGACCGAACTGATCAGCAAGGGCGCAGGCCTGGCTTACCCGATCCGTGATGGCATTCCGGTAATGCTGGAAACCGAAGCCCGCACCCTTACTGCCGAAGAGCGTCTGGATAAATGATCCCGGTTTTTACCGTCGTTATCCCGTCGCGCTTTGCCTCGACCCGTTTGCCCGGCAAGCCGCTGCAAATGATCGCCGGCAAGCCGATGGTCCAGCATGTCTGGGAGCAGGCCTGTAAAAGCAGCGCCCAGCGAGTGGTGGTTGCCACCGACGATGCGCGCATTGTCGAGGCCTGCAAGGCGTTCGGTGCCGAGGTGCTGCTGACCCGTGCCGATCATGAGTCGGGTACTGACCGTCTGGCTGAAGTGGCCACGCAACTGGGCCTGGCCAGCGATGCCATCGTGGTCAATGTGCAGGGGGACGAGCCCATGATTCCACCGCGGGTGATCGATCAGGTAGCTGTCAACCTGGCCGCCCACAGCGAAGCGAGCATGGCTACCCTGGCCGAGCCGATCGATGATGTCGAGACCCTGTTCAATCCGAATGTGGTCAAGGTGGTCAGCGATATCAACGGCCTGGCGCTGACCTTCAGTCGGGCTACGTTGCCCTGGGCGCGGGATGACTTCGCCGTACACCCGGACGCATTGCCAGCAGGTGTGCCTTATCGTCGCCATATCGGCATCTATGCCTATCGCGCGGGCTTCCTGCATGACTTCGTCAGTTGGGGCCCTTGCTGGCTGGAAAATACCGAGCGCCTCGAACAGCTTCGAGCGCTGTGGCATGGCGTGCGCATTCATGTGGCTGACGTGCTTGAAGCTCCGCCGGCCGGTGTGGATACCGCAGAAGACCTTGAGCGTGTTCGGCGGTTGCTGGAGTCATGAGTCTGGACATGCAAGTCAATGCGTCGCTCAAGCCCTACAACAGCTTTGGCGTGGATGTGAAGGCGAGCCTGTTTGCCCAGGCCCATAACGATGCCGATGTACATGAGGCGTTGCTGTGTGCGGTAGAGCACAAGCTGCCGTTGCTGGTGATAGGCGGTGGCAGCAATCTGCTGTTGACCGGCGACGTTGCTGCTCTGGTTTTGCGCATGGCCAGTCGCGGCATCCGCTTGCTGGAAGATGACGGCGAGCGGGTGGTGGTCGAGGCCGAGGCGGGCGAGGTCTGGCACGCCTTTGTGCTGTGGACTCTGGAGCAAGGCCTGTCGGGGCTGGAAAACCTCAGCTTGATCCCAGGCACCGTAGGGGCTGCACCGATGCAGAACATTGGCGCCTACGGTGTCGAGATCAAGGATGTATTCGCTGGCCTGACCGCCCTCGACCGGCAAACCGGCGAGCTGCGCGAGTTCAGCCTGGCCGAGTGCAACTTTGCCTACCGTGACAGCCTGTTCAAGCAGCAGGCCGGGCGCTGGTTGATTCTGCGGGTGCGCTTTGCCCTGAGCCGGGCTGTGCACTTGCATCTGGAATACGGCCCGGTGCGTCAACGCCTGGTCGAACAGGGCATTGAACAGCCGACGGCCAGCGATGTAAGCCGGGCGATTTGCAGTATTCGTAGCGAAAAACTGCCGGACCCTGCGGTGCTGGGCAATGCTGGCAGCTTCTTCAAGAATCCGCTGGTCTCGGCGGTGCTGGCAGCCGAGCTGAAATCGACCCATCCCGGCCTGATTGGTTATCCGCAAGCGGACGGTCAGGTCAAACTGGCGGCAGGCTGGTTGATTGAAGCGGCGGGCTGGAAAGGTTTTCGCGAGGCGGATGCCGGGGTGCATCGTTTGCAGTCGCTGGTGCTGGTCAACTATGGATCGGCTACCGGTCTGCAGCTGTTGGCCCTTGCCCAGCGCATTCAGGCAGATATCCAGCAGCGCTTCGCAGTGCAGCTGGAGATGGAACCCAACCTGTACTAGCAGTCTGGACACTCAATGAAGCAATTACCGGCAGCGGCGCTGGCGTTGGCACTGGTGACGTTGACCGGTTGTGTCACTGCCCCGCCCAAAGACCAAAACAATCTGTGCAATATCTATCGTCAATACCCGGCCTGGTACAAAGACTCGGTAGCGATGCAGGAGCGCTGGGGCACGCCTGTGCATGTTGCGATGGCAATCATGAAGCAGGAAAGCAGTTTCGTCGCCGATGCACTGCCGCCTCGCGATTACCTTTTGTGGGTTATCCCGTGGGGCAGGGTCAGCCCGTCCTACGGTTATGCACAGGCTCAGCCGCCGGCATGGCGTGACTTTGAAAGCAGCATGGGCAGCTCCGGCTCGCGCGACAACTTTGCTGACACCATCATGTTTATCGGTTGGTACACCGCCGGAACCCAGCGACAACTGGGAATCTCCAAGTGGGATACCTACAACCAGTACCTGGCGTATCACGAGGGCAGGGGTGGCTACAGTCGCAATACGTATCGTGCCAAACCCTGGTTGATGCAAGTGGCGCGTAAAGTCGAGCAGCAGTCCAAAACCTATGGTGCGCAGCTTGGCCAGTGTCGCGGTGAGCTGGAAAAAGGTCGTCGCTCGTTCTGGCCTTTTTGATAATTGCGTAACTCAAGTATAAAAAAGCCCCGCCAGTTCAGAACTGGCGGGGCTTTTTAGTGGCCTTGGGAATTAGGCGAGGGGTTTATCCTCGTGCTCCTTTTCCTGGGCTACAGCTTCGTGTGCAGGTGCCTGAGCGGCAGCGGCGGCTGCAGCAGCTGCCTCTTCACGCTTGCGGCGACGCACTTCACGCGGGTCATTAGGCGCGCGACCGTTGCTTGGGGCGCTGGCAGCCGGAGCTGCTGCAACCACTACCTCAACCACTTCAGTTGCGACAACAGCTTCAACCGGAGCTGGCTGTGCGATCACTGCAGCTTCGACCACGGCTTCAGCGGCTACCACTTCAGTGGCTGCAGGCTCTGCTGCAGCCACTGGCTCTGGTGTGGCCTCAACAGTGGCAGGCTCTGCAACTGGCTCGCGGACAAAGCGGGCTTCCTTGACAGGCTGCGGTGCTTTTTCGATAACCGGAGTCTCGACCACTGGCGCTTCTGCCACGGTTTCGATCACTGGCTCTGGAGCAGCGGCAACTGGCTCGGCAACTACCTGAACTTCAGGTTGTGCTTCTTGAACCGGTGCAACCTCAACTTCAGGCGCTTTGACTGCTTCGATCGGAGTCACTGCTTCCACAACCGGGGCTTCTGCTGCCGGGGTTTCGGCAACGGCTACTTCTACAGGAGCGGCCTCAACAACAGGTGCCGGGGCAGCAGGTGCTTCAACAGCAACCACTTCCTTGTCCGCTTCAACGACGGCTACGGTTTCAGTCGGGGCCGATTCCTGAGTCGCTTCAGTGGCACGTTCTGCTTGATGGTGAGCCTGGGCTTCAGCTGGAGCGCTGATAACCTGGCTGGCAACGACTTCAGTCACGGCCACGGCAGCGGCTACTTCTGATGGGGTTGCAGGCGCGTTCTGGCTGTTGCCTTCTTCGCCGTTCTCTTCCGAACCTTCAATCACGTTGCCGTTGGCATCACGTTGACGTTCGCGACGGTTGCTGCGACGACGCTGGCCACGGGAGCGACGACGTGGACGATCGCCTTCGGCGTTGTCCTGTGTCTCGTCCTGGGACTGCTCTTCAGCGTTCAGGACTTCTTCGTCTTCAGCAGCGGCTACAACCTGCTCTTCGCGTGGTGCACGTTCTTCGCGAGGGGCGCGTGGCTGACGTTCTTCACGCGGTGGGCGTGGTGCACGCTCTTCAGCTACGGCTGCGGTGGCAGCAGCAACGGCAGGCGCTGCATCCAGAGGCTCGCGCAGTTCACGTACGCGTTCTTCGCGTTCGCCACGAGGCTTGCGGTCTTCACGTGGGGCGCGTGGTGCTCGCTCTTCACGAGGTGGACGCGGTGCGCGCTCTTCGCGAGGGGCTTGAGCCACAACCGGCGTTTCTTCGCGTGGGCTGCGCTCTTCGCGTGGTTCACGAGCAGCACGTTCTTCACGTGGAGCACGCTCTTCGCGCGGCTTACGCTCTTCGTCACGGCGACCGTTGCGGTTACGGCTTTGCTGGCGGCCGTTGCGACGCTCTTCGTTGCGCGCAGGGCGCTCAGGGGTTGCCGGTTTCTCGGCAACTACCGGAGCAGCAGGCTCTTCCTTGGAGGCGAACAGACTTACCAGCGACTTGACCAGGCCTTTGAACAGGCTTGGCTCGGCGATGGTAGCGGCTGGCGCAGGAGCAGGTGCGGCAGCAGCAGCGGCTTCGGTCGGAACCGGTGCCGAGGTGCGTGGCGGTGCAGTTTTAACGGCAGCTTCCTGGCGAACCAGGGTGCGGGTAGCGGCAGCCGGTTGAACTTCTTCCACTTCAGCGGCAGCAGCAGCGATTTCGTAGCTGGACTGGTTGGTGTGGGCTTCCGGGCTGTCATCACGCAGACGCTGAACTTCGAAGTGCGGCGTTTCGAGGTGGTCGTTCGGCAGAATAACGATGCGCGCGCGGGTGCGCAGTTCGATCTTTGTGATCGAGTTGCGTTTTTCGTTGAGCAGGAACGCAGCAACCGGGATTGGCACCTGGGCGCGTACTTCGGCAGTACGGTCTTTCAGGGCTTCTTCTTCGATCAGGCGCAGGATGGCCAGCGACAGCGATTCAACATCACGGATGATGCCGGTGCCGTTGCAGCGTGGGCAAACGATGCCGCTGCTTTCGCCCAGGGATGGACGCAGGCGCTGACGGGACATTTCCAGCAGGCCGAAGCGCGAGATGCGGCCCACTTGTACGCGGGCGCGGTCTGCTTCCAGGCATTCGCGGACTTTTTCTTCCACGGCGCGCTGGTTCTTGGCAGGGGTCATGTCGATGAAGTCGATGACGATCAGGCCGCCGATGTCGCGCAGGCGCAACTGACGGGCGATTTCTTCGGCTGCTTCAAGGTTGGTCTGCAGTGCGGTTTCTTCGATATCGCTGCCTTTGGTAGCGCGGGCCGAGTTGATGTCGATGGACACCAGGGCTTCGGTAGGGTCGATAACGATGGAGCCGCCGGAAGGCAGTTCAACGACGCGCTGGAACGCGGTCTCGATCTGGCTTTCGATCTGGAAACGATTGAACAGCGGAACGCTGTCTTCGTAGAGTTTGATTTTGCTGGCGTACTGCGGCATTACCTGGCGGATGAAGGTCAGGGCTTCGTCCTGGGCTTCAACGCTGTCGATCAGCACTTCGCCGATGTCCTGGCGCAGGTAGTCGCGGATGGCGCGGATGATCACGTTGCTTTCCTGGTAGATCAGGAATGGCGCGGCGCGATCCAGCGAGGCTTCTTTAATGGCGGTCCACAACTGCAGCAGGTAGTCGAGGTCCCACTGCATTTCTTCGCTGCTGCGGCCAAGGCCGGCAGTACGTACGATCAAGCCCATGTCAGCAGGGGCGATCAGGCCGTTCAGCGCTTCACGCAGTTCGTTGCGCTCTTCACCTTCGATGCGACGGGAGATACCGCCAGCACGCGGGTTGTTGGGCATCAGTACCAGGTAGCGGCCAGCGAGGCTGATGAACGTGGTCAGGGCTGCGCCCTTGTTGCCACGCTCTTCTTTTTCGACCTGAACGATAACTTCCTGGCCTTCGCTCAGGACGTCCTTGATGTTTACGCGGCCTTCGGGGGCTTTCTTGAAGTACTCGCGGGAGATTTCCTTGAGGGGCAGGAAGCCGTGGCGCTCAGAGCCAAAATCGACAAAGGCAGCCTCAAGGCTTGGCTCGATGCGAGTAATACGGCCTTTATAGATGTTGGCTTTCTTCTGCTCGCGTGCACCCGACTCGATGTCCAGGTCATAGAGGCGTTGGCCGTCTACCAGTGCAACGCGCAACTCTTCAGGTTGAGTTGCGTTAATCAGCATTCTTTTCATGTTGTACCGTCGGTTTCCGGGCTACCGGAAACGGCGTTCGGCACACACGACTTCTCATGGTCGGTGTCAGGTGCGTCAGGAGTTGTTGGCCACTCCTGTGTACAGCGAGGTTCGACCCTTGGGCCGAAGTCGCGACTTACGCTTCCTGCTTGCTGTGGTGCCTAGGCACCTCTTAAGCAAAAGTCTGGTCAGGAGGAGGAATCAACCGGCGGCTGTGGACGAGATGAAGCGTCTTGATAAAGCCTATTGCTACACAGTCCGGCGGTTGTGCATCTCCACCCTACACGTATCCCTGATAATTCGGGTGCTGCCGCGCGCAGAATCCGCAGCGGGTTGGCATTTACCGTGTTCTCCAAAAGGGGAGTTCACGCATCATGGCTAATAAAGGCGATGTTTCCGAAGCATTCGCTTGAAATTCCCGAGGCTGACTGCACTTTGTGAACTGGCCGTGAATGTCGGCGTAAAAGGCGAGTTTGCACTCTGCTTTCCAGGCTCGCTTCAGGCCTCATGTCACCTGCGCTTGTTACAACTCCAGGTCTTGCGTATCCAGCAAAAGCCCCGTAGGACGGCCTCGCGTCCTGATCAAGAGCGTTGGTCAGGGCCGGTTGTTCACCGCTAATCCTCTGTCCAGGCCGCTTTTGGCGGCGTTCGCGACTATAGCAGCAATGATTAAGTGCTTCAATTCCATAAAAAATTGTTATCATCCGCGGCATGACGACGACTACCCCCCCGACCCCCAGCGTCCAGCTGCTTGAGGTCTCGCCGGAATATGCCGGCCAACGCATTGACAACTTTCTACTTGCTCGGCTCAAGGGCGTTCCCAAGACCTTGATTTACCGCATTTTGCGTAAAGGCGAAGTGCGCGTGAACAAGGGGCGGATCAAGCCCGAGTACAAGCTGCAGGCCGGTGATATCGTGCGCGTGCCGCCGGTTCGCGTGCCTGAGCGCGACGAGCCGGTGCCGGTGGCGCAAGGTTTGCTGTTGCGCCTTGAAGCGGCGATTGTCTATGAAGACAAGGCGCTGATTGTATTGAACAAGCCTGCAGGCATCGCCGTACATGGCGGCAGCGGCCTGACCTTTGGCGTGATTGAAGCCTTTCGTCAGATGCGTCCCGACGCCAAGGAGCTGGAACTGGTGCATCGCCTGGATCGGGATACCTCCGGCCTGCTGATGATTGCGAAAAAACGCAGCATGTTGCGTCACTTGCACGAAGCCCTGCGCGGCGACGGTATCGACAAGCGGTATATGGCCCTGGTGCGCGGCAACTGGGCGGCTTCGATCAAGCAGGTGCGTGCGCCGCTGATGAAGAGCAACTTGCGCTCGGGTGAGCGCATGGTTGAAGTCAACGAAGATGAAGGCAAAGAGTCGGTTACCGTGTTCAAGGTGCTGCGCCGCTTCGGTGATTTCGCAACCATGGTCGAGGCGCGCCCGATCACTGGTCGTACTCACCAGATTCGTGTTCACACCCTGCATGCCGGGCATTGTATTGCCGGCGATACCAAATACGGCGACGAAGGTTTCTCCAAGGAGATCCGCGATCTGGGCGGCAAGCGCCTGTTCCTGCATGCGTACATGCTGACCGTGCCGATGCCCGATGGCGGCGAGATGAAATTCCAGGCCCCGGTGGATGAAATGTGGGCCAAAACCGTGGAGCGACTGAGTGTCCCTTACTGAGTACAAGCTGCTCATTTTCGACTGGGACGGCACCCTGGCCGACTCCATTGGTCGCATCGTCATCGCGATGCAGGTTGCAGCGCAGCGCTCGGGTCGTCCTGAGCGCGATGCGCATGCGGTCAAGGGAATCATCGGGTTGGGTTTGCCTGAGGCAATCCTGACCCTTTATCCCGATATGACGGCCGAGCAGGTGATTGCCTTTCGTCAGCACTATGCTGACGTCTATATCGCCATGGATGCCGAGCCGTCGCCGCTGTTTGCCGGGGTTCGGGAGTCGCTTGAGGCGTTTCGTGCCCAGGGTTATCGTCTGGCGGTCGCCACGGGCAAGGCTCGACGCGGTCTAGATCGCGTGCTCAAGGCTCACGGCTGGGAAGCGTTCTTCGATATCACCCGTGCTGCGGATGAGACGGCAAGCAAGCCTGACCCTTTGATGCTTAATCAGATTCTGGCTTATTGCGATGTGCGCCCGGATCAGGCATTGATGGTGGGCGATGCCTCCTTTGATTTGCTGATGGCGCGTAATGCGGGCATCGATTCGGTTGCGGTAGGCTATGGTGCTCAGACAATGGAGCGCTTGCTGACGTTCGAGCCCCGGTTGGCGATAAACAGTTTTCCCGAATTGCGCACCTGGCTCGATCGTCAGGTCAATTAAAGTCTTTGCTGGGGTAGTGCATGGTTGATCAATGGAAAGCGCCCTCTGCGGCTGAGGCGTCTGTCGGCGGAGATAAAAGCTGGCAGTTGCTGGAAAAAACCTTGTTGGCAGGTATCCAGGAGCAGCGCCGTGCGCGCCGTTGGGGGATTTTCTTCAAAGTCCTGATGTTCTGTTATCTGATTGCGGTGTTGGTGCTGTTTAGCCCGTTGATGGATATGGAGCGCAGTGCTGTCGGTGGCTCCAGCTACACCGCGCTGATCGATGTGCGTGGTCCAATTGCCGATAAAGAGCCGGCCAGTGCCGATAATCTGGTCACCAGCCTGCAGGCCGCGTTTGCAGATCCTCGGGTCAAGGGTGTGGTGTTGCGCATCAACAGCCCGGGCGGCAGTCCGGTGCAATCGGGTTATGTGTACGATGAGATTCGCCGTTTGCGCGGTCTGCACCCGGATACCAAGGTATATGCGGTGATCTCCGATCTGGGGGCCTCGGGTGCCTATTACATTGCCAGTGCCGCTGACCAGATCTACGCCGACAAGGCCAGCCTGGTGGGCTCGATTGGTGTGACGGCGGCGGGCTTCGGCTTTGTCGGGGCAATGGACAAGCTGGGTATTCAGCGTCGTGCCTACACCTCGGGTGATCACAAGGCGTTCCTGGATCCGTTCGAGCCAGAGAAGCCGGACGAAACCAAGTTCTGGCAGGGTGTCCTGAATGTGACGCACCAGCAGTTTATTGACAGCGTCAAGCAGGGGCGTGGTGATCGCCTGAAAGACAAGGAGCATCCTGAGCTGTTCTCCGGGCTGGTCTGGACTGGCCAGCAGGCGCTGCCGCTGGGTCTGATCGACGGTCTGGGCAATACCAGTTCGGTTGCCCGTGATGTGATCGGTGCCAAAGACCTGGTGGACTTCACGGTTCAGGAGTCGGCTTTCGATCGCTTCTCGAAAAAGCTCGGTGCCAGCGTGGCTGAGCAATTGGCAATGTGGATGGGCTTCCAGGGGCCGACTCTGCGCTGATAGTTGAGTGCTTCGAAAAAACCGGCCTGAGAGGGCCGGTTTTTTGTGGGTGACAAAAAAGAGCGGTTCTATATCGCGTAATTGAATGGACTCGCCCACGCCGAGGCGTCAATGCGCCACGGTGGCACTCTAAATAGCCAACGACAGCGAGGGCGAGTCCATGAAAAAGCATACTT
>NZ_JBUZTQ010000042.1:0-39022 GCF_055408445.1 Pseudomonas sp. B414 | reverse complement strand
GCCCTCCGGGAGGCCGAGTGGAGGTTCTGTGGAGTGGGTCGACCGGCATGGATGCCGGGAGAGCCGCGATGGGCCATGGATGGCCCGTGGCGGCGTGCCCACGGAGCAGGACCGGAGTGAGGGAACCTGAGCGCAGCGAGGGCCGTACGATGGGGCAAGGCCTTTTTGGGTACTTTTGTGGCTGTTTGACAAAAGTGCCTCGCCGTAAGGGCGAAACCAATATTCCAGTTAAACGCAAGCGCTGGATATGTACTCGCAATTCCAGTTAGAACCACCGAGTTAAACGCGAATACTGGATATGTACTCGGTTCACCTGTTAAACCGACCCAGCCCAGCCCAGCCCAGCCCGATCAATGCGGCGCCGGCTCTTCCCTGACATCCGGGATCGTCAAAATCCGCTTCAACAGTTCTGCCGTCTCAACCCGGCTGGTTTTTTTAAATTCAACCGTGATGCTCTCGGTGCCCATGTCCGGCCCCTGCTCAACCACCACCTGTTTGAGCCGCACTGCATCCTTCCCCAAAAATTCCTCAAGACTCTGGCGATTGAGCACGCCAATGGGCGCCACCAGCTTGATCACATGCACTTTTATATAATCGCGATAGCGGTGCTCAATCGGCCCGATGGCAATCAAAATGGCCAAAATCAGAACCGTCGCAGCCACCCCCAGTACATACAACCCACCGCCAATCGACATACCGATGGCCGCCACGGCCCACAGGCTCGCTGCGGTGGTCAGGCCCTTGATCACCTCGCCGCGCATCATGATCGACCCGGCGCCGAGAAAGCCGATGCCAGTGACAATCTGCGCAGCGATCCGCGAAGGGTCCAGTTGTGTGCCAGGCTGGGTCAGCGCCTGCTGAAAACCAAAGGCCGACACGGTCATAAACAGGCACGCCCCGGTTGCCACCAGCATGTGCGTGCGCAAACCCGCCGTCCAGAACTGATGCTCGCGCTGCAAGCCAATCAAGCTGCCGAGCAGCGCCGCCAGCAGCAAACGGCCAATCATTTCCCATTCCGAAATCATGCCAACCCCTCGTTCCAGACCATTGGCCAGCGCACCAAGTGCCAAGAGCATAGTCAAAGATCGGCAGCGTGCCGGGCAGCGCTATTTGATCAGGCGGATTTCCTTCGAGGGCCGATAGCCGAAATAGGCGCTGTAACACTTGCTGAAATGGCTGGGCGAGACAAACCCGCACGCCACCAGCACGTCCACCTGGGACAGCTCGGTGTGCTGCAGTAACCGGCGGGCTTCGGTGATGCGCAGTTCGAGGTAATAGCGTTGCGGCGTGGTGCCCAGTTGTTCCTTGAACAGGCGCTCAAGCTGACGCCGGGAACGGCCTGCATAGACGGCCAGTTGCTCCAGTTCCAGGGGTTCTTCAAGGTTGGCGTCCATTAGCTTGACCACTTCACGCAACGGCGCGCTGACGCAGATATTTTCCGCCGGTTTGATCCGCCGATAACGCGACTCTTCAAAGGCAAGAATATCCTCGATGCCCTCGACCAGCGCCTTGTCATGCAAACCCTTGATCCAGCCCAGCGCCATCTGGAAGGCTCCGGCAGGGCTGGAGGCCGTCAGCCGATCGCGATCAATGACATAGGGCTCGCTGGTGACCTGTGCCGACTTGGCCACTTCAGCCAGCGCCGGGCGGTGCTCGGGGTGGATCGCACAACGGTAGCCATCGAGCACCCCGGCACTGGCAAGAAACCAGGCGCCGTTCCATAGCCCGGCCAACGTGATGCCCGCATGGGCAGCGGCCCTGAGTAGACTGATCAACTCATCGTTGATCTTCAATTCAGTGCGGTAGCCGCCGCAAATCACCAGCAGGTCCAGCTCGTGGATCATCACCGGATCAATGCGCGCATCGGGGCGTATCACCAGGCCCAGATCGCTGACCACTTCGCCGTCGCTCAAACCGTAGGTGCGCGAGGAAAACAAACCGGCACGCAGCAGATTGGCAGTGATGAGGGTATCCAGCGCCTGGGTAAAGGCCGGCAGCGAGAAGTGCTCCAGCAACACAAAACCGGTGCGCACCATGGGGCCCGCCTCAGCGGCGCTGTCTTTGAGATAGCGAAGGTTTTTGCCCTTCATCCCGGTGCTGAACTGACGTCGCTCGATCAAGGCCCGATCCGTTTCTTATGTATTTATAAGGCGCAATGCTAACCGCCAGCAGGCCAAAAAGCTCCTGACTTAGTCCCCCCTCTTTAGCCATCCCGCATAGGCCGATACTCCCAGACCATCTGGGAGTATCGGCCGATGCGCAAGCTGACGCGCATCCCCATAGTTGACTTCTGTCGCAAAAAATTCCTTACGGTCAGCCTCTGTGACCGGAATCAGCCAGGAGAAAGACATGGCTATCATCTTGAACAGCAGTATCACGGTCGATGAAACGGGCGGTTTACAGAACGCCGCCACCTCCACCGATATCGAAGATATCAACGATAACGACATAGCCGTCGCGGCCATCAATGCTACCGATGACGCCGGCGACCTGCCTTTTGCGTTCGAGTCACGTCTGTTCGCTCTGCTGGGCGCCACCCCGGTCAAGAATGCGGCGCTGAGCGGTTATACCGGTGCCGCCGGCAACACCGGTGCCGACCTGATCACCATTACCGGCACCTACGCCGACCTGGCCTTCACCGATGCCGGGGGTAAGGCACTGGGCGATCCGACCAATGCCAATAGCGGCTCGGACTGGAGCGGCCTGTATACCCTCGATGGCACAAAAATCTTTCTGTACACGGACACCAACAACAATATTGTGCTGGGCCGTGCAGGCAGTGAAGGCGCTACCCCGGCACCCGATGACGACCTGGCGGACCCAAACGGCACCATTATGTTTGCTGCCTACCTGGAACAGACGACCACCGGGGCCAAGGTCTGGATGGTGCAACAAGAACAGTTGATGCATCCCGACACCGCCAACCCTGACGATCTGGTCGACATGACCAACCACCTCTGGGTAACGGCTAGCCAGGACATTTCCTTTGATTTCGCCGGTTTACCCTCCGGGCAAAACGGCTTTTTGATGTTCAAGGCAGGCGGCAGTACCACCGGGCTGATTGTCACCGGCATGGACCCGGATCAAGTCCCTTCCAACCAGGCTGACACGGTCAACACCAGCCAGGGTGCCGGCCCTACCACCATCGGCACCAACAGCCAGGGGATCAAGGCTGGCGAAGGCATGATTTTCAGCTTTATCAGCAACCCGAACCCGCTTTATACCGTGCCTGATCTAACCCACGGCGAGGCAACCAGCGAAAGCAATATCCAGTTTGGCGGGCTCTTCGCGGCAAGCGGCGCAACCATTGTGATTGCCCAGGCCACCCCCCCAAAAACCTGCTCGGCCACCATCAGCGTATTTAACACCGGCCTGGAGGTCGGCTCGGCCTACTACGATGGCCTGCTCGACGGTAATGGCCACGCGGTAAACGGGGCTGACGACCTGGGTTTTATCGCCAGCATTACAGTGATCGGTGCCAACGGTGTGGCCGTCGCTGGCCTGGTTGGCGTGACCACCAATACTACCGTGGGTAGCATCAGCGTGACGTTCAACTCCAGCAATGGCGGCCTGGACCGCACCGCGACCATTGTCGGCTTTGAAGCCAACTTCTCCCTGCAATACACCGTCGAGGGCACCCACAATCGCGTGGTGATTGAAAACACCGGTACCGGCAACTCCACCTTCGATATCGGCGGTTTCCATCTGCCCAATGTGGTGGCCATACCTCAGGAAGTCGGCAGCCAGCTGAACTTTGAAGATGACGGCCCTACCGCCGCCGGGCTGCCCGTAACCGCACTGGTGGATGAAGACAGCCTTATCGGTGGCATCGATGGCGGTGTCGGCGACGCCGGTCTGCTGGTTCCGGCATCGGCATCAGGCACTATTGCCACTGTATTCACATCCGGTACCGATGCTCCGGCAAGCTACTCCTTGTCCAATGACACCTCCGGTGTGCAAGTGTTTGACAGCGCCGCAACTGCGGTAGCCTTGGCCTCCAAGGGCGAGGCGGTGAAATACGACGTGATCGGCAACACCCTCTGGGGTTATGTCGGCGCCGGGGCTGAATATGTTGCTGCCACTGACCGCGCCGTGTTCACACTGGAGCTGACCAACACCTCTGACGGCAGCTACACCTTCACCCTCCTCGATCAACTCGACCACCCGGATACAGTGGGCGGTGACAACAGCGAAAACGAACTGCAGCTGCAGCTGGGTTCCGTGCTGAAGGTCACAGACAAGGACGGTGATTCGGTCACCGCTACCGCGCAAAAACTGGTGATCACCGTCGATGACGACACCCCGATCGCCAGCATCACTCAGCTCACCGGCACAGTGGATGAAGACGGTGTGCTGGAGGGCGCGGCTAACGCTGGGCCCGGCGACGGTATCGCGGGCGGCACAGGCGACGTGGCCGGGCAAATCGTGCTGGTCAACGGTAATGTCAGCACCCTGTTTGCCTCCGGTGCGGACGAAGCACTGAGCTACTCACTGACCACCAATGGCATGGCCGCACTGGGCCTGAAAAGCGCGGGCGTAACTGTGACCTATGCGGTCGCCTTTGACGCCATCAGCAGCACCTGGATGCTCACCGCCTCGGCCGGTGCCGGTAATACGGTGTTCACCTTCAGCCTGCACGCAGCAACGGGGGCTTATGCCTTTACTCTGGTCGATCAGCTCGACCATGCTGCGGGCCTTGATGAAAACGATCTGAGCATTGCCCTTGGCACGGCGATCAACGCCACCGATTTTGATGGCGATACTGTTACGGCAGCCGCCAATGGTCTGGTGATTACAGTGGACGACGACACACCGATCGCCACGGTCAATCAGCTCACCGGCACGGTGGACGAAGACGGCGTGCTTGAAGGCGCGGCCAACGCAGGTCCCGGTGATGGTATCGCAGGCGGTACAGGCGACGTGGCCGGGGAACCGGTGCTGGCCAACGGCAATGTCAGTACCCTGTTCCAGTCTGGCGCAGACGAAGCGCTGAGCTACTCCCTGACCACCAATGGCATGGCCGCACTGGGCCTGATGAGCGGCGGCGTGGCCGTCACCTACGGGGTCGCTTTTGACGCAGGCAGCAATACCTGGATGCTCACAGCCTCGGCTGGCGCAGGCAATACGGTGTTTACCTTTAGCCTGAATGCGGCTACGGGCGCCTATGCCTTTACCCTGGTGGATCAACTCGACCACGCCGCAGGCCTTGATGAAAACGATCTGAGCATCGCCCTTGGCACGGCCATCAATGCCACCGACTTTGATGGCGACAGCGTGACGGCGGCGGCCAATGGCCTGATTGTTACCGTAAACGATGATTCACCGATTGCCTCCATCATCCAGCTCACCGGTACGGTGGACGAAGACGGTGTATTGGAGGGCGCGGCTAACGCAGGCCCCGGCGATGGCATCGCGGGCGGTACAGGCGATGTAGCCGGGGAAATCGTGCAGGTCAACGGCAATGTCAGCACCCTGTTCCAGTCCGGCGCAGATGAGGCGCTGAGCTATTCGCTGACCACCACCGGCATGGCCGCACTGGGCCTGATGAGCGGCGGCGTGGCCGTCACCTACGGGGTCGCCTTTGACGCGGGCAGCAGCACCTGGATGCTCACGGCCTCGGCCGGAGCAGGCAATACGGTGTTTACCTTCAGTCTGCACTCCGCAACCGGCGCCTACGCCTTTACCCTGGTGGATCAACTTGACCACGCTGCAGGGCTGAACGAAAACGATCTGAGCATTGCCCTTGGCACGACCATCAACGCCACCGACTTTGACGGCGACAGCGTAACCGCTGCAGCTAACGGGCTGGTGATCACGGTGGACGACGACACGCCAACCGCATCGATCAATCTGCTCACGGGTACAGTGGACGAAGACGGCGTACTCGAAGGCGCGGCCGACTCAAGCCCCGGCGATGGTATACCCGGTGGTACGGGCGACGTAGCCGGGGAAATCGTGCAGGCCAACGGCAATGTCAGCGCGCTGTTCCAGACTGGCGCGGACGAGCCGCTGAGTTATTCCCTCACCACCAATGGCCTGACGGCGCTAGGCCTGAAAAGCGGCGGCGTCACCGTGACCTATGCCACCCTCTTTGACGCAGGCAGCAACACCTGGCTGCTGACCGCCTCGGCCGGGGCCGGCAATTCAGTGTTCACCTTCAGCGTCCAGGCGGCGACCGGAGCCTATGCCTTTATGCTGCTCGATCAACTCGACCATGCTGCAGGCCTGAACGAGAATGACCTGAGCATCGCCCTGGGCACGGCGATCAACGCCACGGACTATGACGGCGATAGCGTAACGGCCGCCGCCAACGGCCTGCTGATCACCGTGGATGACGACTCGCCGGTGGTCACGGCCAAGTCCAATGTGGTCTATGCCAACTCCAGTAATCCAACCCCTGGCGGCACTGGCGTATTTGCCTATGACATCGGTGCGGATGAGCGACTGGGCACTGTCTATAGCTCGGCAAACAGCGACTTGTCCGTGAGCATGGGTGACAGCACGGTGGGCACCACTGCCATCACCAACAAGCTGGTGACCTGGGCCTCGGAGTCAGACACCAGTGCGGTGTTCAATATCTCCTTTACCTATGTTTCCAACAACCCGACGCTGGGCGCGCTTAGCAACGCCACCGGCACCATGACCTTTGACAAGGTGGCTGACACCTACACGCTGAGCCTGGCGGACGACATCGACAGCTTCAGCATCCTGAAAACCTCCACCGCGCAGGGTTTCACCGGCTATAACATCGGCGGTACAACACCGATCAACCAGCAGCCGCCGGTCTCGGTGGCCAAGTTGGCCGATGACTTCTTTGTACAGTTCAGCGGCTTCGCCGAACAGGGTTCGGGTACCGGTGCCAATAACATCATGGCCGGTGGCAATAACGCCTTTATAGCTGGCGAACTGTTCTCTACAGCCACTTCATGGGTCAGTGTTTCCGGGACTGCCGCAGGCGTGGCCGGTGACACCATCCAGCAAGGCGAGGTGATGGACCTGGACTTCTTCACCGCCAACCCATTCGGTTTCACCTCCGCTCCCCCTACGGCCACCAGCAAGGGCATCTACGTCAAGTTCGACGGTATTGGCAGCGAGGACCTGGTACTGGTGCTCAAGCTGATCGATCCTGATGACAACAGCCTGACTACCCGGGCAATCATTGTCGACAGCGAAGACATCATCATCAAAAATGCCTCGAACTCACCGAATAACTTCCATCCGATTGCAAACCCGGCGGCTTATGGGATCACTCTGGATCAGAACGACGGTGCGGTGATTATCGAGAGCAATGACTATAACTTCGGCAGCGAGAACTATCTGATCCAGGGCCTGCAGGTACTGGATTCCACAGAAGGAGTGACCGGTAGCGGCTACAACCTCAATGGCAATGTAGGCGTCAGCGGGGCCAGTACTGGCAACCTGTTGACCTTCAGCAATGAGTCTGGCGAAGGCAGTAAAAGCAACCCGGTGGAAGCCGGTGAGGCTGGCACCTGGGACAGTGATGTGGTCAAGATTACCGACCTGGGCTTTGTCACCTCGACCACCCCGGATGCCCATCTGGCCTTCAATGTCGTGGTGACGGATGCGGATGCCGATGCAACGGCCAGCCAGACCCTGAATGTGACCATCGAAGGCGACAAGACCTTCACCGGTGGCGTGGGGGCTGACACCTTCAACTTCAGCGGCCTGGATACCGACGGAGCACTGACTGCGGCAACGGCAGTGATCTCTGCCGGTTTCACTTCCGGGGTCGATACGCTGAACTTCCCGACCGCAGCTACAGGGGCAAACTACATGGAAGTGGCGGGCCCGGCTGCCAACGTGGGGGCCTTTATCACGGCGGCCGATAGCGCGCTCAACGGCACCATAAACTACTACTTCGGCGTCGTTGGAGGCGACGGCTATCTGGCATACGACGGTGACGGTGCAGGTATCACCAGCATCATCCAGTTGGTGGGTGTAACTGATATTGCCCCGCCTGACATTGTCTAATTGTCGCAACAGGCAAAAGGCCTGGCTCCCATAGGGAGTCAGGCCTTTTTTATGGCTGGCGGTTAGTTGTTGTCAAACAGCCCATGCTTGATCGCGTACATCAGCAAGTCGGTACGGTTGATCAGGTCAAGCTTCTGATAGATGTTGCTCAGATGGTTGTGCACGGTGTGCTCGCTGATGCCCAGGCGGCCAGCGATACTCATGTATTTGGCCGCAGGCTCGCCGACGATGGCACGAATCAGTTCTCTCTCGCGCATGGTCAAGCGCGACTGTTTCTCTTGCTCCAGGTTGTGTTTAAAGGCCGTATGCCCGTTCGCTGCATAGTCGCCAATCCCTCCGGTCCAGGCTCTGCTCAGCCCTGTGTCACGATGGTGGACCTTGATGATGGCAAGGATGATTGATTCGGTCGGGTCTTCCGCCAGTACGATGCCACGTGCACCCGCTTCTATGGCCTGGGCAGCGGGTATGACGTCGTACAGACCCTTGAGCACCAGCACTTTCATCCCGGTGCTACGGGTGAGTTGAGCGATGACTGCCAGCGGGTTCAGCGCGTCCGGAAAGAAGCTGAAGAATATGACATGGGGACGCAACTGATCGGCAAGGTCGAGCGCATGGGTATAGGTGGTGGCCTGGCCGCTCACTTCCATTTGAGGCTTCCTGGCATTGATCAAGTCGTGAAGGCCTCTGAGAACGAGGGGGCGACAGTCGATCAGCATCACGCGTATGGGTTTTCTGAGGGGCGGCATTACCTTCCTGACTCCCTTGAAACATCAATCAGACCCCTGCCCGATGCCCGCTCGGGTAGTGGCATTTATTGCGCCGGCTCGGGTTGCACACGCCTCCAGAAACCGCGCAAAGCCATTCAAGCAAAAAATAAACAGGAATACTTATCAATAGCTTGCGCTTGTTGATGTTCTCCCCCGGGCTGTCAGGTAAGTCTAGGACAGTCCTGCCTGCTGCCCGACTGCCGATTCGGCAGTCGGGCAATCAGGCGTTTTTCAGGGCCCCCGGCCGATATTCCCCATGATCTGAGCAACCCAGACAAATCAAGGCCTTAGGTTCGCGGCAGGGAATGTGCTGGAAAAGTATGACA
The DNA here is from genome assembly GCF_055408445.1 of Pseudomonas sp. B414. Classification (NCBI taxonomy): domain Bacteria; kingdom Pseudomonadati; phylum Pseudomonadota; class Gammaproteobacteria; order Pseudomonadales; family Pseudomonadaceae; genus Pseudomonas; species Pseudomonas sp. B414. The sequence goes on along the minus strand of NZ_JBUZTQ010000042.1, from coordinate 29,937 downwards.
AGCATCATGCACGTCAAATAACCGACAAATGGTGTAAAGCCCAGTTAACACATTGCAATAAACGTCAATTTATCGACGCCATCATGGCGATGGAATATCCTGCCCGGGACTGCCAGGGTTCAACCACAAATTCACGCTCGCGACACTTTCACCCGGCGGCGTGCCCGCCCAGCGGTTAAGCGTGATGACATTGGTGACGAAGTCGTACTGGGTCTTGAGCAAGTCACGATGGGCCCGGTATTCGTTGCGCACACTGGTCAACACATCGACGGCATTGACCATTCCGTAACCGAAGGCTTTCTCTGCGGCTTCCCGGGACAGCCGTGCCGAAGCCAGGGCATTGCGACTGGCGCTGATTTTTTCTGCGCTGGTGTCGGCGGTCAGATAGGCGCTGGTGATTTCCTTGACCACCCGGCGCTGCACCGACTCCAGCTGCTGCTCGGCAGCAATCTGATCCTGATACAGCCCGCGCACCCGCGCCGAGGTCGAGCCGCCGCTGTAGATGGGCACCTGCAGGCCGATACCGGCCACATAGCTGTCGGTACGCGGCACCAGGGCATTGTTGTAGCCTTCGTTGGATTGCTGGGCGCTCAGGGTCAGGCTCAGGGTCGGATAGTGCCCGCCCTTGCCGCCGCGCAAGGCTGCGCCAGCCACTTCCACCCCGCTTTGATTGGCCTTGAGCGCCGGGTTTTGCGCAACCCCTTCGCGCACCCAGCTTTCCAGGCTCTGTGCCGAAATCTGTAACTGCACATCGTCGCGCACGCGACTGAGCTTCTCCTTGACCGGCCGCCCAACGATCTCGGCCAGCGCCGCGCGGCTGACGCTGACCTGGTTGCGGGCGTCCAATTCCTGTGCCGCGAGGCCGTCGACCCGGGCCTTGAGGTCCAGTTGGTCGGTAATCAGGGCCAGCTGTTTTGCGTACAACGCATTGACCCGGTCCAGGCTTTTTTGCGTGGTGCGCAGCTCGGCCCTGATCAACTCCAGTTCATCCTCGGCCGCCAACGCCGTAAAGTAACGCCGGGCCAGTTCCACCGTGGCCTCGGACTGGGCCTCAAGGGCTTCAGACTCGGACTGTTTGGCCATGCTTTTGAACTTCTGATAGTTCTCCCAGGCGGTCTTGTTGTAGAGATACTGGCGCAATACCAGGCTATAGATTTCACTGTCGAAGCTTTGCTGTACCAGCTCGTTTTCCTGGTGAATACGGTTCGCCCCGGCGTTTAGTGATATCTGCGGAAAAAGTGTGCCCATGGCCTCGCGCTGATACTCCTGCCCTGCCTGCGCCCGCGCACGGGAGGCAATAATTCGCGGGTCTTCCAGGCGGGCCTCACGATACAACTGCATCAGGTCGGTGGAGAATGTCGAGGCACTGACCCCGTCTGGCGCCGGCACGGCGGCTTGCGCAACGCCAACCCCCGCAGCAAACCCGAACAACCCGCCCAGAATTCGTGCAGTCATTTGCATGGTCATTCCTCGATCATCGATTGTGAGATGGCATTGCGCGCCGGTTGCATCAGGTAGTGCAGCAACGTGCGCTGCCCGGTGATGATCAACACGTCCGCAGGCATGCCCGGCAGCAACTTGCGTTCACCCAATGTGTGCTCGCCGGCTTTGGTCACCTTGACCCGGGCCAGGTAATAACCGGCCCCGGTTTTTTCATTAATCAGCCGGTCGGCCGAGACACTGCTCACCTCGCCCTCGATCACCGGCGTGGTAGCACTGTTGAACGCGCCAAAACGAATATCGGCACGCTTGCCGACGGCAATACGGTCGATATCCACCGGCGCCACCTGAGCCTCTATGACCAGCCCTGACACCGACGGCACAATGTCCAGCAGCGGTGTCGCAGGGCGTACCACACCGCCGATGGTATGCACGGTCATGCCGATCACCATGCCGGCTTCGGGCGCACGGATAACGATATGCCCCAGACGATCCGCAAGGGCGGAGGCCCGCTCCTGCAGGTCGTAGATTTTGCTCTGGACTTCAGCGAGCTGCTTGACCACCTCGGCATTGAAGTCCTTGTCGATTTGCAGCATCTGCAGCTGCGTCTCGTTGACTTGCAGGCGGGTGGTGGTAATCGCAGAGCGGTGCTCGACCACTTCGGACCTGAGCAGTTGACGCTTGCGCTCCTGTTCGAGCAGGCGCTGCTTGTCGACAAAACCCTGGGCCAGCAGGTCGGTCAACTCGGCTATTTCGCCACTGTAGGACCTGTCCAGATGGCCCTTGGCACCGATAATCGCCTGGGTGCCATTGATCTGTTCATGCAACTGGTCAATACGCTCTTGCAGCACGGCAATCTGGCCCAGCCGCGATCCGCGTTGGGCGTTGAACACCCGCACCTCGCCCTGGCGTGCCTCGGTGCCACGCAAGTTGTCGGCAGTGGCCAACGGCTCAAATGCAATTTCGGGCAGATTGTCCCGTTCAGCAATCAGCCGGGCTTCCATGGCTTGGGCCGCAACCAGCTGACCGCGGGTCATCTGGTATTCGAAGCGCAGCGGCGCATCGTCGAGAATGATCAGCGGGTCATCCTGTTTGACGATATCACCGTCGTGTACCAGCACCTCTTTGACGATACCGCCTTCGAGGTGTTGCACCGTTTTGCGATAAGCCTGCACGGTCACCACACCCGGCGCGTACGCTGCACCATCGAGTGGCGCGAAGGCTGCCCAGGTGCCAAACACTCCGAAAGTCAGCAATACAATGGCAAAACCCAGGCGCCGTATTTTTCGATCAGAGGTAGTCAGTTCGACAAAGTTGTCAGTTGATGGAAGTGGGGTCATGCGGTTCATCGAAACCGTCCTTGCCGTTAGCCACCGAAGCCATGTTTGTCTCTGCCTGCATGGCCTGCTTGGGCGCCTGCTGTGCGTTGAGCTCCGTCAGCACGAGCTCACGCGGCCCGAACAGACTGATGCCGCCGTTGCTCATCACCATGAGCCGGTCAAGCTGGGACACAATGTTGGTGCGATGGGTAATCACAAACAGGGTTGCACCTGAGAGCCTGATTTTGTGGATGGCGGCCATCAGGGCGCGGTCACCGACTTCGTCGAGGTTGGAATTGGGCTCGTCGAGAATGATCAGTCGCGGGCTGCCATACAGGGCCCGGGCCAGCCCGATGCGCTGGCGCTGGCCGCCGGAAAGCACCACGCCGTCACCACCAATTACGGTGTCGTAACCATCGGGCAACAGCAGGATCATTTCGTGAACACCGGCCGTGGTGGCCGCAAGAATGACTTTCTCGGAATCGACCGGGGTAAAACGGGCAATATTCTCGCTGATACTGCCCTCGAACAATTCGATGTCCTGAGGCAAGTAGCCTATATGGGGGCCAAGCTCATGCTTGTCCCAGGCGCTGATATCCGCGCCATCAAGGCGAACCACGCCCTGCAGCGGTGCCCAGATGCCCAGCAGCGCCCTGGCCAGGGTGGACTTACCCGCCGCACTGGGGCCGATAATGCCCACCACGCAACCGGCCGGCACGCTGAAGCTGATGTTCTTGATAATGGGCACATTGGAGCCGGGGGCCGCGATAGTCAGGTTCTCCACCTGCACGTCGCCCTTGGGTGCCGGCAATGGCATGCGTTCAGGCTGAGCCTGCTGTTTGGCGAGGATGGCGTTGAGCCGGGCGTACTGCGAGCGAGCGGCAATAAACCCCCTCCAGCTGCCGATAATCAGATCGATGGGCGCCAGGGCGCGCCCCAGCAGTATCGACCCGGCAAACACCATCCCTGCCCCTACCTGATGATCCACGGCCAGGTAGGCGCCCAGCCCGAGAATCAGCGACTGCACCAGAATCCGGAACGACCTGGACAGCGTACTGATCATTGCTCCTTTGTCGCTGGCCCGCGATTGCAGCAACAGCACGTTTTTTTGCCGGTTCCACCAGCGCTCCATCAGGGTTTCGAGCATGCCCATGGATTCAATGACTTCGGCATTGCGCAGGTTTTTCGTGGTGTAGAGCGAGGCGCCGATATGTTCCTTGTTGGCCTGCGCCAGAGTCGGCCCGGTCAGCCTTTCGTTGACAAACGCCAGCAACAGCAACAGCAGCGCACTGCCCGTCGCCACCCAGCCAAACCAGGGGTGAAACATAAACATCACGGCGATATAGATGGGCAGCCAGGGGGCATCGAAAAAAGCAAACAGGCCGTTACCTGAGAGAAACTGGCGCAGGCCGGTCAAATCGTTGAGTGGCTGAGCCGAGGCGTCCATCCCGCCGCTTTCCAGTGCCCGCTTGAAACTGGCTTTATAGACCTGACGGCTGAGCAGCATGTCCAGCCGGTTGCTGACCCGGACCATGATCCGTGATCGCGTCCACTCAAGGCAGCCGAGAGTAATAACCAGGCCGGTCATGATCAGGGTCAACATGGTCAGGGTGGTCAGGCTGCCGCTGGTGATCACACGGCCATACACCTGCAACATGTAGAAGGTGGGGACGAGCATTAATGCATTGATAAAGAAGCTGAAAAAACCAACCGAGAGAAAGCTTTCCCGGCAGGCTTTCAACGCATTGTGCAGGCTGTTTTCAGGAGAGCTACGCATTGAAAATTCCAGCTTTAAAAGCCTTCGTTAGTGAAGCGTAGATCATGCTTGGCGGGTGTGCGGGGCAAATGGATCAGCAGTGCGCAGCCGTGTACTCACATGCTGATTTTGCTGTTGTTGCGGCCACTCGATTGCCCAACCATCAGGAATGAGGATCACAGAGGCCGAGCAGCACAAATGGTAAAAACTGGCAAACAGCATTGATTATCATTTGTAACAATGTAAAGCTTTGTAACAAATTCTCGCTTACAAAGTTCCTGCCTGGAGTATTCGCAGATCATGCGCCCACTGTTCACCCTGCCCACCTCAGCCCTCACGCTGATCGCCCTGAGTATTATCAATACCGCCGCGGCCGATGAAAACACCCTGAACCTGCCGTCCACCAGCATCACCTCCACGGCCAGCAGTGACGAGTCGCCACCTGGCTATCAGGGCAAACCGAATGCCTCCACAACACGGTTGAACCTCACCGCCGGGCAAACACCCCAGGGCGTGACCAGCATCAAGCGCGAGCAACTGGATGACTTCAAGCTCAACAGCATCCGCGATGTGCTGGACAGCACCCCGGGAGTCAACGTGCAGAAAGTCGAAACCGATCGCACTTACTTCACCGCCCGGGGTTTTGATATCACCAACTTCCAGTACGACGGCATGGGCATGCCCCTCAATGGCGGCGTTCTGGTAGGCGACATCGATATGGCGCCCTACGAGCAAGTCGACATCCTGCACGGTGCCAACGGCCTGATGACCGGCACCGGCAACCCTTCGGCAACGGTCAACTTTATTCGCAAGCGCCCCACCTACGAACCCGAAGCCAAGGTCAGCCTCAGCGCCGGCTCCTGGGACAAGCGCCGGGTCGACCTGGATGTATCCGGGCCGCTGACCGATTCGGGCAATGTCCGTGGCCGGGTGATCTATGCCAACGAAGCGGGCAACTCGTACCTGGACCGTTACTCCCGGGAAAAGAACATTCTCAGCGCCATGCTGGCCTTCGACCTGAGCGACAACGACACCCTGACCCTGGGCTACGAAGACCAGAAGAGCAACGCCAACGGTGCCAGCTGGGGCGCACTGCCGCTGACCGACAGCAAAGGCAACGCCATTCACTACAGCAGCACCAGCTCCAGCATCGCCCAACCCTGGGTGTACTGGGACGTGCAAACCACCCGCGCCTTCGCTGAGTGGCAGCACAACTTCGCCAATGACTGGAAGTCGACGCTGACCCTGACTGCCATGGAGCACCGCGAAGACACCAGCATGTTTTATATCTACGCTAACAGCGCCTCGAACACCGGTTACACCGGCGTCGCGTCCAAGTACAAGGGCAAGACTCGTGAGCTGGATGGCGATATTTCCTTCAGCGGCCCGTTCAGCCTGGGCGGCCGTGAACACCAGCTGACCTTCGGCGCCAACGTGGCCCGTTCGCGCACCCAGGAAACATCACGGTTCGGCAGTTCGTCGTACTACACCCCGGTATCACTGGAAGATGCCCTCAATGGCGCCATCCCCAAGCCCACCTACAACATCGCCAACGCCAACGGCACGTCGAACTACACCGACCGCCAGAAAAGCCTCTACGCCGGGGCCCGCTTCAGCCTTACCGACGACCTGCACCTGATCACCGGTGCGCGCATGCTCAGCGCCGACAGCGAGGGCGAAAACTACGGCACCGGCCGCGATGTGAGCATTCATGGCAAGCTCACACCGTACGCAGGCCTGGTCTACGACCTCACCCCGCAGTACTCGCTGTATGCCAGCTACACCAAGATCTTCAGCCCGCAGTACTACCTCAACACCCAGGGCAAAGTCATCGAGCCGCTGGAAGGCAAAAGCTATGAAGCCGGGATCAAGGGGCATCTGCTGGACAAAAAACTCGATGTGAGCGCCGCGGTGTTCCATACCAAACAGGACAACGTCGCCACTTACGCAGGCTATAACCCCCTGCTGGGCGGCGACCTGTATGACGGCATGTCCTACAAGAGCAGCGGTCTGGAACTCGAAGCTTCGGGCGAACTGGCGCCAGGTTTGCAAATCAGCGGCGGCTACACCTACGTCTATATCACCGATGCTGACAACAACCGCGGTCGCAAGTTTATCCCGCGCAATGCCCTGACCTCCTCCATGACCTACAAACTGCCAATGGCACCGCAGGTCAAGGTAGGCGGCAACCTGAAGTGGCAGAGCAAAATCGAGAACGACGACAGCCCGGCCGCCAACCAGGCGGCCTATGCATTGGTAGGCCTGATGGCCAGCTACGACATCGACCCGCACTGGAGCACCCAGCTCAACCTCGACAACCTGACCAACCAGAAGTACCTGCAAAGCGTGCGCTATGGCCAGAGCAACTACGGCACTCCGCGCAACGCCACCGCGTCGGTCAGCTGGAAGTTCTAAACCTGCACAACACCTGTGGGCACAGATCAGATTATTCAGCCGCAGCAAAACCTGTGGGAGCCGGGCTTGCCCGCGATGCAGGCGCTGCGGTTGGTCGGTAGACCGCGCTGATGCCATCGCGAGCAGGCTCGCTCCCACACTCTCCACTGCAAGGTTTAGTTCGCCCAGGCGCTGAATCCTCAGACCACAGTACTGAACTCAAAGGCACCTTTCTCACCCGGCATGCCACACTGATGAATCTGGACCACTCCACCAAGCAGGTATGCCATGACCTACCTCCGAACTGCACTGATGGCGCTCAGCCTGAGCCTTGCATTCACAGCACAAGCTAGCGATACGCCCATCCCCAAGGTCCTGCTGATCGGGGTGGATGGCATGCAATACCAGAAACTGCAAACAGCCATTAAACAGGGTAAGGCCCCCAATATTGCCCGCTTGCACCTGTACAAAAGCTACACCGGCGGCGTAGTCGGCACCTCCACGCAGCAGCCCACGGTCAGTGGTCCGGGCTGGACAACCATCCTTACCGGCAGTTGGGTTGACCGCCATCAGGTCAACGCCAATGACGAGGCCCTGCGCAATCAGGCGCCCAGCCTGTTCAAACAGCTCAAGCTGGCCTTTCCTGAGCGCAAGACAGCCAGCATTGTCAGCTGGAACGTTATCCACGAGAACTTTGCCGAGGATATTGCCCAGGGCTATGTCGACCAGGCCATCAAGTGCTCCGGGGTTGATCCATGTGTCGTCGAGAAGGTCAGCCATGAACTGGAACACGGCCAGCCCGACCTGTTGTTCGCCCACTTCGATGAACCCGACATCACCGGCCACAGGCTCGGCTTTACCCCCCAGTACCAGCGAGCGATCCATACCGTGGATGCTCAGGTCGGGCAAATTCTCTCAGCGCTGCAACGCCGTGAAAAGGCACATCCCGAAGAAGACTGGCTGGTTATCGTGCTGCCCGATCACGGCAGGCACTTACCCGAGGGCAAAGACCACGGTGAGCAAACCCTGAGCGAGAAAACCACCTTTATCGCCATGAACAAACCCGGTAATGCACAGCTGGCCGCTCCCATCGGCAAACCGGCCAACCCTGGTTTCAAAGGCCTGTACGGCTTTGCCAGCCAGGCGGACATTGCCCCGACCGTGCTGGCTTACCTTGGGGTAAAACCGGACCTTTCGAGCTATACGATGGATGGCCTGCCCCTGATCGGGCCTGTGGGTGTCAGGCAGCTTTCAGCGCAAGTACAACCCGAGCGCCAGCAAGTTACCCTGACCTGGCGCACGGCCGCCCCGACTGGCAAGCGCGTGCAGATTTATCGCAACGGCCAGCCCATCGCCCAGCTCGGCGACCATGAGCACAGGTATGTCGACAAGGATATCCAGGCATTGAAAGGAGCGGTCAATTACACGCTGGTCATGGACGGTGTACCGGTATCTCGCCTGGTCAGCCTGTAATCGGAATCGGCAAGATCAAAAGCCCCTCACCACGCCTCTCCCGGAGGGAGAGGCGACTAAAAGCAAGGCGCTGCCGGTCTTTACGCCAGGCTTTTGCTCACCACTTCAAACACGTCGCTGGACAACTCACCGGAGTTGCGGATGCGCTCCAGCTCTGCCTTCATCAACGCCTGACGGGCGCTGTCGTATTTGCGCCAGCGGGTCAGGGGCGCCAGTTGCCGTGAAGCAATCTGCGGGTTAAAGCCGTTGAGCTGGATCACCAGGTCCGCCAGGAAGCGATAGCCCGAACCATCAGCTGCATGGAAGTTGATCAGGTTCTGCCCGGCAAACGCACCGACCAGTGCCCGCACCTTGTTCGGGTTCTTGATATTGAACGCCGGGTGTTCCATCAGCTCGCGCACGCGCTGCAAACCGCCGGGCATGCTGCTGCCGGCCTGCACGCTGAACCACTGGTCCATCACCAGCGGGTTGTCCTTGAAGTGCTCGGCAAAACTGGCCAGCGCTGCTGTTCTTTCTGCCTCAAAGGGCGAATTCACCAGCACGGCCAGGGCCGTCAGGCGCTCGGTCATGTTGTCGCTGTGCTCCAACTGCTCCAAGGCTGCCGCCAGAACTTCAGGCTTGCCGGTCAACATCAGGTACGACAGCGCGATATTTTGCAGGGCGCGGCGGGCAAAGTGTTCGGCTTCAGCCACATACGGGGTGACTTTCGACACCTCGCGATTGGCCTGGTAGCGCGCCCACAAACCGTCGAACAGGCTATCAGCCAACTGCTTGCGGGCAAACTCGCGGGCAAAGTGGATCGCTTCGACATCGGCCACGTCGCTGATTTCAGTCAGGTAGGCTTCGCCCGGCAACGACAGCATCTCAGCCACCATCGCCTGATCCAGCTCGGCATTGCCCAGCACCGAGCGCAAGGCCTCGACCAGACGCTGGTCCATGACCAGGGCTGCGCCGCGCTGATGCTGAGCGATCAGCTCTTGCAGCACCTGCACCGACAGTTGCTGGCCGGCATCCCAGCGGTTGAAACCGTCGCTGTCGTGCTGCATCAGGAACATCAATTGGTCACGGCTGTAGGCAAAGCTCAGCTTCACTGGTGCCGAGAAACCGCGCAGCAGCGAAGGCAGCGGTTTTTCGTTGATGCCAACGAAGGTAAAGGTCTGTTCGGTTTCGGTCACCGACAACACACGGCTGGTACCGGATGCCGCAGTCTCACCCGCCAGTTGCAGGGCAATTTCAGTGCCCTGGGCATTGAGCAGGCCCAGTTCCACTGGAATCACGAACGGCAGTTTTTCGACCTTGTCCGGGGTGGCCGGGCAGCTTTGGGCAAAGCTCAGGCTGTAGGTTTTCTGCTGCGCGTCATAGTGCTCGGTGACCGCCAGACGCGGCGTACCCGCCTGGCTGTACCAGCGCTTGAACTGGCTCAGGTCGGCGCCATTGGCGTCTTCCATGGCCTTGATAAAGTCGTCGCAGGTTACGGCCTGGCCGTCATGACGCTCGAAGTACAGGTCGCTGCCCCTGCGGAAGCCCTCGGCGCCCAGCAGGGTGTGGATCATGCGCACCACTTCCGAACCCTTTTCGTAAACGGTCAGGGTGTAGAAGTTGGAGATTTCGATAAAGCTTTCTGGACGCACCGCGTGGGCCATGGGACCGGCATCTTCGGCAAACTGGTGGGTGCGCAGATAGGCCACGTCCTGAATGCGCTTGACCGTGCGCGAGTTCATGTCGGCGGAGAACTCGGAGTCGCGGAACACCGTGAAGCCTTCCTTGAGCGACAGCTGGAACCAGTCGCGGCAGGTCACGCGGTTGCCCGACCAGTTGTGGAAGTATTCGTGCGCGACAATGGCCTCGACCCGCTGGTGGGCGGCATCGGTGGCGGTTTCGGCACGGGCCAGCACGGCGCTGGAGTTGAAGATATTGAGGCCCTTGTTCTCCATCGCCCCCATATTGAAGTCGTTGACGGCGACGATCATAAAGATATCCAGGTCGTATTCACGGCCGTAGGTTTCTTCGTCCCAACGCATGGATTTTTTCAGGCTGACCATGGCGTGCTGACACTTGTCGATATTTTCCGGCTCGACATAAATGCGCAGCGCCACGTTGCGGTTGCTCATGGTGGTGAAGCTGTCTTCAACGCACCACAGATCCCCGGCTACCAGGGCGAACAGGTAGGCCGGTTTCATAAACGGGTCTTCCCAGGTTGCCCAGTGCCGGCCGTCTTCGTCGGGGCCACTGGCAATCGGGTTACCGTTGGACAGCAGGATCGGGTAGCTGTGCTGCTCGGCCACCACGGTGGTGGTGAACTTGCTCATCACGTCCGGGCGGTCAAGGTAATAGGTGATCTTGCGAAAGCCTTCGGCCTCGCACTGGGTGCAGAACATCCCGCCGGACTTGTACAGGCCTTCCAGCGCGGTGTTGGATTCGGGGTGGATCTTGACGCTGGTATCGACCACAAACTGCTCGCTGGTCGGGTGCAGGATCAGATGGCTGTCGCTGAGTTGATAGTCGTCTGTTGCCAGCTCGACATCGTCGAGGCTGACCGACAGCAGTTCCAGTTGCTGGCCATCCAGCACCAGCGCCGGCAAGCCTGCACCACGGGCAGGGTTGCGGCGCATCACCAGTTGCGCATGGACCAGCGTGTGGTCCTCGAACAACTCGAAGGTCAGGTGCGTTTCGTCGATCAGATAATCCGGCGCCTGGTAGTCCTTCAGGTAGATCATTTGCGGTTGTTCGGTGCGCATGCTGGTGTCCTTTTACTGATGCACGGCCAGTTGGTAGGCCGTGTATTTGCGGATATTGATAACGCCGGTGTCAAAGATCAGGTACTGGCCCTTGATCCCCATCAGCGTGCCTTCAACGATAGGATCTTTATCCAGATTGAAGCTGACGATCTTGCTCGGGTACTGCTCGACCGGGTAACGAATCTCGATGGGCTCGACGCTATGCAAAGGTTGGACCGCTTGCAGGCCAAAACGCTCCTGCAGGGTCTGCAGACCCCCGGCGCAACTCTCGAACAGTTGCTCACGCACCGCGACGAGATCCACAGGCTCAGCGTCGCCCTTGAGCAGTGCACGCCAGTTGGTGCGGTCGGCCACTTGCGAGCGGAACAGGTCTTCGACAAAACCGGATTGCTGACGGGTCGCCACCCGCACGATCGGCAATGCCTGGCTCGCGCCCTGGTCGAGCCAGCGCGTGGGCAATTGGGTAGCGCGGGTGATGCCGACCTTGACCCCGGAGGAATTGGCCAGATACACCACATGATCGGTCATGCAGAACTGCTCGCCCCACGACGGCTCACGGCAGGTGCCGGCGTCGTAATGGCAGCGCTCCGGGCTCATGATGCATACATCGCATTGCGCCAGTTTGGTCATGCACGGGTAGCAGTAACCCTGGCTGAAGCTCTTCTTGGTTTTGCGCCCGCAGTGGGAGCAGTTGATCTCCCCCAGGTATTCCAGACGCAGTTTGGTGCCGATCAAAGGGTTGACCGGGACCTCGGTATCGCCCAAACGAAACGCATATTGAACGGTCGGCGTTTGCAGGCTTGCCGACATCTTGCTGATTGCACCGCGACCAATCTCAATCAATGGATGGCATCCGACTTGAACAGGATGTTGGGCACTGGCGCCGATTTCGAGCTGCATTCCTGCGGGCCCATATAACCGGTGCGCTGGTCTTCAGGCAGGTTTTGCACTTCCCAGGCGATCATCGCCTGCAACGACAGCTCGCGCTGCTCGGCAGTGAGTTTGTTGCCATCCGCCCATTTGCCGATTTCTACAGCCAATTTCAGGCTCTGATAGATCTCGGGGGTGATGTTTTGAATCATTTCGTTGAAAGAGGACATGGTTCTGTTTCCACTCTTGAAAAATCAAATGACATTAATCTCTGTGGGAGCGGGCTTGCTCGCGATTCAGGCAACTCGGTGTGCCTGAATCAACGGGTTGATGCCATCGCGAGCAGGCCCGCTCCCACAGAATATTGCACATTAAGCTGCCTGTTTACGCCGCGCCCACAACCCGCCCAGCAAGCCGGTCAGGCAGCCGATAACCAGGCCGCCAACATGGGCCGCGTTGGCAATCTGGCCAAAGCCGATCATTGACACCAGCCCCGACATACACAAAGCCAGCCACACCAGCATCATCACCAGTACCCCGCGAGGCAAGTTGTACAGCGGGTTGGGGGCCATCAATTGGTAAATCCACACATGCCCCAACAAGCCGTACAACACCCCGGACAAACCGCCAAACAGGCTCGGACCGCCGAACAGGTACTGGGCGAAGTTGGACACCAGGCTGAACAACAGGCTCAGGCCAATCAGGTTGATGCTGCCCTGGCGCATTTCAATACGCCGCCCCAGCTCCCAGTACCACATGCCGTTCATGGCAATGTGCAGAAAGCCGAAGTGGATCAGCATCGGGGTGAACAGTCGCCACCACTGCCCCGACGCCAGGCTGTCGGACAAGGGTACAAAATTGATGTACTGGCCATAAATGCTGAAATCGAGAAAGGTCAGCGCCCGCAGGGTCGACAGATTGTCACCCAGTTGCGTCACGGCAGCCACGATCAGGCACAACAGCAATACGATGGCGGTGGCCGGGCTGGCCCGCAGTTGCTGGGCAAAACCGGGCCGGGCCATGGCTGGCGGACGTTCGACTATCGGCAGTTCATGCTCAGGGTCGCCTGCCGGGAAACGCTGGTACAAGCTGCGCACATCCTCGGCGATGGCTTCAGGCGCCCACAGCACCTGTTCACCCGCCTCTTCACTGACCCGATGGGGTACCTGCATGCGCTTGAGCAAGGCAACAAAACCACTAAGGTCAACCGACAGCGGCAAACGTAAAACAGCTACAGCACTCATTGAATAGCCTCAGGGCGGTCTACATTGACCCATACAAATTTGTTCGGATCGAGGCGGGTTTCCTGGTCCAGGCGATAAGCCACCAGCTTGCCGTACAACACCGCGCTGTAATCCAGGCACGCCAGGTTCGGCCGGATCGGCGCCGGGCGGCCGCTGCGCCAGTAGTGACCGACAAACAACAGTGGCTTATCAATGCCATAGCGCAACAGGGCACTTTTTTCCGTGGTGGATAACGGCTGCTGCGCGACCTGCTCGGGCAATGCGTCAGGCTGGAAAACGATATCGCCGTAGGTCTTGGGGTCGTCTTCCCAGAACTTGGTACGGAAAAACGCCCGCGTCAGGCCGTCACCGCCGGTCAGGGTCATGCCACCCGGCAGGCGCATGTCGGTGCCGCGCAGCAGCCGGTTAAAACTGCGATCGGCAAAGCTGCCCGACACCGCGGCGGCCTGCAGGAACGCCTCATCGATGCAGCCATCGGGGTATTGCGCGCGCAAGGTGGCAATCACCTCGGCATCCCAGCAGGCATGCACCACGCGAAAGCGCCCGGCGTCGACAAACAGCGGCATGTCGTAAAACCACTGCACGAACTCGCGCCATTCGAGGGGGTACTGGTCGAACTGCTCCAGGGTTTCCTGGATCAGCCGGGCATGGCGCGGGGTGTGCTCACGCACAAACTGCTTGCCACTGCCGGCAGGTGCAGGGGTACACCAGCCCAGCGCGTTGAATTCATGGTTGCCCATCAGGCACAGGGCCTGACCGCTGCGCACCATGTCGTAAACGATATGCAGCGACTCGCGAATGCGCGGGCCGCGATCAATGATGTCACCCAGGAACACCGCCATCCGTTGCGGGTGTCGCCAGATACCGGCGAGTTTGCGATAGCCCAGACGTTCCAGCAGGTGCTCAAGGGTATGAGCACAGCCATGCACGTCACCGATCAGATCGTAACTGCGCGCTGGATCGAGCATCAGTCAGCCCTGCCGCCCAGTCGGCTACCCCAGCCAAGCTTGGTCCGACACACTTCATAGTAGTTGTGGTCCAAGGGGTGAATCAGACGCAGCTTCTGCGCTTTTTTGCTGACAGTAATGGTGTCACCCGGCGCACAGGTGAAATGGTTCTGACCGTCACAGGAGACTTGCGGGTAGATCTGCATGTCCTTGGCCACCACGATTTTCAACTCGCTGTTGCCATCGACCACAATCGGCCGGCTGCTCAGGGTATGGGGGTACATCGGCACAATCACGATCGCGTCGAGCTTGGGGTGCATGATCGGGCCACCCGCCGACATGGCGTAGGCCGTGGAGCCGGTAGGAGTTGCCACAATCAGGCCGTCGGCCTTCTGGCTGCACACGAACTGGCCGTCGATATGCAACTCGAATTCGATCATGCGCGTGGATTTGCCGGGGTGCAGCACCACGTCATTGAGGGCGTCGCCCTGGCCGATCGCTTCGCCGTGACGGCGGACTTCGGCCTGCAGCAAAAAGCGGTTTTCAACCAGATAGTGGCCGTCGAGCACTTCGGCCACTTTGACTTCCAGCTCATCGGGGCGGATATCGGTCAGAAAGCCCAGGCTGCCACGGTTGATGCCCAGTACCGGGACATTGTGCCGGGCCAGTGCGCGAGCCGCGCCCAGCAGGCTGCCATCGCCACCGACCACAATCACCATGTCGCAGACTTCGCCGAGCATCTTGCGCGACGAGGTTTGCAGGCCATGACCGGGCAACACCTCGGCAATGGTGTCTTCGAGGATCACATGCATGTGCCGCTCAAGCAGGAATTTTTTCAGTCGGCGAACCGTATCGAGCACTTGCGAACTGCCCAGACGACCTATGATGCCGATATTACGAAATTGCTCCATGGGGCTCCTGCGGGATTCAATGCGTGCGAAAACAACGATTATGGGCGAAAGACGACGATAGACAAAACCCTTTCAGGCCATCAGGGAGCTATGCTCGCACAATGACCCTATTCCCCGACTTGCTCAACCTGCCCCACCAACTGCGCCACCCCGAGGTGCGCGACCTGGCGTGGGTGATTCTTGCCCCCCCGATGCTGGTCCAGACACCCTGGCCGCAACGCCACCCACTGGCGGGCAGCGACTGGGTGCAGGCACCACAGCAGTTGGAGCGCTGGCTGCGCGAGCTGGATAGCAACAGCGAACCGTTGCAGCACTGGCTGG
The DNA here is from genome assembly GCF_055408445.1 of Pseudomonas sp. B414. Lineage (NCBI taxonomy): Bacteria > Pseudomonadati > Pseudomonadota > Gammaproteobacteria > Pseudomonadales > Pseudomonadaceae > Pseudomonas > Pseudomonas sp. B414. Next base: position 14,524 of record NZ_JBUZTQ010000042.1, on the reverse strand, counting down.
CACTGGCTACCACCCGGCGCCTGGGGCGTTATTACGAGCGCCTGTGGCAATTTGCCGTGCAACATGCCCCCGGGGTTGAGCTGATTGCCGCCAACCTGCCGATCCGCCTGAGCGGGCATACCCTGGGCGAGCTGGACCTGCTGCTGCGTGATCGCGACGGCGTGCATCATCTGGAGCTGGCGATCAAGCTCTACCTCGGGCCCCAGAACGGCGACGGCAACGACCCTGCGCAATGGCTCGGCCCCGGCAGCAATGACCGCCTGGACCGTAAACTCAAGCATTTCAGCCAGCACCAGTTGCCCATGTCCAGCCGCCCCGAGAGCCGTGAAGTGCTCGCTGGCCTGGATATCCACACATTTAACGCACATCTGTGGCTCGGCGGGTATTTGCTTTACCCCTGGCCCGGTCAGGCCCAACCCCCTGCCGGGGCAAACCCCCAACACTTGCGCGGGCGCTGGCTGCATCAGCGAGACTGGCCGGCGTTTATCTGCCAGAGCGCAGCAGGCTGCTGGCAACCCCTGCCCCGCCATGCCTGGCTCGCCCCGGCGCACTATGGCCCTGACGGGATATGGACTGCGCAGCAACTCGGTATCTGGCTTGCAGAGTTGCATCCTGAGGCCCCTGCGCAGTTGCTGGTGCGCCTTACCGAAAACGAAGCGGGCGACTGGGAAGAAGCCGAACGCCTGTTTTTAGTGTCCGATCTTTGGCCCAATGTGCCGGGGAACCCCGAAAGCTGACCCATCTCAGTGCAAAATCATTCAACGCATTTAAAGTAAAGGCACTCCGTCAACAAGAACGGGGGCTTCAGACCTGAACCGTGAGGAAACACCATGTCCTGGAAAAGTACCGCCCATCACTACAGTCGAATGTCCATCGCCCTGCACTGGCTAATGGTGCTGCTGTTTATCCTGATTTACGCTTCGATCGAGTTTCGCGGGATCTTCCCCAAAGACAGCGACGGCCGCAACCTGATGAAGGATGCGCACTTTATGCTTGGTCTGACAGTATTTGCGCTGGTCTGGCTACGGCTGCTGGCCCGCACCCTGGGCGTAGCGCCGAAAATCACGCCAACCCCGCCCGCCTGGCAGACGGCGCTGGCCACCCTGATGCACTGGGCACTGTACCTGCTCATGATCGCCATGCCGGTACTGGGGTATCTGGTGCTCAGTTACAACGACAAGCCAGTGTTTTTCTACGGCTTCGATATCCTGCCCCTGACCGTCAAGGACCCGGACTTCGCCAAGCAGATCAAGGGCTGGCATGAACTGGGCGGCACCATCGGCTACTGGCTGATCGGTTTGCACGCCGTGGCAGGGCTGGGCCATCACTACCTGATCAAGGACAACACCCTGCTGCGCATGCTGCCCGGGCGCAAATAAATCCAGAGACCCCATGTGGGAGCGTGGCTTGCCCGCGATGGCATAGCCCCGGTTTGCCAGACAGACCGCGTCTGTCAGCATTGCAGGCAAGCTAGCTCCCACAGGGCCTGGCAAGGTTTGAAATCTGATCCCCCCTTGGCACCCGACAACCAGCCCTAGACAAAACTCAGGGTGGTAAGCCCTGTGTTGCGTCGATTCAGGGTTTACCTTGCTGGAATCGAAATATATCCGACCAGATTTTCGGAATCGACCTACAACACACTTCAATTTCTGGCAGCTAGGATGACTGTCCGACGATCAGGAAGTGTTGCATATGGCTAACCACGGTTACATGACGATTACCGGCAAGGCCCAGGGCCTGATATCAGCAGGCTGTTCAACTCAAAATTCTATCGGCAACAAATGTCAGGATGGCCATACCGACGAAATAATGATGCTGTCTTATACGCACAATATGGTCAATATTGGCAACACCAATAAGCCGACACACGGGCCGATTCTTATCACCAAAAATATCGACAAGTCCTCACCGCTTCTGGCCCAGGCGCTTTCGGGCAGAGAAGAAATAAACTGTACAATCAGTTTTTACCGGGTGTCGTCTTATGGCATACAGGAAAAATACTACTCCATCACGATCAACGGAGGGATTGTTGCTGACCTGACGCTTGAGATGCCACATGCCATCCTGGAACACGATGCCGAACCTCAAGAAAGTGTAGCCATTCGTTATCGCGATATTACCTGGACTCACCATTCTGCCGGAACCAGCGGGTACAGCACCTGGGGGAATAATGAGTGAAGCGGGCAACTGATAAGTGCAAACTAGACAACTGTGATTACTGGCTGGTCAGTGCTGCAGCCAGAAAACTTGGCAGCCAGGCCTGCACATTAGGTGTCCGCCATATCAAGGACGGCACTCTGCGCTTGCAGTTCAACCGCGAGGTTGCCTATTACGCCAAAAGCATTGTCAATGATGTTGCTCAGGGTAAGAAAAGCACTGAGCAAGGTTTGGCGGACTTGAAGCGCGAACAGAGCAACTTGCTGACCCAGTCATCAGAGATTGCCCTGAGAGGTGTTGGGGCAATCGCTGGCGCCCTTCAATTTGCTGCAGGTGCCGGGATCTGTTACGCCTCCATCGGTACACTGTGCCTTTTCGCAGGGGCCCCGCTGATGGCTCATGGGGCTAATAACGCTTATGAGAATGGGCGCAATTTGTGGGAAGGTCGATCTGATGTAAAAGGGCCTGTCAGGGCGGGTTACCAAGAAGTCGCAACTTTAATGGGGGGCACGACCTCGGAAGGAAATATGGCTTATGCCGTTGTTGACTTGGGGTTTTCGGCGTACGGAGTTGGAAGACTGGTGTTAAAACCCGATGCATGGCGTTTGTTTAGATATGTGCGCACTGATTATGTGCGCGGGTATGAAAACGCAAGCAAAGTTGCATTGATGGCCGAAGTGGCAGCGGATATTATCACGGTAGACTCGATGAGCAAAGAATTTAAAGATCATGATAAGTGATTCGCTATTTACAACTGCACTTTATTTCATTATTTCCGCGGGATCATTTCTGCTTTTTCTCTCTGTATCTAGAAGAATTTCAGGGCCAAAACTAAATTACACTAAGCTTTTTGCTTATCTTGTACCTCTTGCGATATGGATCGCCAACCAGTTGTGCATAGCTCGCTATGGTTATATGTTGTTAGACCTGCCACCCAAATATTTTTTCGAAAACAACTTTGCAATTCGCTGGATTGCACTTGCAAGCTCTTTGCTTCACTGCACTTGCTTGCCGAGCATAGAGCCTCCCAGGCAAAAGTTTGCACGAAAGTGAATTCCTCTTGCTTCAGTTTGAATCTCGTCGCACCGTCGTTCCAACATTTGACACTATTAGCATCAGGTTTTACGGTGCATGCTAGACCTGTTGTTTACAAAGTGCCTATTGTGGGAGAGAACCTGCTCGCGATGGCATCACCGCGGTTTGCCTGACAGACCGCGTCGTCAGCATTGCAGGCAAGCCAGCTCCCACAGGGAACCTCGCCAGGAACCGGATTTCCTGGCAACTGCCATAAGTTTTGTTGTCTCTTAAGTAAACCCCCGACGGCCCTGCAAGCCGCCGGTGTGGACAAACACCAGACGCATACCCCGTGAAATCACTCCCTTCTTGACCGCCTGTTCCAGCGCCATCAATGCCTTGGCCGTGTATAAGGGCTCAAGCGGCAAACCACACGCTGCTTCGCTGTCCTGCATAAACCCCAACAACGCCTCATCCACCCTGGCAAAACCGCCACGGCTGGCATCGATCAGTTCAAAATTGCGCTCGCTATGCCCTGCCGCCTGCAAAATCGCCTCCACCTGCGGCGCTACACCGTGATCCTCGGGCACCGCCAGCGCGCCATACACCGTACGTTCACCTGCCTCGCCCAGCACCAGCCCGGCCAGCGTCGTACCCGTACCTGACGCCAGCCACCAGCCGTCATAATCATCCCAGCGCACTGCCGCCAGTTGCTCGCGCACCATGGCCACCAGGGCAATGCAGCCCGAGGCACCCGCCAGCCCGCCGCCGCCCTCGGGTACCTGGTGAAGGCTCGGGTACAGGGCTTGCCAGGGCTGCCAGAAGTCAGGCTCATGTCGTGCCCGGTAACCGGCAAAGCCCAACCAGTGCAACTGCATGCCATAGCGTTCAAGGTCCAGCGTGGTGGCGGTTTGCTGTGGATGGCCGCGCAACAGCCCCACCGTGGCAAAACCAAAACGCTTGCCGGCGGCGGCCAGTGCATGCAAATGATTGGAGTGGGCACCACCCAGGCTGATCAACCCCTCAGCCCCCGCACTATGGGCCGCCCGCAAATGCTCGGTGAGCTTGAACCACTTGTTGCCGCTGATCAGCGGATCAATCAGGTCCAGACGCAGCACAGCCACCTCAACCCCGGCCTGTTGCAGCCAGTCCAGTTGCAGGCGCTGCAAGGGCGCATGGGGGTGCCAGTCGATCAAGGGCAGCATAGAGAAAGCACCTACGTGAAAAATAGAGAGTTTACGTGACCGACTCGGCTTACACATGCCGATGAGGAACAAATCTGGCCTAATCAAACATAATTTGAAACACCAATCAGATATACCCTACAGCTTCTAAGTGATGCTCCTACAGTTCGCGCAATAGACAACTCTCTTTAACCCAGATTAAATCCTCGCCCCCCAAGAAAAAAATAACACACGAACACTTGTGAATTTCCTTACGGACAACTTAGAGCACAGAGCCATGCATTTCACAAAAACAAAGACCGCTCTATGGGGTGGACTATTTTTCCTACAGTTACTTTCTCCTGCCCATGGACAACAGAGTACTCATTGGTGGACGGAGCATGAAACCAAGCCCGGATTTATTGAGGCACTGGCGGAATTCAAGCTGTCGCCGCAAAAACTAAACAGCAACCCTGAGCAAGCCCTCCAACTCAGCAGCGACCAGCAAGAGCCGCTCTATTGGCTACGCAGAACACTGCAACAATATTCTGACAGTGCACAATCAACCTACAACGTGCCCGTTACTGAAATACATTCCAATGGCAAAAAAAGAACAGGCATGAGCGGGCGCTATGGTTTCTTTACCACTCATATATTTATGAATGCCTCAGAAACTGTACAGATCACACGGCAATCTGCGGACAGTGGCGTTACTTGCAGCGCCTGGACCGGAACAAGTTTCAAGCTAGAGAACCATATGTACGACAAGGTCGTACTGCCCCCTGAAATGGTTCAGTACACGGCGGCCCGGAGCGGCACACTGTTACTGTCGTGTGAAGACTCCACTCGTGACATGCAGAGCACTGGAAAACTGATAGCTTTCAAAGTGAAAAATATTGATGCCCAGCAAGCACCCATGTTTATTTTTGGCATGGACAGCAAACAGGACTGGATGACCCGTTTTAGCCAAACGCCTAATCCACTGGGGCAAGTATTGCTGTATAACGGGCGCTCGCGTATTTCCTTTGGCGCTGCCAAGGCCAAAGCCCTGGCCAATACCGATATCATGTATTTAATGCGCGAACATCTTCTGATGCCGCTTGAGTATGACCGAGTCAATGGTTTCAACAGCAACACCCCGGCAGACCCGCTCAATTTGCCGACTCCGGGATTGGTTAATGCCTCATATGAGTCTTGCTGCAGCGCCTCGGGCGGCCAGGGATCAATCAGAATCGGATTTAGTAAGACTACCCCCCCTACCTCATGGGGATACTGGCATGAATATGGTCACCTTAACCAGGTAGAATGGTCGTGGGGAGGATTGACGGAAGTTACGGTCAACCTTTATTCAATCGCAGCGTGCCGTCGTCTCAAAGGAGAATTTGAGTTAAAGGCATGTTCAACAGACCAGGACTACGTCAACAGAACCTGGGACAGGGAATCTGTAGGTAACTATTTAACTTCAGGACAGCCTTATAAATTTGACAACATGGATAAAGGCACTGAATTTTTACGCTCTGTGATGTTCAACCAACTGCTCGCAACATACGACGACCTTTACCCACAGCTCGGTCGCGCTTTTCGCAAGGAGTACAACTACGCCAGCAACACAGCAGCCTTCAATACCGACGCCAAGAAAAAAGACTGGTTTGTTATCAACGCCAGTCGTTTTTCCGGTCATGACCTAAGGGGCTTTTTTGACAAATGGGGGGTGATTTATTCTGACGAAGCCCGCGCAACAGTCGCCAGCTTGAAACTTCCGCCGCCCATACAACCGGTGAAGGCTTATACTCATCCTGAAACATGGGCAATCAGTGCGAACCGTGCAACTAAATTACAAGGCAAAATGATTGACGACAAGGCCAAACACATCGCTTACATTGCCTACAGCGAGAAAGAAGGCCCTACAAAACTGGTCTGGGCCAATTCGACATATTCGACGCTAACCGTACCTGTTTGGGACGAAGCGAAACGAATGAGCCAGGTTAAATTTCGAGCTGCACGAAGCAACGGGAAGTGTGGCAGGTACTCTTTGAACTCCACTGCTAGCTGTAGCTCGCCAGGCAGCAGTTTCTGGAATATTTATTACCATCCCGAGGACAACCCGGGGCTGACAGGTATCAACAAGGGCCGTATCCAACTGGCTGCACGTGACTGGAAAGTAACTGACTGGGGTTCACAACTGGACATCCCATTCACCGTAACCGGCACAAACCACTAACTAACAGATGTCTAACTGGCAGCCGCTACTGCCAGGATCATCCCGGTCCACCTTGCCTGGCGAGGTGGACTCCATTGTGCACTACCAGGCAAGCAGACATCTCAGCCCCCCGCAGCCTGTCGAGTTTCATGTTCAGAACGCCCAATAATCTGACTCAACCACAAGCTTCTTGTTAAGGTGTGCGCCGAATTTAGCAGCCTGGCTGCTGTTATGTGCATACTGACGCGAGACGCCCCCCTTCATGCCTGAGCCGATCCCTCTTAAAGATCACGAATCCGAAAAACGGCTGGTCAATAAAAGACTGATCGCCTGCGCAGCGCTGGTGCTGGCTATCAGCTGCGCGCTGATCGGCCGTATGTACTTTTTGCAAGTCAGCGAGTTCGACTACAACTCGACCGTGTCCGAAAACAACCGCGTGCATGTACTGCCGATTCCGCCAGAGCGCGGCTTTATCTACGACCGCAACGGCGTGCTGCTGGCCGATAACCAGCCCAGCTTCAATATGACCATCACCCGCGAACGGGCCGGTGACACCGCCAAGGTCCTGGACAGGGTGATGGGCATCCTGCATTTGCCCGAAGAAGATCGCGCCGTGTTCGCCAAGGCCATGAAGCAGGCGCGCCATCCCTTTGATCCCTCTACCCTGCTCTACGAGCTGACTGAAGACCAGATCGCCCTGCTGGCGGTCAATCAGTTCCGCCTGCCGGGTATCGATGTCGAGGCGCAGTTCGTGCGCCATTACCCCCAGGGCGATCACTTTGCCCACTCAGTGGGTTATGTCGGGCGGATCAATGAAAAGGAAGTCAAACAGCTGGATGCCACCCAATATCGGGGCACCCAGTCGATCGGTAAAACCGGTATCGAACGTTTTTATGAAAACGAACTGCATGGCAAGGTCGGTTTCGAAGAGGTAGAGACCAATGCCCAGGGCCGGGTAATGCGCGTGCTGCGCCATACCGATGCGGTGGCGGGCAAAAATATCGTCCTGAGCCTGGATATCAAGCTGCAGGAGGCCGCCGAAGAAGCCCTGGGTGATCGTCGCGGCTCGATCATTGCCCTGGACCCGAAAACCGGCGAAGTACTGGCGATGGTCAGCAAGCCCAGCTTCGACCCCAATTTGTTTGTCACTGGTATCAGCTCCAAAGACTACTCCGGGCTGCGTGACTCCATCGACAAACCACTGTTTAACCGGGCCTTGCGCGGCCTCTATGCGCCGGGTTCGACGATCAAGCCCGAAGTGGCGATTGCCGGCTTGGACAGCGGGGTGATTTCGGCCTCGACCCGGGTGTTCGACCCTGGCTATTTCCAGTTGCCCAATGTCGACCACAAGTACCGCAACTGGAACCACAGCGGCGACGGCTGGGTGGACTTGAACGCCGCCATCATGCGCTCCAACGACACCTACTTTTATGATCTGGCGTCCAAACTGGGCATCGACCGCATGCACGACTATATGGCGGAGTTCGGCCTGGGCCAGAAGGTATCGCTGGATATGTTTGAAGAATCGTCAGGGTTGATGCCGTCCCGCGAGTGGAAGCGCAGCACCCGCCGTCAGGCCTGGTTTCCCGGCGAGACGGTGATTCTGGGCATCGGTCAGGGCTATATGCAGGTCACTCCGTTGCAACTGGCCCAGGCCACCGCACTGATTGCCAACAAGGGTGTATGGAACCGTCCGCACCTGGCCAAAACCGTAGACGGTACACCGCCAGTGGATGAGCACCCGATCCCTAATCTGGTGTTGCGCGACCCACGGGACTGGGATCAGGTTAACCACGCCATGCAACTGGTGATGCACGACCCACGGGGTATCGCCCGTGCGGCGGCCCAGGGTGTGCAATATCGGATTGCCGGCAAGAGTGGTACCGCGCAGGTGGTGGCGATCAAACAGGGTGAGCGTTACAACCGCCTGAAAACCGCCGAGCGTAACCGTGACAACGCCTTGTTTGTTGGTTTTGCCCCGGCAGAAGACCCGCAGATCGTGATTTCGGTGATGATTGAAAACGGCGAAGCCGGTGGTCGGGTGGCCGGGCCGGTGGTGCGCAAGGTGATGGATGCCTGGCTGCTGGACAACCAGGGTGTGCTCAAACCGCAGTACGCCAGCCCGCAGGCCAAGGTGCATGCAACGCCGCATGTTTGAAAAGCGCCCTCACCCCAGCCTACTCCCTGTATGGACCGGGAGTAGGCTGGGTGAGGGGCTTTAGATTCTAATACCGCGCGTCCACCGGCTTGCCGCCCTTGGGCCAGTCCTTGCCCTTGTCGACAAAGTCAGGCCGCGGTTGGTGAGAGAAGTACTCGGCCACATCCACCGCCTCCTGATCCGAGAGCCCACCCTGCCCCAACGGGAATTTCTCGTGGAAGCCGATCGGCATATTGCGTTTGACGAACGCCGCAGCCGTATAGGTCCGCGCCATGCCCGCGCCGATATTGAATGACTCATCACCCCACAACGGCGGGTACACAAAGCTGCCATCGGCATGCTTCAAGCCCTCGCCATTATCGCCATGGCACACCGCGCATTGCTGCACATACACCGCCTTACCGTTGACAGGGTCGGGCTTGATGTTCGGATCGACCTTGCCAACCCCCCGGCCCGCCACCTTGTCACCGGCCACGGTGTTCATTTTCATCCAGTCAAAATACGCCACCATCGCCTGCATATCGGGCGAATTCACCGGCAACGGCTTGCCATCCATCGAGCGACGGAAACAGCCATTGATCCGCTCCTCCAGCGTCACTTCCTTGCCTGCTCGTGGCGCATAGCTGGGGAAGAATGCCGACACCCCCACAAACGGCGAACCATCGGCCACGGTGCCCGCGTTCAAATGGCAACTGGTGCAGTTGAGCGCATTGCCGACATTGTCCGGCAGCAACGCCTTGGTTTGCAGATGCAGACGCATGCCGCGCACCACTTGATCGGCGTTGGCTGCGCTGAGCAGATTGGCCAGCCGCGGCGTGACAAAGGCGGTTTCGTCTGTGGTCTCGGGGTTCAATTGTTTGCGCATTTTCGCCACTTGCGCAGGCTTGATCGGCGGTGCGTCATTGCCCCAACTGCTGCGCACAAAGCTGAGGATTTCAGCGATTTCATCATCCGCCAGCCGAGCAAAACCGGGCATGGTGTACACCCGTGGATGGGCCGCTGTCTGCGGGGTTTTCCAGCCGGTCAGGGTGATATGCAACAAGGTAGTCGGGTTGGCCGCGACAATCCCGGGGTTGCCGTTCAATGGCGGGAATATGCCCTTGACCCCACCGCCGTCCGGGCGATGGCAGTCGGCACAGAACTGCGTGTAACCCAGGCCGCCACGGCTGCTGTAGAGGGTGTCCGGCGCCTTGACCGGCTCAGTCGCCACGGCAGGCATCGGCAAGTCATCCTTGCCTGCCGGCAGCGATTTCAAATAACTGGCAATGGCCGTCAAGTCTGTATCGGTAAAGTGTTGAGTGCTGTGGTGAATCACGTCAGCCATATTGCCCGACACCGTGGCAAAACGGTTTTGCCCGGTTTTGAGCAATTGCACGGTGTCTTCCACCGTCCACAGATTACGCAGGCTCAAGGCGCGCCACTCTTCGACGGTTTCGCCCGCCAGGTAATGCTTGCCACTGCTGCCCGCATCGCTCATGGCCTTTTCCTGGAAGGCAATACCGCGAGGGGTATGGCACGAGCCACAGTGGCCAAGGCCCTGCACCAGGTAAGCACCACGGTTCAACTCGACAGTTTTGTCCGGGTCGGCCACAAACGGCTGTTTGTCGACAAACGCCCAGTTCCACAACGCCAGCCCCCAGCGCTGATTGAACGGGAAGCCCATGTCAGCCTCAAGGTTGGCCTGCTTGACCGGGGTAACGTCCTGCATCAGGTAAGCGTACAGGGCGCGCATATCCTCCTCGCTCATCTTCGCGTAGGACGGATAGGGCATGGCCGGGTACAGGTTCTGCCCCGCAGGCGTCACCCCTTCACGCATGGCCTTGTCGAACTGTTCAAAGCTGTATTGGCCGATGCCGGTTTCAGGGTCTGGGGTGATATTGCTCGAATAGATGGTGCCCATCGGCGTTTTCAGCTCAAGGCCACCGGCCATTAGCGCTCCGTCCTTGGTGGTGTGACAGGCAATGCAGTCGCCCAGCCGGGCTATATATTTGCCCTGCTCGATCAGGTTTTTTTCGGGGACGGCTGCCGGGGTCGGCTCACTGGCTTGCGCCTGAATTGTGCAAAACAACGTCAGGCCGGCTAGTGCCAGACGCGGGAAGATAGAAAGCATCGCGTTATTCCTTTAAGGCGTCGATCTGGGGTGGTCCCCTCGAAGCGGGCCGTGCTGGTTTTGTTATGGACTCCTCACAGGTGGGTTGTACCTGCTTTTGAATTGACGACGTTTGACCCGGGTCATAAGCGGCGCAACCAAGCGCCCCCAACGAGTGCTCTAAGCTAGTTCCAAAACGGTATTTTCCCCTTTGATTTAAAGCACTTAGATTCAGCCCACCGGACCACCGGAGCTCCCCCTTTTCTGCCTCCTTACAACAAGGTCCAGCCCATGTCCGTGCACAAACTCCTGATTGCTCTTTCCATCACCGGCCTCAGCTTCGGCGCGCAGGCGGCTGATCTGACCATCGGTTATATCACCGGCATCGACCCCACCAAGCTGGCCCAGGCCGAGGGCAGCTATGAGAAGGCGATCGGTGAAAAAGTCGACTGGCGCCGCTTTGACTCGGGTCCGGCCGTGGTTTCGGCGCTGGCTTCCGGTGATCTGCAAATCGGCAATCTGGGCTCAAGCCCGCTGGCCGCTGCCGCTTCGCGCAACGTGCCGCTGGTGACCTTTATCGTCACCGCGCAAATCAAGGGTTCCGAAGCCCTGGTAGTGCGCAATGGCAGCGGCATCAACAGCCCCCAGGACCTGATCGGCAAAACCATCGCCACCCCCTTTGTGTCCACCTCGCATTACAGCCTGCTGGGCGCGCTGAAACACTGGAACCTCACCCCGCAACAGGTCAAGGTGGTCAACCTCAGCCCCGCGCAGATCACCGCGGCCTGGAAACGTGGCGATATCGACGGCGCCTTTACCTGGTCGCCCGCGCTGGGGGAAATCCGCAAGACCGGCCAAATCCTCACCGATGCTGGCCAGGTCAGCCAATGGGGTGCGCCAACGTTTGAAGTCTGGGTAGCACGCAAGGACTTTGCCGAGAAACACCCGGAAATCGTGGCAAAATTCGCCAAAGTCAGCCTCGACGCCATCGCCGACTACAACGCTCACCAAGCGGCCTGGACCGCTGACTCGGAGCAGGTACAGAAAATCGCCAGGCTGACCGGCGCCAGCGCCCAGGACATTCCCGAGTTGCTGCAGGGCGCGCACTTCCCTTCGACCGCTGAACAAAAAACGGCGCAGCTGTTGGGTGGTGGCACGGCCAGGGATATCGCCCAAACCGCCCTGTTCCTCAAGGATCAAGGCAAGATTGAAAGCGTATTGCCTGACTATTCAGCCTATGTCAGCGATAAATTTTTGCCTGAATAACAAGCTGTTAGCCACTGGCACAACAAATGCTTCGTTACGCCCTGGAGCACAGGGTCTTGCATCGCCGTGTGATGCAACAACCTGCGTGAACCCCGACGCCAAAGGCGTCCCGGATCATAAAAAGGAGCGTAAGGATGGCAACGCCTGTTACAGCGTCACCGATAAACCTGCCTGCGGTGAAGACCGTGGGCTTTCTGGTGATACCAAACTTCACCACTATCGGTTTTGCCTCGGCCATCGAAACCCTGCGCATGGCCAATATGGCGGCGCGCTGCGAAATGTTTCGCAGCGTGATCATTGCCCCCAGCCTTGACCCGGTCACGGCCAGCAACGGCATGCGCATCCTGCCCGATTATGTGATCGGTGATGCACCAAAACTGGACATTTTGCTGGTGGTGGGTTCAAACCCGATCGTCTCGCATCTGAGCAGCCGTCCCGTGCTCAACTGGCTGCGCAAACTGGCCCATGAGCAGGTCGCACTGGGCGGCATCTGCACCGGCAGCTACTGGCTGGCCCGGGCCGGTTTGCTCAAGGGTTATCGCTGCACCATCCACTGGGAAGATATTGAAACCCTCAAGGACCACTTTCCGGGGATCATTATTTCCAACCAGCTGTTTGAACTCGACCGCGACCGCTACACCTGCTCGGGCGGCGTGGCGTCTATGGACATGACCTTACAACTGATCGCCCGCGAGCCGGGTGGTCGGGAGATTGCGGCCCATGCCGCCGAACTGCTGCTCTGCGATCGCGCCCGCAGTGCCCAGGAACAGCAACGGGTGCCGCTGCGCCAGAAGCTGGGGACATCCCAGCCCAAGCTCAGCCAGGTGGTGGCGATCATGGAAGCCAACCTGGAAGAACCGGTCAGCCTGGAAGACCTCGCGCGGCTCAACGAGGTGTCGGTGCGTCAACTTGAGCGCTTGTTCCACAAGCATCTGCAACGCACGCCAAGCCAGTATTACCTGGAATTGCGCCTGGCCCGGGCGCGCAGCCTGTTACTGCGCAGCGAGTCACAAGTGCGGGATATTGCCCTGGCCTGCGGCTTTGTCTCGGCGGCGCATTTTTCCAAATGCTATAGCCGCCTGTTCGGGGTTTCGCCGATTGGCGAGCGCAAGCAGGTAGCTCTGCACTGAAACAGGACCCAGGGTGTTAGCACGCGGGACAGGCTCTGGCGGACATCAGCATTTGACTCATGCTGCCTGCTGTCCCAATCTTGCACCTCATACGCTCGCCTGTTTCTGGATATTGGATGACCCAGCCACGCCGCTACCTCGTTATCAGCCTTGTGTCGGCACTCGTTGCCGGCGGCCTTTGGTATTCGATGCGCCCTGCTTCTACCGTACCCACGCCGACCGTAAGCCAGCGCTACTCCATCGCGCTGGATATGGCCCATAACGGCAAACCCGGCGCCGCACGGGTGCTTTATCAGCAACTGGCCCGCAATGACCTGACAGAGGCCCGTCGCGCCGGCCTGCATGCCGAACTGCCCAACTACCCCAGCCCGCAAGCACTGAAGCTGGCAGATGCAGATTTGCAGAATCCATCACCGCTGGTGCGCAAAGCCGCAATCCAGAGCATTGTCGGGCTGGTGCCCAGTGCCCAGCGCACCTTGCTGCTCGGTCCGCTGCTCGATGACCAAGACCAGAGCGTGCGCTTTGCCGCAGCCAATGCTTTGCTTGGTCTTTCGCCCGACGAACAGGGGCTGTATTTCGGCCCACTGCAGCAAGTGATCGACGAATTCGAACGCAACCTCAAGACCCGCCCTGACGACCCTCAGGCCCAGGGCCAACTCGCTCGCCTGTACCTGCACGAAGGGCAACTTGATGAGGCCCAGGCCGCACTGGAGCAGGTCACCCGCCTGGATCCGGACAACCTCAAGGCAGTGGTCGCGCAGGTCGAACTGCTGGACAAGCGTGGCAAGAGCGATCAGGCACGCCAACTGCTGGCCAGGCAGCTTGAAGCGCACCCTGACTCGGCGTATTTGCAGCATGCGCTAGGAATCTGGCTACTCAATCATGGTCAGACCGAGTACGCCCTGCTGGGTCTGGCCAAGGCTGTTGAGCTGGAACCGGACAACAGTGATTACCGCTACAAGCTGGCCACGGCCCTGCATGACCTGGACCAATTGGAGGCGGCGCAGCGCCAGCTAGAGGAACTGCTGCAACGCCAGCCGGCCAATCGCAAGGCGCGGGTGCTGTTGATCCGTTACTGGAAAGAAGCCGGGCAATTGCAGAATGTGCAGGTACTGCTGGCACAGCTTGAGCAGCAGAACCCGGATGACCCTGCATTGCAGCAGGGGTTGTGATACACAATAACCTGGCAGCTGCTTGTATGGACTGCACACCTGAAAGCTTTTGATCTGCTCTTGATCTGCTTTTGATCTGGCTTTTGATTTACTCGCCCTCCGGGAGGCCGAGTGGAGGTTCTGTGGAGTGGGTCGACCGGCATGGATGCCGGGAGAGCCGCGATGGGCCATGGAT
>NZ_JBUZTQ010000041.1:0-39703 GCF_055408445.1 Pseudomonas sp. B414 | reverse complement strand
GAAGTCATGGGAGAGGTGATGCAGGAAGCCTTGGCTATGCGGCATGATGCTCCGGCTTCAATTCAATAACCGTGTTGCACTCAGCTCCTGCAACCGCCCAGGTACAGAGTTAAAAGGATCAGGAGCAGGCAAAGCTGCCCGGTGCTGATTGAAGGCATAGAGGAATCCTCCCCGCCGATCGTGGCAGGATGTTTGGGCTAGCAGTTGGGGGCTGAGTGGGGGGCTCAACCTTGACGCTCGCTCTATTTGTTTTTGATTTAAAGTACTCTTTGATGCTTGGTGTTATTGAAGATTTGTTAGAGTAACGGCCTGATTTGGGGGAGGTGGTATCTTGAGGCGTTTCATGGAGTATTGGCTAAATCAGGCGGAGTGGTGGCGCCGTCGTAGTTTAGAGTGGTGGGCTGCGCATATCACGGCTGTATATATAGGCGGCGCTTTTATGGTAATGGGGGCTAGGTTTGACGAGCTGGTGTCCCTGGGGCTTAATGAGGTAGGGGATTTTTTAGCTGGTGTATTTGGTCCTATAGCTTTCTTCTGGTTGGTTCTGGGTTATGTGCAACAGGGGCGAGAGCTTAAGTTAAGCTCTCAAGCACTCGCCACTCAAGCTGAAGAGCTTAGAGCTTCTGTGGCTCAACAAATTGAATTGGTAAAAGCAACTAATCGCACACTAGAAAATTATGAGAGTTCACTTGAGCCTCTTTTGCAGCTTAAGTTTTGCGAAATTATTCAGGCGTTTGATGAGGGTGCTGTAGTAGAGCGGCATCGTTTTACTGTTGCGAACTCAGGCGCATATTGTGAGGGTGTTGAAGTTCGTGTTGGCGATGAGTCTGACCAAGTAGTGGCAAGGTTTTCATCCTTGGCGACAGATTCAGAGATCGAATTTAGTATTGACGATATTTTGATTTCTGATGCGTTATTCAATATTAGATTTTCATATTTCAAGGCCAATGGGAATCCCGGGGTTCAAGAGTTCAATGCGTGGAAAGATTGGGATCAAGGGTGGTGGGTTGCAGTTAATAAAAAGATAAATGGAAGGTGATTTGTCTTTTGTTGCATCGACCGACACTTTGTTAAACGGTTCAAGCAGGCTCTGTTCTGCAAGGGTCTCCATCAGATAATGGCTGGCACCGTTAGCGCAAAATTGCACTGTCTACTGCTAGCTGAGGGTGCTTTGTTTCAAATTTAGCGAGCAAATGGGTGGTGTGGTGCACTGCATGACAAGGTGCGTCAACGTTTTTTAAATGATAATATTTGAAAAATTCAGACTCTCAGAGAAGGCAGGGATTGCGTGTCAAAGTTCATATATAGATATAAATATTTTTCAGATAGTAAATGGTTAAGATCGACCATTTCTGAGAGAACGATAAAATTTACCAATCCTCACAGATTTAATGATCCGTTTGATTGTATGCCTGCTATTGATGTTAGATATTCTCGTGATGTTAATCATCTTCATCCGGAAATTAGACGCATGTTTAATTTGGATAATCTTAGCGGTGTTGAGTTCGAAAAAACAATTTCGATGTGTGAGTCTCATATGGCTGAAATAGTCGAAAGTGGTGAGTTTTTGTCCGAGTTGCTTTCGGGGGCTTCAGTACTTTCGCTATCGAAAATACCAGATAGTACGCTCATGTGGTCTCACTACTCTAAAGACCATTCCGGTGTTGTGTTAGAGTTTAAAATTAATGTTTCTAATAGTGGGCTATCTTTCGATGAGGTTTGCTCGAATTTCATTTGTCAGGATGTTGTTTATTCAAGTGCTCGACCATTTATGTTGATGGATGGAAGTCCTGCAAATCCAGAAACAGTACTAGAGGAGATTTTTCTTACAAAATCGTATGTGTGGAGTTATGAACAAGAAAGCAGGGTTATTAGAAATGCAGGTGGCGAGGGAGTTTTTAAGTATGATGATTCTCTCCTAAGTGCAGTTATTTTAGGGGCTCGAAATGCTTCCGAAAATGAGATTCGAGAATTGGTTGCTGTCACAGGGAGGGCTCTAGGGCGAGAAATTCCAGTGTATAAAACTGACTTTTGCAAAAGAAATTATAGAGTGGTTATACCTGATTTTGTTTTTCGTTCTGAGGAGGGTGAGATTCAGTCTGATTATCCTGTGGAGTGATGATTGTATCTGAGGGCCGATTTTTAGATGGAGTTGCTCTGGTTTTGAAAGTTTCGCGCCACTTCTCGGGTATGGCGATTCTGTGGCGCTGCAATTTTTTACTTAGAGTCAAATGTGCCAAGTGTTAACTGGGCAGATATCCCAATCTGCGCATCAAGCACGGATTTGAACTCGTGCGCGATTTCTTCCCGCTGCAGTTCTTCGCCGATCCAGCGCAGTTTCAGCATTGGCTGTGCGCCGCTGGTGATGACAGACAGGCGCAAGGTGATGTTGCGGACGGTCAACCCCTCGTAAGGTACCACCGAAAAAACCAGTGCAGCAGGCAGGGTTTCTTTGCTGGTGGCTTCGATCTGGTCCATTGCACTACGGCTGGTGCGGGTTTCGCTGACGGCATGGTCACTTTCCGATGACGCTTTAATGGTTATGGTACGCACCGCCGCGATGGCTTTGACGATGCTCATTGGCTGGCCAGCCTCGTCGGTAGCAGTTAGCGAGGCATTCCAGTCTTCGATCCAGTCGCTGAGGTCTTTCTGCGACATTGCACGGCCAGGGATTTCTTGAGCTGCCTTGTAGCCTGCGGATGGCTTTAGGCGCAGTACTGCGCGGTCATCAGCGTGGCCGGGTACAGCATCAGTGCCCAAGTTGAAGATCAGTGTGCAGGCCATGTCGTCTTGATTAATAAAGCCGCGAGCGCCTTTAATGGCGCGCTCTGTGACGTAGGCGCTGAAATCAACCAGCGAGTTGGTGGCCAGTACGCCACGGAAACGGCTGCGGCCCGCCTGGTACTTCTCCAGATCAACCACTTTCGCGCCTTCAGGCAGGATGGCAGTTGGTGTGTGGGTCAACAGCGCTTTGCCTGCGGCCACAAGGGCTGTGTCGGTAATTAACTGAATTGCTTCTGAGCTGAGGGACATGGTTCAAGACTCTTTGTGAGTGGGATTATGTGCGCGGGGTGATTGGTGCTTCTTCTCGATTGAATAGCTGGTCGTGCTTTTCGGGGAACATCGTGATGCTGCCACCGGCGCCGACATACATCGGTGTGTCGAGGCAGGTGTTTTCGTTAAGCTCGCCGTACTTTGTGGGCACCTTGTAAGCCAGCTTATGTTTGATTTTTACCTGGTGAGATTGGCCAATCGGGCTGATATCAAGAGTGATCACGAGTTTTCCGACTTTGCCGTGATCAACTACTCCGGCGGCTACTTCGGAGAGGGCGTGTCCTATTTGGCTGATGAATGCACCGCCATTGAGGTCGTCGAGAAATTGCGCGGTATCGGTAGGTTTGGACATTGTTGTTGCTCCGGTCTGGCTAGGAGTCCGCTGGGCGGCAGGTTGTGTTGGGTTTGGCGAAGGCGGCGCAGTACTGAGGTGTTTATGCGCCTCACTGGTGACTGCCGAAAAAGACAAACACGGCCAGTATTGCGCCGATGCGTAATGCCCAATTGCGCAGGGCTTTCCCGAATTGCTTGATGTTGAACTGCGCCGCTTTGGCTTCCAGCTCCCGGGCGTGGCCGGTGGCGTTGTTGTGACCGATACGCTCGGCGACTGTCTTTCCGGTGGCGCGCTCAATCAGTAAAAAGTTGTTGTCGCCAATAGCCTTGACGATGATGCGGGGAGCCAGTGTCGGCGGCATTACGCCGGGCTTTTGGTAAAACTCGGCAGTGGCCAGACGTGCACGCTCGCGCAACCCTTCAAGAATGGCGCGGCGCTGGGAGATAGATGGATGCATGGTCGATCCTCGACAGGGTTACGGTTATTAGTCAGCACTCAGGCATCGCGTTGTTTGCCGATGTGCTTGCAATGGAGTTCTGACGAATAAACGCAGGTATGAAAAAGCCCAGTCGAAACCGGGCTGTGTTGCTCTCTTAAAACGCCACCGTATGTAAGAGCCTGGCTGTGCGGGCGTGCCCGTCACGGTTTATGTATGCATGGCAGAATCCTCCGGTTTGTTCGTCACGGGAGTAGGGGTGTGATGCAGGTGTCCAGCGTCTGCTGGGTTGGCGTCCGCATCGGTCTGTACTCAGGCCGGTAAAAGCCGAAGATCAGACCGATACGACCTGGTGCTGGGGAGTACCAGGGGCTCGGGCAGTTAGCGACAGGCTGTCGTGGCGCTGGTTGGTTCTTTGCGAGTTAAGCCGCGCTGTCTATCTCTCGTTGAGCCTGAATTCGTTCGTAGACTTCTTCGCGGTGAACCGCCACATCCGCAGGGGCGGTGATGCCGATTCTTACTTGCTGCCCGCAAATGCCTAGCACCTGAATGCTGATGTCGTCGTTTATGCGGATGGTTTCGCCTACTCGTCGGGTAAGTATCAACATGGTGATGCTCCTTGGTTTGTTGTTCCTGTGCGCCGGGCTGGCGCTATAAGTGAGTTAACCGGTCAGCTCTGGCGCTTCGGCGCGGCGCACCAGGCGCATTTCGGCGAAGCGCCGTTCTGTGGGGCGACGGTCGCGGGGGACCATTTCGCTGCCCGTGGACGTGTGGATGGCAATCAGTCCGGCGAGCAGCAAGCAAAGCGGGGTGATGATCTGCCGCCGCATCGCTTCGGCAACCATCGCGCCCTGGCGGTGAACGCCGAGCTTGAACATGGCGCAGGCCAATCGCTTGACCACGGTGCCCGGCGCAATGCCGAACTCTCTGGCGATCTCTTTGGCGGTCAGTCCTTGAGCAACTGAAAGCACGAATTGCAGTTCCCGTGGCGCAAGGCCCCGGCCGAGGTGGCCTTTCCATGCTCCGTCTACGATCGTCGATTCCATGATGTTTTCCCGGTTGTTTTCCCGATGCACCCGGCAAGCCAGGTGCAGCAGTGAAAGTGTCCGTTTCTAAAGAGCTCTCATTGCTGAGCCAGTCGGTCCCCGTGAGGGGGCTGGGGCCAGGTTTCCCCCTGGTCGTGGTAGCCGGTGAGTCTCCGGCTTGTTGCCGGTGTGATCCGGCGATGAGTCGAACAATACCAATGGCAATATTGTTTGTAAATGCCATTGGTATTAATATTTTTTTCGGACATGAAAAAACCCGCGCTTGGCGGGTTTTTGTCTGGCCCGTATGAGGGGGGCTTTTCAGGTGTGATGCATGATGCTGCTTAAGTTGAATGTCCGAAAAGTGCTTCTTGCCATGCGTGTTCGCCAATGATGGCAACCGGGCTACCCGATTCGCGCAACTCAACGGCTCTCATGATCTTCAGGCCATAACTGCTGTGGCGCCACTGATCGTTTCCGACGCTTCCTACCACCAGGTAATGAGTCTTTTTGTTGATCCCGCCACCAATCAGCCCGCCACGCTCTTCAATAAGTGCCTGGCAATTCTTGCGTGGCCCATAGGCCATAACGCCAGTGAAAACGAATAGGCGTTCCGCCCAGACTATTTCGGGTACGGGCATATTGAAGGGGAGGTCATTCGGGGTGGTGAAGCTGGCCTCGCTGGCTTTGTTCTCAGCTTTGCCTTGGCTAAGGCTCAGGCCTGAGAAGTTTTGCAGCATTGCCAAGAGCTCTCTCGATTCCTCTGCATCCAGAATCCCATCGGAAAGCATGTTTGATAGGCGGCGATACAGAATATTGACGACTGGATCTTCTAGATGGAGAAGATTTTTGGCAATCCATTCTTCGAGGAAAATAGCCTCTTTTAAAGTGACGACACCGTCGGAGACGATGCCAGCCGCTAGACCTACAAGGGCATCAGCAGAGCGCCTATCAATCCGCGCTTCATTGAAAAAGCGACTGTTCTGAAACTCCTGATGTAGATCCACCATTTAAAACTCCGTCTTCAATGTTGTTATTGTCGGACTCATTCAGAATTTTGCGTATGTCTGGCGTGAAGGTCACGATCATCAGTGTTTTCGCACATTTGACAGTCACCTCTGCATCCATCGCAATTTTTAGATCCTCACCACGCAGTCCCTGCCATTGAGCCAGGTAGCGTAAGGATCCGAACTTTTCGCGCTTAACCAGCGTTCGGTCACTACCGCCTTTCCAGTTCAGAGGAGGAAGTTCACCGGCCCGCGTCCGCGCTGCCAAGTCGGGGTTTTGGATGGCAAGTTTGCGGCCGATTTCCCAATTCTTTATCAGCCCAGAATCAGGGCCTTGCCAAGTCTCGTGCCAGCTGAGTTTCGACCTTACAGGCTCGGCATGGGATCGCTGAATTAGTAGGTTTGTATCCATTGATTCAATCAAGGCCATCCAAGAATCCATCCTGCGGAGTTTTTGTTAGAGCTTCTTCACATCCCAGGCCAAAAGCACACGGGCATGAACATGCATTCGTTCCAGTTGTTCGCCATCCAGATCAATTGGGCGATAGATTGGGTTGTCAGAAATCATGGAAAGGGACCGGCCAGTGATCCGCTGCAAGCGCTTGATGAACAGATCACCGTCAAGGGTAAAAACATAAATAGCATCTGTTTTTATCTCGGTAATGCCTCGGTCAATCAGTAGGGAGGCACCATCGCTGAAAGTCCCTTCCATGCTGTCGCCATCACCAGTAATGATCGCCAGATTTTCAAGCTTTGAGTAATGGACTCCGCGCCGGGCAAGCCAAGCCAGATGTACGGTTATATCGCGGATTACATCAATGTGGCCTTCGGGCGCCGATATGCCATGCCCCATTGATCCGCAAACATCCAGTCTGGGGATTGTTACGTATCCCTCGCTGTCGGGTTTTCTTGTGAAGTCGACAGTGACGACATTGTTTTCTTTAGCAGTCTGCGGGCCGATCGCCTGAGCAATCTTGGTCATTTCCTCCGCGAGCCGTTCGCTGAACTCGGAAACTTCCACGCCCAGAATTTTTGCAAAGGACGCTGCAACGGCGGCATTGAGAGGGTTTATGCCATTTAGGTAATGGCTCACAGAGCTTTGGTTCATTTCCAAAGCGTGAGCAAGCTTCTCCTGGGTTAACCCAAGCTCATTTTTTTTCGCGTTAAAGATGGCCTTGAGTCGCTGGCACTCTTCTTTCTTTTCGGGGGGTAGCGGCTTTTTACTCATGGCCGGATCCTATTCCCATCGGTAATAAAGCATCAAATGCCAATGGCATTTACTTTTAAAAATGCCAAAGGTAATATCTCTCCATGTAAACCATGGAGAGAACTCCTATGAGGAGAGTCCACATCACCGTTTTTGCTCAAGAATTTGGGCAGTGCGAGGCAGCAACCTTGCTCAAAATGACTCAGGGCGCGCTTAGCAAAGCTATTCGTCGAGGCCGGGATATCTACGTCACCCAGCACGCAGATGGCTCATTTACAGCGGAGGAGGTGCGCTCTTTCCCTTCTCAGAATCCACCCAAAAGCCAGCTTGCTGAAGCTATCGCGATCTGAGGGGTCAGGAGGGCGGTTTTGTTTGTCCGGCAATTATCAATCTTCTCGATTCCAACCACTAGTGCGGCGGATTGGCTGTTAATACATCCAGTAGCTAAAAATACAGAACGTGAGGATGCCCAATGACGCTCATAACTCTGATAGCTCTCGCAGGCCGGAAGAAAGTTTTTTCCTATGACGATGCAGAAGGGTTCTTTATCGATTTATGGAGGCAGGGCGCATTGATTGGTTATGTGCGCCTTGTCCGTGCAAGCTCCGCTGATGAGGTTAGAGATGGCTGCCCTGTATCAGGGTTTGAAGCAGCGGAATTGCTTTCCCCACATTCTCCATTCCCAGATCCAGCAATTTCGTTATCAACTGTTTTGTGGCCTCAGCAGGTGCTTCTCGAAGAGCTTGCAGGATTCCCTTTTTCTCGTTTTCGGGAAGGTCAGCGTCGTCAAGTCTCGCTGCGATCAAGCGAAGAAGGGTGTCCTCGTGAAACTTGATCGTGACGGTACCGAGGATCGCACCGATGCCTCCATCATCCTCCAAAAAATCCAAGCCCTTAGCCGAAATTCGTGCCTGAGTGATGATTGCAGCACCGCTGATGTTGTTGTGGGAAACCCCACTCTCAACCAGACCATGTTCCTGCAGGTAGATCAGGTTAGCGATGCACTCGGCCTGGGTATATCCAGCCATTTGGTAAGCCGCTTGGCTTCTGCTCGGATAGAACTCCCTGAGCTCTTTAAGCATCAATCGTTGGAGCTCTCTATTCAAGTTCATGTCCGGCCTCCTGGGCCTTTTCGTGTGGAACCAAAAAGTTACCACGGATGCGCCGGACACCCACAACGCCTGAATCACAGGCAAAAAAAAGCCGGTGGCTAGACCGGCTTCTTCAGAACACATTTCGGGGGCCATTATGTGCACCATTTGTTCATCACGCAACACCGCTGACGTGATACCTCGCCTTGCGCCCTTACATGCCACGACCACCGCACAGGAGGCCGTGTAATGGCCCGCATACGCACCATCAAACCCGAGTTCTGGACCAGTGAACAGGTCATGGAGTGCAGCCCTTTGGCGCGCCTTCTGTTTATCGGTATTTGGAATTTCTGCGACGACGCAGGCAACCATCCCATGTCGTCCAAAACCCTGAAGGCACTGGTTTTCCCAGGCGACGACATCACCTCGGCGAAGGTCGGTGAACTGCTCGTCGAGCTGTCAACAAATGGGCTAATCGACCTCTACGAGGTGTTGGGTAAAGAGTACTTACACGTCAATGGCTGGAAGCATCAGAAGATCGACCGACCGACGATTAAGCACCCTGCATATCGACTGACTATCGACGCTGACTCGGAGAGTGCTCGACGAGCCCTCGCCGAGGAACCGCCTGAGCCTAGACGAGCCCTCACCCCCGGAAGGGAAGGGGAATGTAAGGGAGTAAACCCACCCAACGCGCACGAACCGTTCGACCCTCGCGAAATGGTCGCCATGACCCTGGACTGGTTGCCCGATCCAGAAACCCTAAAAACCTATGCCGTTCACGTTGGCCTGTCTGGCGCTCTGTTCACTCCAGCGGTGATTGCCCTGTTCACCTGCCACTACGAGCCGAAGGGTGTGATCAACACCCAGGCCGAGTGGGTGAGCATGCTGGTCAAGTGGGTGCAGCGTGATCAGGTCAAGAGCGCCGGAACCAACGTCAGCCGCTTCCCGGGCAAGCCCCGGACTGACGAACCCTTTGACGATGAAAACACCGACTGGCTGCATCAGGAGGCTACCCAATGAATCAAGTTTCAGTAATCGCCACAGGCCTGTGGGCCAAGGTGCAGACCGGCCAGTTCATCGCTGCCGGTGAAAGCGAACACATCCAGCCCGCCGCCGAGCTGTCCCAGGCCACGGCCAAAGTCATCAACGGTCTGTTCCGCGAACTGCGTTCGATTTTCCCCGCGTGGAAGCAGGCTTGGCCGGATATGGCGACGTACAAAGCCGCCAAGCAGCAGTGGATGCGCGGTTTTCTTGAGGCCGGGATCTGCAGCACTGAGCAATTGCGCTTCGGTCTGATGCAGGCACGCCAAGCCGCCAAGGACTTTGTGCCGAACGTGGGCGTGTTTATCGGCTGGTGTACGCCTACAGCGGAAATGCTCGGCCTGCCGAGGTTGGCTGCGGCCCATCGCGAGGCTTGCCGTAACGCGCATCCGTCGATGGCGGGTCAGGCCAAGTGGACCCATGACGCGGTGTGGCACACGGCCAAAGAGTGCGGGTTTGAAAATCTCAACCGACTGTCTCACGACCTGAGCATCAAGCTGTTTGAGCGCAACTACACGATCACGGTGCGCCGCATTTTGGCGGGCCTGCCGTTGCAGAAAATGCCATTGGCTTTGCCGTCACGGGCTATTGAACGCAGCGCGCCCGAAGTAGGCAACAAGGCGCTGGCGGCACTGCGGGCCATGCGTTCGGGAGGTGCCGCACATGCCTAACCCTCATCTGGTACCGGTTGAACTGAGCGCCTACCGCTGGGCCGTTCACTGCTGCTCGTACAAGCTCGACTTGAGCCACAAGCCCGACCGGGCGGTGGCCCTTTTTGAGCACGAAAGCGCGGCAAAGTACTTCGGGGGGCTGATGTGGCCCAGCACTTTTGAAGTGGTGGACCTGCAATCACCTGTGGGAGCGGGGCAATGAACACCAAAATTCAAACCCTGACCGTGAAGCTGTCCGATGCGGAGATTGGGCGCAATGCCAAGCTTGAGCATGTGCGCGACCTACGGGATGCCGGTCACCCGGCGTTGCACTTTCGCTTCTCCAAGAATCGCACCCGTGGCTCCTGGTACTTGCTTAACAAACGCCGCTGGCACCGCATCGGCGCCTTTCCGGACTTGAGCGCGAAGCAGGTACTGGCTGCGCTGCCAGCCGTGCGCCTGCGTGTGTCAGCTGATGCGGGCTCGACCATTTCGCAATGGATCACCACGGGCGAGCTGCTCAACTGGTACGCCGACCGTATGGCCCGTGACCGTAGTTTGTCGGCCAAGCGCAAGAACACCGGCGCTTCGGCCATGAAGTGTCACCTGCTGCCGCGCCTGGGTGAGTTGCCGCTGGAGGAGGTCAACAAGGCCACCCTCGACACCCTGTTTATGTGGCCGCTGCAGGAAGCTCTTTCCATCGACTACGTGCGTCTGGCGTTCCAGTTGCTGGCCCTGGCATTCCGTCAGGCGTTGAAGCTGGGCCTGATCTCATCCAACCCGATGGCGGGTATCAAGTTCAGCGACTTCTCCAAGGCCAAGGTCGGGATTAAGCCGTCACGCCTGCGTGGTGTGCAGTTGCAGGACTTGTTGGGTGAGTTGGGGCAGGTTACTGCCAACGAACCGGCTGACGCCATGCTGGCCCTGATGATGCTGTGCCACGGGACGCGAATCGGAGAAACCCGGCAAGCACGCTGGCCGCATATCAGCCTGGCCGAACGCGAGTGGTTCATTCCAGCAGAACACACCAAAACCGGCGTGGAGCATCACCTGCCACTGACCGACCAGGTGCGCAGTCTGTTGATCCAGTACCGCGAAACCCAAACCGCCCGTGGTTATGACGGCCAGTACCTGTTCCCGGCCCGCAATGGCAAGGCGCTGAGCGAAGGGCAGGCCAGTGCCGTGTTCACCCGATTGGGCAAGGGCGAGTGGACCAGCCACGACCTGCGCAAGGTAGCCCGTACCGGCTGGGCAGACCTCGGCATTGACCACCTGATCGGTGAGCTGCTGATCAACCACGCGATGGGCCACAACGTGAAGGTGTACATCCAGTCGGACGTGATGGGCCGCAAACGTGACGCGCTGGAGAAGTGGCACGCCCATCTAGACGAGAAGGGTTTCAGCCTGATCCACGGGCAGACAGGCGTTAGATTCGGAGAATCCGGTAATACGCTGGAGGCCGCTAACGGTGAGGCTTGCAGCGCTATTCAGAAAACAACCATAGGCGAGGATAAAAAATGATGATTCGCAAACCGCTGCACCGGCCTTTGGGTGATACCGAACACATGCTTGAACAATGGGGCTGGTGGCGGATGGACGGAATGGGGGTTCCCAGTTATGCCTCGCCAATGCTGGCCCTGATGCGTGATGCGCTGCCCTCCAGCACGAAGTCCTACACCATCACTGATGAGCTGGCCTGTGCTGTTGATGGGGCGTTGGCCAGGCTGTGCAAGCGTGACCAACAGATGGGCGATATGGTCTGGTTGTACTACGGCGCCAAGTGGCCAGCCATTCGCGTGGGTCGTCACTACAAGGTGAGTGAGATGAAGGCCCGGGAGCTGATCAAAGCAGGGGTGGCCTGGATCGACTGCGTTCTGGAGACATTGCGCGAAGCCGCATAAAAAGGGTTGTCCATATGGAATAGGTTTGTTTTGATGGCACCGTGTTTAGCTGTTACAGCGGGACACCACAGAGAACGCCCGGCCGTTGAGTCGGGCTTTTTGTTTTTCAGATATTGGTGTATAGCTAGTTACTCTCTTTGAGTAGTGGCTAGAGGCTGGCAATGACTGAAGTTCAAAATGAAAAAACGCTCAATGATTATTTGAGAGAGGAGTTTGATGATTCGCTCTTCACTAAGATGAAATGGGAGGGACGTCAAACAGACGGCGTTCTACAGTGGTTCGCACAGTTTGTTAATGCGACGCCATTCCGTGTTCCTATGACTCTGACAGTCGGTGGGAATTTGATTTCTGGCGAGATGATTTCTGAAGAAGCATATTTTGAACAGTTAGCAGCTAACTTTTCAGGAGCTTTGCCAGAAGAAAACAAAGACACAGGGAAAAAGCTGATACAGATGTTACAGCCAGTACATGATGCTGATAGTGAAGAACGACCGGTCTGTCAGTTTATTCATATGCAGGAAACGAGAGTTTTTGCGGATGCTGGTAAGCCAATAATTAGTAGCGGCGTTTTGTGGCGCGGCAAGATATCAAGTGTTGATGGTTTCAGCTTAGGTTCTCTTTCAGTAACTCAATAGGCCAACCCAATATAAATAAGCCTCGCTATGAAGCGGGGCTTTTTCATTTCTAGCTCCCAATCGGGAGGACACCGGATGCCTCATATGCC
Organism: Pseudomonas sp. B414; assembly: GCF_055408445.1. Lineage (NCBI taxonomy): Bacteria > Pseudomonadati > Pseudomonadota > Gammaproteobacteria > Pseudomonadales > Pseudomonadaceae > Pseudomonas > Pseudomonas sp. B414. The sequence continues at coordinate 27,230 of NZ_JBUZTQ010000041.1, read as the reverse complement.
TGACAAACCAGACACCTGGGTGATCGTACTCGCGTGGCTGAGTCAGCACTCCCCGACGATCTATGCCGCCTCACTGTCCTTTGTAATGGCGATGCTGCGCATTGTGTATGGCGGCGGTACCCGGCGGCAGGCGCTGCTTGAGGCAACCATCTGCACGCTGCTGACGATCAGTCTGATCTCAGTGCTGGAGTACTTCGGCCTGCCTTCCAGTCTAGCCACACCGGCAGGGATATGGATTGGTTTCCTAGGGGTGAAGAAGATCGCCAACCTGGCTGACCGCTTCGCTGACTTCAAGCTGCCACGGCGTTCTGACTGATTCATCTATCAGGTACTTAATCATGGCGCTACGCCCCCAGAAACCCTGCAACGCCCAGGGCTGCAACAAGCTCACGCGCAACCCGCGCTACTGCGACGATCACCTGCACCTGCTTAAGAGCTTCACCCGCGAGAAACCCCGCGAATCCAGCTCGGCCCGTGGCTACAACTACAAGTGGCAGCAGGCTCGAGCGGGCTACTTGGCCAAGCATCCGCTGTGTTGTCACTGTTCGGCCCGCGACCTGGTTGTTGCTGCCACGGATGTTGACCACATCGTCCCGCACAAGGGTGATATGGCGCTGTTCTGGCAGCGATCCAACTGGCAAGGGCTCTGCGGGTCTTGCCACTCCACCAAGACGGCCACAGAAGACGGTGGATTTGGCAACTCCCGACGCTGAAAAGCAAAAACCACTCAAATTTGCAAATAAAAATGCTCGAATACGAATCATTCGCCTCACAAGGGAGGGGGGAGGTCAAAACTTGAGGGCTCTTTTCTCCTAGACCGCGCCCTCAAGAGGTTTTGTTCGCCCGCGAAATTAAAAATTCAGGAGTTGCGCTATGGGGGGCACCGCCACGGTCGCTGGCCGTGGTCGAAAACCCAAGCCCACGGCCCAGAAGAAACTCGCCGGGAACCCCGGTAAGCGGGCTTTAAACACCTGTGAACCGCAGTTCTCAACGGTCACCAATATTGATCCGCCCGAGTGGTTGAGCGCACGCGCCGCCACGATGTGGCGAATGCTGATCCCTGAATTATTGCGCGAGCATGTTGTTGCGCTGACGGATTTGCATAACGTCGAAGCGTTCTGCACCGCCTACGACAAGTGGCGGATGGCTGAAGAAGCCGTCCAGCAGTTCGGCATCGTCGTCGAATCCGCACAGGGCAGCCCGATGAAAAACCCGGCACTTACCGCCGCCAACGAATCCATGCGCCAACTGGTGACCTTCGGCTCATTGCTGGGCCTCGACCCATCAAGCCGTAGCCGCATCATCGGCGGCAACAAATCCACTTCAACCAACGAATTCGCCAAACTACTGAGTACCTAATGAGCAAAACCCTGCATGCCAACGTCGACAAGGCGATGGTGTGGGGGCGCTCTGTTTTGCGCGGCAAGGTGCCGGCATGCCGGTACATTCATCAGGCGGTTCAGCGCCACTTCGATGACTTGGCCAACAGCCGCAAACGCATCTTTCGCTTCAAGTTCGACCCGGCCAAAGCCGAGAAAAAGCTCAAGCTGATCCAGCTGCTGCCGCACACCAAAGGGGAGTGGGCATTCAAACGCCAACTTATCACCTTGGAGCCGTGGCAGTTGTTCGGTTTGGCCGTCACCTTCGGCTGGGTCAAGAAGAAGGGCGGGCACCGGCGCTTTCGTGAGAGCTATTGGGAAGTGCCGCGTAAAAACGGCAAGTCCGTGGTGGCGGGCGGTGTCGGCATCAGCATGTTTGTGGCAGATGGCGAATACGGCGCCGAGGTCTACGCCGGTGCGACCACCGAGAAGCAAGCGTGGGAGGTGTTTCGCCCGGCCAAGCTGATGATCACCAAGTCACCGATGCTGGTCGAGGCGGCAGGGATTGAGGTCAACGCCTCAAACATGAATATCCCCTCCGACTTCAGCCGCTTTGAGCCGCTGATCGGCAACCCGGGCGACGGGGCATCACCGAGCTGCGCCATCGTCGACGAATACCACGAACACCCGACCTCAGCCCAGTACGACACCATGCTCACCGGCATGGGCTCCCGTCGCCAACCGCTGATGTTCATCATCACCACGGCGGGTGCCGACATTGAAGGGCCTTGCTACGACAAGCGCCGCCAAGTGATCGAAATGCTCGAAGGCACGGTGCCGGATGAGGAACTGTTCGGCTGGATCTGGACCCTGGACGAGGGCGACGACTGGACCGACCCGAAGATGCTGGCCAAGGCCAACCCGAACCACGGGGTATCGGTGTTCCAGGAGTACCTGGAGAGCCAGCAAGCGCGGGCCATACGCTCGGCGCGTTTCACCAACACGTTCAAAACCAAGCACCTCAACCTCTGGGTAAGTGCAAAAACCGGCTTCTACAACGTCGAAAGCTGGCGTACCTGCGAAGACACCGCGCTCACCCTGGAGCAGTTCGCCGGGCAGGAATGCATTCTGGGTTTCGACCTGGCGCGCAAGCTCGACATGAACTCAATGGCGCGGCTGTTCTGGCGGGTGATCGACGGCCGGGTGCATTACTACTGCATCGCGCCGCACTTCTGGGTGCCCGAAGACACCGCCTACAACACCGACAACAAACGCATGTCGGAACGCTTTCAGGCGTGGATCAACTCCGGCCATCTGCAAACCACAGACGGCGCCGAGATCGACTACCGCGAGATTCTCGACGAAGCCAAAGAGGCCAACCATATCGCCCCCGTGCGCTGGTGCCCCATCGACCCGCACGGTGCGACGGGCCTCAGCCATGACCTGGATGACGAGGGTTTCAACCCGGTCACCATCACCCAGAACTACACCAACATGTCCGACCCGATGAAAGAGCTGGAAGCGGCGATTGAGTCGGGGCGTTTTCACCATGACGGCAACCCGATCATGACCTGGTGCATCGCCAACGTGATCGGCAAACACATGCCCGGCAACGATGACGTAGTGCGCCCGATCAAGCAGGGCGACGACAACAAAATCGACGGCGCCATTGCGCTGATCATGTCCATAGGGCGGGTGCTGGCAAACCTTCATCCGGAGGAAACCCTCTCTGGCCACCTCACCAAACACGGAATCAGGAAACTCTAATGGGGTTATTCAAGCGGATTGGCCGGCTCTTTGGCGCCAAGGGCGATCCCCAGGCCATCGAGACGTCAGAGAAACTGGCCAAGGCCTTGGGCGCAGGTTACGACACCCATGCCGGGCAGCGGGTAACCACCAGCAGCGCGTTACAGCAGTTGGTGGTTTTCAACTGCATCAGGGTGTTGTCCGAGTCCATCGGCATGTTGCCGTGCCGTCTGCTGAAACAAACCGGCAAGGTTCGTTTGCCAGCCACTTCTCACCGGCTGTATCCGCTGCTGACAATGGCGCCCAATAGCTTTATGACCTCGCAAGAGTTCTGGGAAATGCTGGTGGCGTGCTTGTGCCTGCGCGGCAACTTCTTCGCCTACAAGGTGATGGCGCTGGGCAGCGTGGTCGAGCTGCTGCCACTGAACCCCGACATCGTGACGCCCAAGCTCAAAGACGACTGGACGGTGGAATACACCGTCAACTTCAAGACCGGTCAGCAGGTGCTGACACAGGACGAAATCTGGCATGTGCGACTGTTCACCCTCGACGGGTTGAATGGTTTGAACCCCATCGCCTACGCACGGCAAGCCCTGGGCCTTGGCCAGGCGATGGACACCCACGCCGCCAAGCTGTTTACCAACGGCGCGGTCACCAGCGGCGTGCTGCAGACCGAGCAAACCCTGACCGATGAAGCCTTTACCCGACTGAAAGCCGAGTTTCAGGGCGAACACATGGGCGTGGCCAACGCTTACAAGCCGATGATTCTGGAAATGGGCCTGGACTGGAAACCTATCAGCCTCAACGCCCAGGACACCCAATTTATCGAATCGAAAAAGATGAGCGAGGCGCAAATCTGTGGCCTGTTTCGCGTGCCGCCACACCTGGTGGCCAGCATGGAAAAAATGACCCTCAACAACATCGAGCACATGGGCATGAGCTTTGTGAACTACTCGCTGGTGCCGCTGATGACCCGCATCGAGCACCGCATTCGGGTGGGCTTGCTCAATGAAACAGACCGCCTGACCCATTACGCCAAGTTCAACGCCGGTGCCCTGATGCGCGGCGACCTCAAAGGCCGTTACGAGTCCTACGGCAAAGGCATCCAGTGGGGCATTTTGAGCCCCAACGACTGCCGCGAACTGGAAGACGAAAACCCCCGCGAGGGCGGTGATATCTACCTGACCCCTATGAACATGACCACCAAACCGGAGTCGCCCGATGCAGACGAAACAACGGCTTGATCTGCCCCTGACCATCAAATCGGTCAGCGACAGCGGCGAGTTTGAAGGCTACGGCTCCGTGTTCGGCGTTGAGGACAGCTACAGCGACGTGGTGGTGCGTGGTGCCTTTACCGCCACGCTGGAGAAGTGGAAGGCCAAAGCCCGACTGCCCGCCATGCTCTGGCAACACAACATGAGCGAACCCATCGGCATCTACACCGAGATGCGCGAAGACGATGTGGGGCTGTACGTCAAAGGCCGCTTGCTGATCGACGCCGACCCGCTGGCCAAGCGCGCCCATGCCCATATGAAGGCGGGTAGCCTGACCGGCATGTCCATCGGCTACATGCTCGATGACTACGAATACGACAAGGAAAAGGGCATCTGGATCCTGAAAGCGATCGACCTCTGGGAAGTCTCCCTGGTCACCTTTCCGGCCAACGACGAAGCCCGGATTACCGATGTGAAATCTCTGCTGGCCCGTGGCGAAACACCGCCACCCAGCAAAGTGGAGCGCGCCCTGCGAGAGGTAGGGTTTTCGGGCTCCCAGGCCAAGGCCTTTATGGCCAAAGGCTACAGCGCAGTATCACCGCGAGAGGCGGGTGTTGACGACGCAATGCAATCCCTCAAATCACTTTTGACCCGCATTTAAGGAGCCTCTCATGGCTGTTGAAAAGAAAGATATCGATGACGTTGCCGAAGCCCTGGGCAAGAAGTTCGACGAGTTCAAAAAGACCAACGACAAGCGTATCGATGGCCTGGAAGAAGAGAAGGGCAAACTGTCCGGGCAGGTCGATACCCTCAACGAGAAACTGGGCGAGCTTGATGCCCTGAAATCCTCGCTTGAGAAGGAACTGATTGCTCTCAAGCGCCCGGACGGCACCGGCACCAAGGCAGCCAGCGAACACAAAGCGGCGTTTTTGCAGTTTGTGCGCAAGGGCATCGACACCGGGTTGGGCGAACTGCAAGCCAAGGCGCTGCAGATTGGCGTCGAGTCGGATGGCGGTTACGCCGTTCCCGAGGACCTGGACCGCAGCATCATTGAACTGCTGCGCGAAACCTCGCCAATGCGTCAGGTGTGCAACCAGATCACCGTGGGCACCCCGGACTACAAGCGCCTGGTAAACCTCGGCGGCGCCGGTTCGGGCTGGGTGGGTGAAACCGCCGAGCGACCAAAAACCGACACCCCGACCCTGGGGCAAATCTCTGCCTTTATGGGCGAGATTTACGCCAACCCGCAAGCCACCCAAACCAGCCTGGACGATTTGTTCTTCAATGCTGAAGGCTGGTTGAACGATGAGGTGGCCCGCGAGTTCTCCGAAAAAGAGGGCAACGCTTTTTTGCTTGGCAACGGCACCAACAAACCGAAAGGCTTGCTGGCCTACACCCTCGATATGAAAAACGATGCCGAGCGCGACTTTGGCGTGCTGCAAAAGATCATCACCGGCGCCGCTGGCCAAATCACCGGCGACAACCTGATTGACCTGATCCACGCCTTGAAAGCGGGCTACCGCGCCAACGGCACCTGGATGATGGGCAACCTGACCGTCGCCTATATGCGCAAACTCAAGGACAAGGAAGGCAACTACCTGTGGCGCCCGGGTCTGGAAGCCGGTGCACCATCCGTGCTGCTGGGTTACGGCATCACCGAAAACGAAGACATGCCCGATGTGGCAGCCGATGCCAACGCCATTGCCTTCGGTGACTTCAAGCGTGCCTATACCATTGTTGACCGCATCGGCACCCGGGTACTGCGCGACCCGTACACCAACAAACCTTATGTGGGTTTCTACACCACCAAGCGTGTAGGCGGCATGTTGGTCGACTCCCAGGCAGTCAAAATCCTCAGCCTCAGCGCGGCATAACGGGCAGGGCGCCTGCGGGCGCCCATGCCTCTGGAGATCGCCATGCCTACGATATTGGTCACCAAGCCATTCCCCTTCGCGGAGGGTGGCAACCACGTCATTCAAATTGAAACCGGCGAACAGGAAGTCTCCGAGCGTTGCGCCCTGGTGGCAGTCGACCACTTGAAAATCGCCACATTGGTTGAAGGCTCGAAAGCCGAGCGCAAACCCAAGGCCAAATCTTGATTGCACTGAGCCTCGTGAAACAGCAACTGCGGGTGTTTCACGATGACGAAGACGAGTTGATTCAGGGGTACACCGATGCGGCGCTCAGCGCCTTTGAAAGCTGGACCAACCGCACCCTGATCGACCCCGCTCAGGCTCTGCCCGACCCGCCGGGCAATGCGATCGCCCTTAGCAAAAGCATTCAACAGGGCGCCTTGTTGCTGATTGGCCACTGGTACGCCAACCGCGAAACCGTGGCGGTGGGCGTGTCAGCCATTGAGCTGCCGATGGCCACCAACGCACTGTGGAAACCCCACCGCTGGGTGAATGTATGAGAGCCGGTCCACTGCGTCACCTGTGCATGCTGCGCGGCCACACCGAAACCAAGGACGAACTCAATCAACCGGTCAAAGGCTGGGCCGATATCGGCAAGGTCTGGGCTGAAATCAAGGCCCCGTCCGGGCGGATGTACGAGGCTGCGTCGCAGATGCAGGCGCAGATCAACGCCGAAATAAACATTCGCTACCGCAAGGACGTAGTGGCCGGTCAGCACCTGGTGCATGACGGCATCACCTACGAAATCATTGCACCGCTGCCGACCAACCAGCGGGACATGCTCAAACTTATGTGCAAAACGGTGAAGCCCAATGAGTAATGGCTCAGTCAGCATTCTGGGGCTTGGGGAGTTGCAGACGGACTTTGAGCGCCTGTCCCGGGCTACCGGTAACAAGGTGGTGCGGGACGCCGTGATGGCGGGCGCCCGGGTCGCCCGTGACAGAGCCCGGGCCCTGGCACCCGTGCGCAGCGGACGACTAAAGAAAAACATCACCGCAACGCGACTTAAACAAGCGGACACCCCAACCGGCGCCACGGCGGGCATCCGGGTCAAAAAGCCCAAAGGTAAGTCCACCAAGGCTATCAAGTCCCGGGGCAAGCGAAGACGCAGCACCAAGACCGTTTACGACGCCCCTTACTACTGGTGGTTTGTTGAATTCGGTACGTCCAAGCATGCCGCAGCGCCGTTTATGCGCCCCGCGTGGGATAGCAGCCTGCCGCAAATCGAAAAAGCCGTTACCGACAAACTGGCCCAAGGCATCGACAGCGCCATCACCGGGTAAACCCATGATCGAAAACTCACTAATCGACAGGCTTTCGCCTCTGGTCGACGGGCGTGTGTACTTCGGCGTTGCTCCCGAGGGCGCGGCCTTGCCCCGTTTGATCCTGCAAACCGTCAGCGAAGGCGCCGGATTCACCCTCACCGGTTGGGACGGCTCCAGCGATCTGAGTATTCAGGTCGACGCCTGGGGCGCCAGTCACTTCAAAGCCCTGACCCTGGCCCGCCAGGCATTTAACGCCATGACCACCGACGGCGACGACTTCACCACCGGCAGCGCAGACCGGTTGCCGGACGCCTTTGAAGACGACACCAAACTTTTCAGCGTGAGCTGGGAATACACCCTGCAACCTTGATAGGAGGCCACATGGCCGCTCAAACCCCAACCAAAGCGAAGTTTGTTAAAACGCAGGGCACGGCGCTGAAAGTGTCGAAGCTCACGACCCTAAACCCCAAAGACCCTGCACTGCTGTGGGCAGACCTTTCGGTCACCATCAAGCAGCCGCAGTTCCAGGGCGGGCAGTCGGACGAAATCGAAGTCTCGACCCTGGCCAGCGAAGCCAAGGAATTCACCACCGGCCTCGCGGATAACGGCACCTTCACCATGTCCGGCAACTGGAAGGCTGATGACGAGGCACAAACGGTGCTGCGTACCGCCCGTGATGATGGCGAGCCACGCGCTTTCAGCACCGCATTCAAAGACGGCACCTCTTCGGACTTTTTGGGCCTGGTTACCCAGTTCACCTGGGATGCCGCCCCCAACGGCACTGTAAACGGCACCTTCAACGTCCGCATCACCGGTGCGGTCTCCTTCAACATGCCGGTGAAAGCGTAATGGCCCGCGTAAAAGCCGCAGTCGGCGGCATTCGTGCGTTTGCACTCGACCCGCTGCGCAACTTCAAGCACGAAACCGTGGCGGTGGCAGAGTGGGGCGGTGCGCTTGTGACCGTCCGGGCACTGAGTGCTGGTGACTGGGTGGAATACCGCCGTCGCGCCGCCGAGCTGGTATCTGCTGCCCGTGTTGAGGCGGGGCTCAGCGCTCATGCGGTGGAAGTAGCCGAAGGTGAAGAGGCACCGCCAGAGCGTCATGTGGAGGTTAACGCCAACGTGCTCTACGCCTTTGTCCTGGTGCGTACCTTGTTCGACGAAAATCAGCAGCGGGTGTTCTGCGATGAGGACGTAGACGAAGTGGCCGAGGCATTCAGTCCCGTGCATGACCGGCTTTCGGCCAGGGTCTTTGAACTGAGCGGCGTCGGCCTGAACGAAGACACTCCCGATCCGGTGGACGCAGCGGGAAACGCCTGACGGCGGAACCGGCGCTGGCCTTTATGCTGGCGTTGGCCCTCCGCCTGGGCATGACCTTGCACGACCTGCGCGAACAGATGAGCGCGGAAGAGCTGATGCTGTGGATGGCCTACGACCGGCAGTCACCGATTGGTGATATTCGCGGGGATATTCAGGCATCGATCATCGCTGCATCCACGCTCCAGGCCCAGGGCGCGAAAGTGACGACCTCCGACATGATGCCGCAGTGGGCACCAGAAAAGGTGCTGCCGGTGGATGAAGAGCTGGAAGCGGCAGAAGGAGAAGCCTCTTTCAGGGCATACCTGCAGGGCATGACTGATGCCTGAGAAGGTTGGGGTTTCTGAATCAGCTGTTACAGTTGACCCTTTTTGTCAAAGGAAGGCACCCATGTTGGTAAAACTGTTAATAGCCTCGGTCGTTATTTTGGTCGGCGTGATCGTGATTTGTCGGCGGTTGGCCAAAAAGAAAAATCAGGAATCGAAGCTGCGGGGCATCGTATTCGCCGGGTTGGCCGCCATTGTGCTGATCTGGTGGGGTTTCTATTGGTCCAACCCGGAGCGGGATGCGGGCAGCGTCGTACTGAATGAAGACATCTTGATCAAATATTCTGTTGAAGATTACCCGCGCTATTACGAGAACTGGGGCGCAGACGGCATCAAACGCATTGAAGCGCGTGATCGGATCGCGCTAGAAAAAGTGTCACGGCAAAAGCGCTGTGATGCGGTCTATGCGCTTGGGTTAGCCGAAAATCAGAGCACGCCGCCAGATGACATAGTCATTTTTGCCAACTGCGAAAACGGTAATCAGTTCTATGTGGGGCCAGACGGCAACATTTTGAGTGAACGCAAAATCCACTAACCCGCTCCGGCGGGTTTTTTAATTCCCGGAGAAAAGCATGGCAGGCCAAACCCTTCGCAAGCTGATTGTCAGTGTCTCGGCGGAAACCGGCGCTTATCAGCGTGAAATGGCCCGCGCCGGGCGAATGGGGCAGAACTACTTTCGCACCATCACCAGCGGAAACCGCCAGGCAGCGGATGGCTGGCGCTCGCAGCAGGCTGCCATTACCGCGCAAAACTCGGCGGTGTCATCACTCACCCGCTCGGTGAGCAATTACGCCTCTGTGATGGTGGGGGCTTTGGCAGTTGGCAATCTGGTACACCAAGCCGACGCCTGGAACTCGATCAATGCCCGCCTGAAGCTGGCGACATCGAGCACCGAAGAGTTTCAGTTTGCTCAGAAGTCGCTTTTCGACATCAGCCAGCGCACCACCACCTCATTTGCGGACAACGCTAACCTGTTCACCCGTTCCTCACGGTCGCTGAAGGAGTATGGCTACTCCACCAAAGAATCGGTGCAATTTACCGAAGCGCTGGCCACCAGCTTTCAACTGTCGGGCTCCAGCGCCGAAGAAGTCACCTCAGTTACCACCCAGCTCAGCCAGGCGCTTGCCAAAGGCGTGTTGCGTGGGCAGGACTTCAACAGCGTCAGCCAAAGCGGTGGCCGCGCAATGGTGGCGCTGGCAGATGGCATGGGCGTCACCACTGGCGCGCTGAAAGCGATGGCCGATGGTGGCCTGCTGACCACTGACAAGCTGGTTTCAGCACTGATCGGCCAGTTGGGCAAATTGCGTGAAGAATACAAACAGCTGCCACCGACCGTCAGCGGCTCGATGCAGGTACTCAACAACGCCTTTCAGGCATGGGTGGGCGGTGCCGACAGTTCCACCGGCAGCACCCGAGCACTGTCGAACGCGATTGTGTTTGTCGCTGACAATATGGACGGCCTGTCAGCCACGGTGATGACGCTGGGTGCTGCATACGCGGGGTTGAAGGTTGGGCAGCTTTCAAAAATGCTGCTGGCGCAGGCCGGTGCCTGGCGGGCGACCAACGCTGCCGCTATCGGCCAGGCCCGGGCACAACTGGACGTTGCGACGGCTGCGGCACGGCGAACAGCGGCCAACGTGTTTGCCGCCGAGGCGGAAGTCACCGCGGCCCGCTTCACCGATGCCCACACCGCTGCCCTGGGCCGTTTGCGCCTGGCGCGTCTGGCCGATCAGCAAGCGACAATGGCGCAGACACAGGCGCAGGCCGCGAACAATGCGGCCACAGCGCTGGTCGGCCGTGCTGGTCGTGGGCTGTTGGGCATATTGGGCGGTCCTGCCGGTTTGGCGATGGTGGCCGGCACCGTGGCCGCGAGCTTTTTGCTGTTTCGTGACAATGCGGAAAAAGCTGGTGATGCCGCTGTTGATCTGAAACGCCCCATCGAGGAACTGCGCAAGGAATGGGAAGCACTCGGCGCAGCACAACGGCGCCCGATCCTTGAGAAACTGACGCAGGAGCAGGCCGAGGCCAAGAAACGTGCTGCGGAAATCCTCAAGGACATGCAGGCCATTGCCCAGGGCCCTACGGGGAACTACTCGGGCGGTAAAAACTTTCAGGCCAACCAGTATCAGCGGGCAGTTGCGTCGGGGAATTTTCGCCGGGGTATGCAGGGCGGTGTCGATATTGATTCGGCCACACAGAACCTTGTCCAAAACATCAAACCCACCACCGAGCTGACCAGCAAATTGCAGGCACTGGCGGGTGAGTATCAGCAGATCATCGATAAGGTGTTTACCTTCGGCACTCAGATTTCGTCGATGACTTTGGTCATGAACAATGCCCAGGGTGCCGCCGAAGGTCTTGGCGCGGGCTTGAGCAAGATCAAACCGCCCGATGCCGCCACCACCGATGCATGGATGAAGCGCATCGATGCCCTCAAGGAAAAAACCGAGAAGCTGAAAGACCCCACTGAGTTGGGCGAAATCAACCGCTTGGGCGCCAAGCAAGGGCTGGCACAAACCCCGGAAGGGCTGGCGCTACTCAGTCAGGCCCAGGCAGCGGCCAAAGTGGCCGATGCCAGCGAACAGGCGAAAAAATCTCAGGAAGAGGCCGCACGCAAGGCCAAACAGGCCGCAGACGATGCCGCCCGGCAAGCCAAACAGTTGGACGACAACTACAGCCGTACCCTGCGCACGCTCAACGAACAGGCCGAGGTTCACGCGACCAAAACCGAGCTGGCCAAGATCGAGTTTGAGATCACTAAAGGCACCCTGAGCAAGCTGGATGCAGCGAAAAAGGTAGACCTGCAGCGTGCTGCCATCGCGCTGGACAACCTCAACACGCAGAAGTCCTACAAAGACCTGATGAGCGATGTTCAGCGTCAGGAAGACAGCCTGCTGGCCACCACTCGCAAGCGTTTTGCCGAGTTGGCCAAGCTCAAGGCCCAGGGCGGTTTGACCTCGGATCAGTACCGCGACGGTGCGGATGCCATCTCAAAAGCATCGGTTGGCAAAAACACTTCGCCGACCTTCACCGGCCTGGACGCTTCTGTCGGCGGGCCGGGTGGTGAACTGATCAAGGCCGCAGAGGCTGACAAGGCACTGGCCAAATGGCACGAAAAAGAACTCCAGCGCCAACAAAAGCTGTTCGACCAGAAGCTGATCAGCGAACAGCAATACCTGGACCGCAAGGTCGAGATCAACGAAGAGAACAACAAAAAGCTCGAGTCGATCCAGGACGCTTACAAACTTGGCTCCATCGCGGTGTTTGCCGACCTGACCAGTAACGCCGCCGACATGATGAAACAAATGGCCGGGGAGGGCTCCACTGCCTACAAGGTGCTGTTTCTGGCCAGCAAGGCAGCGGCGATTGCTCAGGCAATGGTCAGCACCGAAGTGGCAGCGGCCAAAGCCCTGGAGCTCGGGCCAATCATGGGCATCCCGGCAGCTTCGCTGATTCGTGGCCTGGGTTACGCCTCGGTCGGCATGATCGCCGCCACGGCGGTTACCGGCTTCTCCGAGGGCGGCTACACCGGCAACGGTGGCAAGTACGAGCCCAAGGGCGTGGTACACGGCGGCGAGTTTGTGTTGCGCAAGGAAGTGGTCGAACAGCCCGGCATGCGCTCGTACCTGGACCAGCTCAACCAGCGGGGCTATGCCGATGGCGGTTATGTCGGCAGGTCCAACAACTTCTCGGTACCGGGGTTGAGCCAGTCGTCTGCAACAGCCAGCCCGTCAGCGGCGCCGCAAATCCACCTGCATATACAGAGCGACGGTTCCGGCGGCTCAGTCACTGCCACTGAAGGCTACGAAGCGATGGGCCGGGCCTTGCTGGACACCGCCCGCGCCGAAATGCCCAAGGTCGCCCGCGCCGTGATCATCAAGGAAAAGGGCCAAAACGGCCTGCTCGATCCCAATAACCGGAGAGGCTAATGGCTGAATTATTTACCTGGTCACCCCGGGTGGGGTCTGCGGGCGACGACCAGCCCAATGTGCTGACCTCGCAATACAACAACGGCTACAGCCAGCGCCTGTCGGTGGGGATCAACAACATCGCAGGCAGTTGGGCGGTGTCTTTCACCGGCAACGCGGCCTACATCATCCCGATTCGGGACTTCTTCAAACGGCATAAAGGCGTCCAGCATTTTTTGTGGACGCCGCCGCTTGAACAGCAGGGTGCGTTTATCACGGCGGGCGGTTGGCAGCTGCAAACCTTGGGCAAGAAAAAATACACCCTGAGCACCACCTTTCAGCAAGTCTTCAACCCTTGAGGTCACCATGATCACCGCAGACGACCAGACACTTGAACCCGGCTCACTGATCCAGCTGGTTGAGCTGGACGGCGAATCACGGGGTATGGGCACCTTGCGCTACCACGCGCACCAACAATCCGGGCCGATCATCTGGAAGGGCGAGCGCTACGAGCCTCGCCCCTTTGAAGTCAGTGGTTTTGGCCGGGGTATGGAAGGCAACACCTCAACCCCCATGCTCAAACTGGGCAATCTGGACGGGGTGATCACGGCGCTGTGCCTGAACTTCCACCAGCTTAGCGGGGTACGCCTGACGGTGCGGGAAACCTACGCCAAGTACCTGGACGCGGCGAATTTCCCCGGTGGCAACCCCGATGCCAGCCCGATGGAACGCCTGAACATCTCTTACATCAATCAGGCGCTAAGTCTTAGCCGTGAAGAGGTGACCTTTGAGTGTGCATCGCCCACCGCGATCAAAGGCCAGATGCTACCCGGCGGGCAACTGATGAGTCGCTGTGAATGGTGCTTGTGGGGCGAGTACCGGGGCGAAGACTGCAACTACACCGGCGTGTTGATGTTTGATCTGGACGGCAACCCGGTGTCAGACCCCGCGCTAGACCGCTGCGGCGGGCGGGTCAGCGATTGCGAAAAACGTCTCGGCAAAGGCAACCCCCTGCCGTTTGGCGGCACCCCGGCGACTTCCTTGGGCGAGTAAACAATGAATAAAACCCTGATCAAACAGATCCAGGCTCACGCTGCTGCCGAGTTCCCCAGGGAATGCTGCGGTGTCGTGATTGCCGAGGGCGGGCGCCAGAAATACGTGCCATGCCGCAACGATGCCAGCACTCCCAGTGAACACTTCATCATCAACCCGGAAGACCTGGCCGACGCGGAAGACCGTGGTGACATTCGGGTTATCGTCCATAGCCACCCGGACACCCCAGCGCAACCGAGCATGGCCGATCGCGTCAGCTGCGAACTGCACGAAAAGCCCTGGGCAATTATCAGTTGGCCCTCGGGCGAGCTATTCGAGTTTAAGCCCTGCGGCTATCAGGCTCCGCTAATTGGCCGTGATTACGGCCACGGCCTGCTGGATTGCTACGCCCTGTGCCGCGACTACTACAGCCGTGAGTACGGCATTGCACTGCCCAACTACCCGCGCCGGGATGGCTGGTGGACAACCGGTGAAAGCCTCTACGAAAAATACTACGAGGAGGCCGGGTTCTACCCGGTGGCCGACCTGCGCAAGGGCGACATGATCCTGATGCAGATAAACGCCAATGCGCCCAACCATGCCGGGATCTACCTCGGTGACGGACTGCTGGCCAGCGTGCCCGACCTGCACCCGGCGCCGCGTACTTTCCTGCACCATCGCTATAACAAGAAATCCAGCCGCGACGTCTACGGCGGTATGTGGGCCGACTACACCGTGTTGATATTGCGGCACCAAAAAATGCCGGAGGAAAGCTGATGGCCGCTCGAACGATAATCACGGCCCAGCCGCTGGTGGTGCTGGTCATGCTCTACGGCGTGTTGGGTGCGCGCTTTGGGCGTGAACATCGGCTGGCGGTGCATTCCTGTGCCGAGGCGATCCACGCGCTGTGCGTATCGATACCCGGCTTCAAACGCTTTCTGCGCCTGTCGGAAGAGCGCGGCCTGACCTTTGCCGTATTCCGGGGCAAGCAGAACCTGTCGGCGGACGAGATGGATATGCGCTCAGGCCGACCCGAGCCAATCCGCATCGCCCCCATTGTCATGGGCCGCAAGGCGGGTCTGTTCCAGACCATCGCCGGAATCGTGCTGATCGTGATCGGCGTGATTACCCAGCAGTACTACCTGGCCGCTGCTGGCGCCGGTATGGCCATTGGCGGGGTGGCGGCGATGCTTTCACCGTCGCCCGCAGGCTTGCTGGGGCAAGAAGACTCTGGCAACAAAGCCAGCTACGCCTTCGGTTCAGCTGTCACCACCACTGCGCAAGGCCGCTGCAAGCCGTTGTTGTATGGCGAGCGCGACATAGGCGGGGCCTTGGGCTCGGCGGGCATCTACGCAGAAGATCAACAGTAAGGACATGACATGAGCAAAGTCTCAACGGCGCGCGTTGCAACACGCAAGCGTCGGCATCAGGCTGCCCGCATTTCCGGGGCCAAAGGGGGCCAGAGCAAGCCACGCCAACCTTACAAGGCCCCCGACAGTGCGCTGTCGATCTCCCATGCCAACCTGCTGTACTTCCTCAGCGAAGGGCCAATTGTCGGGCCGGTCAACGGCCTGGAGTCGGTCAAACTCGACGGCACGCCGATGCATGGGCCGGACGGCGGCGAAAACTTCCCCGGTGCAAGCTGGGACTTTCGCCCGGGTACTGTCGATCAAGAACATATTGCAGGCTTCCCGGCCATTGAAAACGAGATCACCCAGGGCTTCCCGGTTGAACTGCGCTCGGATTCACCGTGGACGCGGGCCATCACTGACCCACAGTTGTCGGCAGTCCGTATCCGTCTGGCCTGGCCGCAAATATGGGAAGTGAAAAGCAACGGCGACCAGGTTGGGTACCGGATTGATTACGTCATCGAGCTGTCAGTGGATGGCGGCAGTTTTCAGCCCTATCTCAATGCCACCCTCGCGGACAAAGGCACTACCGAGTACGAGCGCAGCCACCGGGTTGACCTGCCCGAAGGTTTCACCTCGGCGTTGGTGCGTGTGCGCCGGTTGACGGCCAACCGCAATGATGTGAACTGGGCCGACACCATGCGCATCAAGGCGCTGACTGAGGTGATTGACGCCAAACTGCGCTACCCCAATCTGGCGCTGGGGGCGCTGCGCTTCGACGCCTCGCAGTTCCAGAACATCCCTAAATTTAGCCTGCGGGCACGCGGGCGCATCATTCGGGTACCGAGCAACTACAACCCCGAAACCCGCACCTACACCAGCAGCTGGGACGGCACCTTTAAACAGGCGTATACCAACAACCCGGCCTGGATCTGGTACGACCTGTTATTGCACCGACGCTATGGCCTGGGCCGTCGCATCACCCCGGATATGGTCGACAAGTGGACCCTGTACGAGATTGGTCGCTATTGCGATGTGATGGTCAAGGACGGCCTTGGTGGGCTTGAGCCGCGTATGACCACCAACGTCTACATTCAGGATCAGGTCGAGGGTTACGCGCTGTTGTCCGACCTGGCCAGCGTGTTTCGTGGCAGCAGCTGCTGGAATGGCTCGATGGTCACGATGGTGGCCGATATCCCGGGCAATGAAGACGGCTACGTGTTCACCCGCTCCAATATCATCGGCGAATTCGAGTACGGCGCCGTGGCCTGGCCAGACCGGCACACGCGGGTCAAAGTCAGCTACGACAACCCGGCCAACGACTTCAAAACCGAACCGGTACCGGTCACCAACGAAGAACTGATCGGCATCCTTGGCCACCGCCAAAAAGATATCTCGGCCTTTGGCTGCACCTCCCAGGGCCAGGCCATGCGCCACGGCGTGTGGTTGCTTAAAACCGAACAGTACGAGAGCTGGACGGTGGGTTTTACTACCGGCATGGAAGGGCGCAACGTCGAGCCCGGGCAAATCATCTGCATTGCAGACGAGCTGTTTTCCGGGCGGGTAAGCGGCGGGCGAATTCGCGCAGCCACCAAACGGGTGATTACCCTCGACCTTGCCGCGCAGATCCAGCCTGAAGATCGCTTGATCCTCAACCTTCCCAGCGGCAAGACCGAAGGCCGGATCGTCAAGTCAGTGTCTGGCCACGAAGTCACCCTACTGGCCGACTATTCGGAACTGCCACAGCCCGAAAGCAGTTGGTCGGTTGAAAGCGCCGACCTGGCCGTGATGCGCTTTCGGGTGCAAACCATCGAGCCCCAGGGCCTGCACCAGTTCGAAATCAAGGCCGTGCAACATGAGCCGGGCAAATACGATGCGATCGACAACGGCGCCCGTATCGATCCACAACCGATCAGCATCATTCCGCCCGGCGTGATGAGTCCACCGGACAATATCCAGATCGAAGCCCGCAGCAGCATTGCCCAAGGGCTGGCAGTGACCACCATGCGTATCAGCTGGAACGCATCGAAGGGGGCAGTTTCCTACAACGTCGAATGGCGCAAGGACAGCGGCAGCTGGATCAGATTGCCGTCCAACGGCACCCTGGGTGCCGAAGTCGAAGGCGTCTACAGCGGGCGCTACATTGCCCGCGTCAGCGCTGTAAACGCCCTTGGGGTGGCCTCGGTATGGGGCAGCAGCATGGAAGTGTTGCTGGCGGGCAAAGTGGGTTTGCCACCGGCGGTGACTCACCTCACCACACACAGTGGGCTCTTTGAAATTGGCGTCAAATGGGGTTTCCCACCTGGTGCAGAAGACACCCAGCGCACCGAAATCTGGTACAGCCCATCCAACAGCCTGGAGAACGCCACCAAGCTGTCGGATCTGGCCTATCCGCAGAACGATTACCGCCTGCAGAGTTTGGCTGCTGGCGCGCAGTTCTTCTTCTGGGCGCGACTGGTCGATCGCACCGGCAATATCGGGCCGTTTTATCCGGTGAAAAACGGGGTGATGGGGCAGGCCAGCGCCGAGGCGGGGCCGGTGCTGGAGTTGATCGCTGGGCAAATAGGCGAAACCGAGCTGGGCAAGGAGCTACTGGATAGAATCGAGCTGATTGATGGCGACGGCTCAGGCTCCGTGAATGACCGTCTTAACGAAGCCAAAAAGGAACTGGAAGGCCTTATCGGCGAAATCACTGATGCGCTGGAGTACGACAACGCCAAGGCCTATGCCTCTGGCGAAGTGGTGCGCTTGGGTAATCGGCTGTTTCAGGCGATGGCATCCACCACAGGCCATTCGCCGCCAGATGCAACCTACTGGCTCGATATGGGCACCCTGGCCGAAACCACCAATGCCCTGGTGCTGCAGGTGCAGAAAAACTCGGCCAGCATCACCGAGCAGGACGGCAAGATCACAGCGCAGGCCGAGCAGCTCAATGCAATCAACGCCAAGGTCACTGACCCTGAAACAGGGTTGGAGGCCACAGCCACCGGCTTGAGCTCGCTCACCAGTACCGTGGAAACACTCGACGGCAAGGTCACGGCAACGGCTGAGAAAGTCGATGGTGTGTATGCGTATATCGACTCCGGCTCTGCGGGCGACGAGAACGGCAGTGCAGGGGATGAGCGTTATTCGGCGGGTGCCGAATCGCTTATGTCCGTGATTGCCGAGCGTGACTTTGCCCAGGCAGTGCGCACCGACCGGGTTCAGGCTGAGGTGGGGGAAACATCTGCCGCAGTGGAGGTCGTGAGCAAGGCCCAGGCTGAGTTCGAGGGTAAGGCCAGTGCCATGTGGTCGGTCAAAATGCAGGTCAATGCCAATGGCCAACTGGTCACTGCGGGTATCGGACTGGGCATCGAAACCAACGCTGAAGGAGTGACGCAAAGCCAGTTCTTGGTCAGTGCGGATCGCTTTGCCGTGGTCGGTGCGCTAGCTGGCGGGGAGGTGTTCACACCGTTTGTGGTGGAGAACGGGCAGGTATTTATGGCGTCGGCGTTTATTCAGGATGGCACGATCACCAACGCCAAGGTGGGCGACCTCAGCTCAACAGGATGGGAGGCAGGTTTGACAGGCTGGCATTTGGGCAAGGATGGCACCTTTGAAAATAACGGCACAAGCAGCAGTGGTGGGCGAATGGTCCAAACCAGCACTTCAATTCGCATGTATCACCCCAATGGTGTGACTGCCATCGATTTGAGTCTATGACATGACAGGATTAACCATCAAAAATATGGATGGCCAAGTCATCCTTGATATGACCAGCAACATCAGCCAGAACATGGGCAGCGTTATCACGAACGGGGTAAATGGCACCATTCAAATCCCACATCCACCAGCAGGGAAAACAGCTTATTTCTCAGTGGCACCACTTGTGGATATGAACAGATCGAAAGGGAAGCGCCCGGGAGTAACGCTAAATGGCTCGACGTTGAGCTGGCAATATTCCTATGCGGGAAACGGGTGGGGATTTTTTTCTGCGAACTGTGCAATTTACTATGGTTATTATTGATGGCTAACTTGGTCGTAAGAAAAGAAGATGGAAGTCTGCTGTTTGATACCGATAAAATTGCATACGGCTTAATTAAAAGCGGGTATCTATCCTATATAGAAAACTGGAGCAGATATGTCTGTATATCGAACGCCTGCAAGAAAGATCCCGGCTGGGGTGGAAATTGGTCTGCTTCAGGTCCTGCTGATGCACTACATGGGTTTACGGTCGTAGGCGCCAAATCTCCGATTGTGTTTATAACAGGTGGCGGGGCTTTGGCCGGAACAAAAGTGGTTGGTGATTCGGTCACCTTCTATTATGGAGGTGCATCACCAGAGAGTAAGTTCTATTGCTTTGACCTTATGCGCGATGCCGGTACTGGTCCCGCGCTTAGAACTTATAAAAGTGATGGTGTTCTTACGTTTAACTCCAGACAGGCACCACTGAATATTATTGCGAATGTTTATCCTCCGGGTAAAGGAGGCGGGGCTAACAGCCATATACCGGGATGGTCAGTTACTGCTTATGCCGGAGGGTACAATTCTGTACACGGGAATATAATTAAAAGCTCAGTAAGTATCCCGATTCCAGGGGAGGGGGAGGTTGCTGCTTTCCTTCCCTGGAGTCGGGCGGTGACATGCGCCGCCCGCGTTGTAGTAAATACACCCTACCAGTGCGCCTTGACCGAGGGCTGCGCCGGAATGATTGGGGCGATTAAGTTTGAGTTTGTAATCTCCGCTGAAACCACATGGGGTCAGTTGCTCAATAGCTCAATTCCTTCGGAAAGCCCTATCTTTCGAGATATACCCGACATCAGGCCTTCGGCTCTCGTTATCCGAACAAGAGGTCTACCTTTTCCATTCAGCATAGGTTGATAAAAATCATGGCACGGCAAGAAATCATCCTGGGTACGCCGCCTAATGGCTTGGGCGGCGATCCGCCGCGTACAGCCAGCATAAAAATCAATGCGATGACAAAGGAACTGTATGAGAAGGTCGAAAGCCTTGGTTCGACCGGAGACGTAGTGCCCATCGAGAAAGGTGGTACAGGCGGTACTACGCCGGAGTTGGCTCGTTCTGGGCTGGGTTTAGGTTCGGTTTCGACTGAAAACGTAGTACCCATCGAGAAAGGTGGTACAGGTGGCACTACGCCGGAGCAGGCTCGCTCTGGACTGGGGTTGGGGTCGGCGGCTGTTGCAAATCTGGTAGGTACGGTGGCGGGAGGGGCTATCATCGAGCAAGGTTCCAACGCCAAAGGCAACTTCACAAAATTTGCAGATGGAACACTGATTACTTGGGGTTCCCAGTTGTTCAATGTTCAGACGCTTGCGGGTCAAGGTGCCGGATTTAATGAAACGGACCAGCCCGCGAATTTTGTACCGGGCTCTTTCAGATCCGCTGTTTTTTTCAACTTCTTTGGCGGTGCTAATAGAGGAGCGCCATTGCTCTATGGTGCTATGCAATATTATAGCAATGGGCTGAATAATATATATGTCGGTATTAATATGGGGTTCAGTCCGTCTGCAGTTCACCCTTCCTTTTTATATGGCCCCCTAACATCGCAGTCTCATGAAATCTCCTACCAGACAATAGGGCGCTGGAAATAATGAAAATCACACTGAGTCCTCAGCGCAGAGACGATACGATTACTTATAGAAAAGCAGGCGATACCCTTTCCGTTGATGGCGAGGTCTTTGACTTTTCCAGGGTGGAGGAAGGAGATGTATTACCCAGAGAGGCAATCGAGTCAGAGTGGTTTGCCGGGAATGTAACCCGAGTCAATGGCGAGCTTCAGCTGACCCTGATTTTGCCCAACCCCTGGAACTACAGCCAGGCGCAGGCATTCCCCGTGCCCATAACCGTCACCAAGAACGGTCCGGTTGAGTTGCCAGGACCTTTACCTGTAGCCACTGAGGGGCCGAAGTATGAGCAATATTGACTGGTCAAAACTGCGCAAGGCAGCAGACATACAAGCTGAGGCCGAGGCTGCACGCCTGGTGCCTTTGATAGCTGTCGAAGTCCAGTGGATCGAGCAGGAGCGCAAGTTTGTGGCTGAGCAACTGGAGGCCATTGAGGATGGTGAGCAGGTGGAAGGTACGGAGCGCCAATGGCGTGACTATCGAACCCAGGTGCGAGCGTGGAAGCTGGATGCCGAAGGCTATCCCGAATCAAGTCAGCGGCCAGCACGACCAAGCTGAACCATGCAGCAATACAGAACCCCGCCGAGTGCGGGTATTTTTTTGCCTGGAGAAAGTCATGCCCATTACCGTGCAGCAATTGCTGCAGATCCTCCCGAACGCCAGCCGAGTTGCTGGCGTTTTTGTTCCTGTCTTAAACACCGCGATGAGCCGGTACCAGATTGTTGGCGCGAAGCGCGTAGCCGCGTTTATCGCCCAGATTGGCCATGAGTCTGGCCAGCTCAAACACGTCAAAGAAATCTGGGGCCCAACGGCTGCCCAAGTCAGATACGAAGGCCGCAAAGACCTGGGTAACACCGTGACCGGTGACGGTTCTAGGTATCGAGGGCGTGGCCTAATCCAAATCACCGGCCGGGCCAACTACGTGGCCTGCGGCGAAGGGCTGAGCCTTGACCTGATCAAGCAGCCCGAGCTGCTGGAGAAACCACAGCACGCCTGCATGTCAGCGGCATGGTTCTGGGCGACCAAGGGCCTGAGCACACTGGCCGACGCGGGCCAGTTCGACAAGATCACCCAGCGCATCAACGGTGGCCAGAACGGCGCGGCCGATCGGCAGACGCTGTACGCCCGGGCGCTGAAGGTGTTGGCGTGAAGATCGATGCGGTGAAGTGGGGCGGGGGGCTGCTGATCATCCTGGCCCTGATGGCGGGCAGCGCGTGGGCCGCTTGGGAGTGGCAGGCTAACGCCTACGGTCAGCAACTGGCCGCCAAAGAAGCTACCCACCAAACCGAGCGTACCAATCTGGCCAATGCCAACTCCGCGCTGGTTTTGGCAGAGCAGGGCAAGCGCCTCGCCCTGGAGCAATGGCTGGCAGCCAGTAACCAAGCCCATTACCGAGCCCTGATCGATGAGAAAACCAAACAGGCACGCCTGCGTGATCGCCTTGCTACTACTGACCTGCGGCTGTCAGTCCAACTCGACGCCGCCGGGGCTGGTTGTGACAGAATGCAAACCGCCACCCGCACCGGCGACGTGGTTTATGGCGCCCATAGAGCCCAACTTGACCCAGCGCATGCTCAACGAATTATCGGAATCACCGGCGACGGCGACCAAGGACTGATCGCGCTGCAGGCCTGTCAGGCCTACGCCAAAGAAGTATCAGGCACAAAGTAAAAGGAGCGGCCGAAGCCGGATGCGTCAACATCCAGCCCGGCCACCGAACCCGCAGTCTCTACCTGCAAGCCCAGCCAAGGCTCCCGCTCTGTGCACAAAGCGGAGCGAGCCTAGCACCTGTTTATCCATACAGTAAAGGTCTTGCAAATTATGTCTTCCCCCATCATCCCTTGGATGGGCGGCAAACGCCGCCTGGCCGATCGCCTTATCCCCCTGTTCCCACCCCACGAATGTTACGTCGAAGTCTTCGCCGGCGGCGGGGCGCTCTACTTCCTGCGGCCACAGCCCGCGCCATGCGAAGTGCTAAACGATATCAACGGCGACCTGGTGACCCTGTACCGCGTAGTGCAGAACCACTTGGAAGAATTCGTAAGGCAATTCAAGTGGGCTCTCAGCTCACGGCAGATTTTCGAGTGGCAAAAAATGACCCGCCCGGAAACTTTGACCGACATCCAGCGCGCCGCACGGTTCTTCTACCTGCAGCACCATGCATTTGGTGGCAAGGTTTCAGGGCAGAGCTTCGGTACCGCAACGACTGCCCCTGCAATCAACCTGCTGCGCATTGAAGAAAACTTGTCTGCAGCCTGGCAGCGCCTGGCCGGCACCTACGTTGAAAACCTACCCTGGCTTGAGTGCGCAGAGCGCTACGACCGACCGCATACCTTCCACTACATGGACCCGCCTTACTGGCAGACTGCTGGCTACGGCGTTGATTTCCCCTTTGAAAACTACGAGCGCATGGCCGACTTTATGCGGCGCTGCAAAGGCAAGGTGATGGTCAGCATCAATGACCATCCAGACATTCGGCGGGTATTCGAGGGGTTTCATTTTGAAACGACCGAGATTCGGTACACGACCGCGAATCAGAGGCAGGGGAAGGCGGAGGTGACGGGGGAGTTGATCATCATGAATTGGAAACCTGATGCATTGGGTGGGTTGTTTTAGCGCTCGCCATCAGATGGTAGTCTTTCAAAAAATTGGATTTTATTCATTGCTTGTTCGGCAGAACGCCGGAGGGAGTGTTGTCGGTGATTAACATGCATGTTAATGTCTATCCATGAGCTATCAGATCGAATTCTTCAACGCCCGTGTGCAGTCGGCCATTCTGGATTGGCCTACGGGCATCGTGGCCAGCTTCACCGCGATTGCTGGCCGGATGGTCGAGCATGGGCCCAATTTGGGATTGCCACATACGCGAGCGTTGGGCGATGGGCTGTTTGAGATTCGCGCCAAAGGGGCGGAGGGCATCGGAAGGGCGCTGTTTTGCACGTTGGTTGGGCAGCGCATTGTAATTTTGCACGGCTTTATCAAGAAAACGCAGCAAACCCCTGCGGCTGATTTGAAGCTCGCCCGTACTCGATTGAAGGAGGTTACTTTATGAATACGTCAAAAGCTGATGGGTATGCACCGGTAGTGTTCAACCCACAAGACTATGCAGCTAAGCGCAGCCAGGAAGACGCTGCATTTGCGGATGCCTACTCTGGCCTGCAAGACGAATTTGCGGCGCTAGAGGTGCTGTTACAGGCGCGGAAATCCGCAGGGCTTACACAGGCCGAGGTGGCTGAGCGCATGGGCGTCAAACCTTCGGCGCTGGCCCGCATTGAAATGTCACTGGCCAGCCGCAAGCATTCACCATCGCTGGAGACGCTACGTAAGTATGCGCAGGCGTGCGGTAAGTCGCTGACTATTGGTATTCAGTGAGTGATGTAAGGTTATTTTTATTTTCACGTGTTAGGCAGGACGCCTGAAAGGGGCAAAAACGTTTATCGCACAGCAGATTCGCAATCCACGCAGCCTACAGAGCGCAGTTTATGTTTGAGTTACGCTAAAGGATGCGGCCCGCCTAAGTTTTTCCTGTTGAGTTGAGACTCCGTTAAGCCATGTAGATTTCGGCCCATACTTTTACTCCAAAAGTCGCCTTACAGAGGTCTAAGGCGCAGTCTAAGCTGGAGCCTTGTGATCAGCGATAGATCTCGAATAACTCTTTTGGAAAGTCATCTCTGGTTTTTTACATCGAAAAAAGAGGCCGCGGGACCGCGCTACCAAAGCTTGCTGCGCAATCCGCGTAGTCCTGTTGATAATTGCGTATTGAGTCATAAGGATGTCAGTGCAGCAAATTACTGACTAATTAAGATGTATGCGTTAGAGTACAAAAAAATATCACTTGGGGAAAAACAATGGCACAGATGGATTTCGAAATTGAGGATGGTATTGAGATTTTGGACATGGATGAGCAGGGTGATGACGAAGCACCGGCCTCAACCGGTACAGTGTCTCCAGATGAGTTTTTTGCTAAGCACGCGTTTCGCGTTGTCTATCAGACAAATAATTTTCTTTTGCCTCAACTCAGAGATCTAGTTTCAAAAGGAGAAGTCCTTAATCTTCGTCCGGAATACCAGCGGAGGCTACGTTGGTCAAATACACAGAAATCTCGCTTGATTGAGTCGCTGCTACTTAATATACCAATACCACCAGTGTTTTTGTACGAGAATGATGGCGCTCGATATGAAGTCATGGATGGCCAGCAACGTCTCAATGCTATTAAAGAATTTCAAGAGGGGGAGTTTTACCTTACCGGTTTAGAGGTTCTCTCTCCGCTTAATGGGCTAAGATATGCTAAAGCGCCTCCTAGAATTAAGCGAGCTTTAGATAGAGCATCAATTTCGGCAATCGTCTTGTTGCTTGAAAGTGATAGTGAGCGATCGCCGGATAATGAGTTTACAATTACCGATGTGCGTCGATTCGTATTCGATCGATTGAATACTGGCGGTACTAAGCTCAATGCTCAGGAGATTAGAAATGCAATATATCCTGGAAAGTTTAATAAACTGGTAGTAGACCTTGCGAGAGGTCATTTGTTTACTGAGGTATTTGGTATTCCGCCGTACATAGAGTCTGATCCCAGCGATTACTATGAGAACCCTAGTCGCCAGAAAAATACACTGTATGCTTCCATGGGAGACTGCCAGTTAGTGTTGCGTTATTTCGCCTTGCGTGATGAAGAGAACATTCGCGGTTCTATGAAGGCAATGCTTGACAGAGCAATGGCATCAAGAGTGAACATCGCCGAAGAGATAGCGGTTGAGCTTGGTGCAGAATTCAACAAGGTTTTGAGTGCTGCTGTGGAGATTTTTGGGCCTAAACCATTTCTTTTACCCGCAGATGATAAAGGTCGTCGCCGAATTTCTTCGGCACTTTATGATGCAAGCTTGGTGGCGGTGTACCGTCAGTTAAATGAACTTCCTAAACTGCTTGAGCAGCATAAAAAAATTAAAAAACGTTTAGTGAAAGAGTTTGCAAGTGGCGACAGGGATGGGGTGCTAACTGGTCAGGGGAATACTGCGAAAGCTGTTAAAGAAAGGATAGCTTTGTTGGAGAAAATACTCCGAGAAGGAGCGGAGCTAGTCTAATGTCCGATTTCTCATTAAACTTTGATGACTTCTCTAGTGAGCTCGATGCTTTGGCTGAGGTGGTTGTAGGGCCAACTGAAGGGATATCCAGTAGTCTTTCGCCGAAGGCTAGAATCTCTGCAGGTAATGCAGCCACGCTAATGCTTGCCGCTATTTATGAGGAGTATATACGGCAGCAGGTGATGTCAGCTTTTAAAGAGAAATGTTTAAGAGTCAATGGTCATGGAGAATTTCCAAAGGCTTTGGCGGGGAAAGTCTGGAAAAAGGCATTAGATAGCAAGGCTCGCACTCAGTTTTCGCGTGTTGAGGAACGTGCTCGAGAGATGGAAGACAGTATTCGACATATCCTAAACTTCACATTAAAAAAAGATCTTGCTTCTGATGTTGCTAAAACCGTGGCTCATAATGTTAATAATATGAGGCCGCAGCAAATGGCGGAGCTATTTAAAGATATTGGGATTTCGGAAATTATTAATAAGTCTTGCCGTGATCCCAAGTTGAAAATATTGATTGGTGCATCTAAGAGGGCGGAGCTAGTTTCAAATGTGACACTGCGTGTTGATGCCTTTTTTCAGCGGAGAAACGATGTGGCTCACGCTCTCCAGGCCGGACGTTCCAGTGGCCCGGGGGAAATTTTGCAAGATATCGAATTGTTTCGCCTTTTTGGACAGGGCTTAGCAACTGCTCTTGATACTGAGTTTCCAGTGTTGGAGAGGGAAGTATTACAAGCTTAGTGTTATCGCCTTTAGAGTTTATTTCGCCCATAGCTGACTGTATTTGGATATGCGGCTACTAGACGTTAGATGTCTGCTGGGCTAGACCTATCAGCAGGCAATCGTGGGCGAGAAGCATGCCAATAGCAAGGGACGTGAATGCGCTTCGCAGCCTAGGAGCTATTTATCATTGAAAAGGCATTTTACTGTAGCAAAATACAGCGCTAAGTTATTGATTCTTCTAGGGTAATAAGCTCAATTTAGGGTGTCGTGATATTTCAACAATTCCTTTGCATTTCAACTGTTTACGACTGCTCAACGGTCAACCTTGACATGGTGGGGGTCGTTGGTTCGAGTCCAATCGCGCCTACCAAACAAAATCCGCTCTGCTGGGCGGTCTAGAAGGGCTCACCGAAAGGTGGGC